>JBCKWE010000056.1:0-9098 GCA_038923045.1 Legionellaceae bacterium
GAGCATATGCCTCAAACCGAACCCACCCAATCAACGAATCATCAAAAATACGATAACGGCCTTTTTGGTCTTTGTCGAGCAACAGACGGCGAGCGTACTCTTTTCCTTCCCACTGGCGGTTAAAGTAATTTTGTTCAGCAATTGTTACCGTATCCGCATCCACACTGACGATAACGGCGACATGGCCGGTGATGGCGAGTGCTTTACTGTAAATCAATAAATCACCGACTTGTGGTGCATCCGTTGCGATGGTGTTTTTAAAGCGCTGCATCGGCACCGGTTGCCTGGTTTCGATATTTTCTCCGTATTTTAAATCCCAGATATGATAAGCATATTTGATGTCTGCAAAGGTAATCCCACGATTTTCAATGAGCCATCGGCGAGTATACTCCACACACTGCCACCGCATGCCAGTGAATATTTTTTGAAAGGTCAAAGGCTTCGTCACAAAGTTATTCTCATTTTTGACGCAGTCCCCACGGCAGTTACTGTAGGCTTTTGTCAAGAAAGAAGTACCAATTAAGGTGTCAAAGGGCGTAACACAGTGATCCGTACAAGACGTTCCCCGCGCCTCGCTGGTGCTGGAAAAAGCGGTCATTATTACCAGTAGTAGTTTTAGAAATCGCGGCATAAAAACTCCTTAAAAGAGTGGTAGGCTGTTCTGATCTATCATCACCTCATAATAATACAATATTGTTAAATACAACAATTCAAAAACCCGTATTCACCAGGGATGAGTAGACATTTTTCTTGACAAACACGCCAATAATGATACAATCACTATGATTTTAGTCGAGAAGAGCGAGAAATAAATGCCGAAATTATATTTTCTAAGAGGAGCAATAGGAGCCCCTTCTCTTATACAAGCGCACAAGGAAGCAATTAATAGCTTATTGCGTGGAACCTATACAGACAGTCAGTTGGAAAAACTTAAAGGTCATGATGTTTTTAGTTTTAGACTGAGTAAAAAAAAGCGTTTATTATTTGCAATGCACCCTATCGGAGGGGCTTTACGCCTAGTTGTTTTAGACTATTTACCAACGCATAAATACGAAAGGAGCCGATTTTTGCAATCTTCGGTGCTCAAGCGCTACCTGAATCAGCCGGAGCATTCCGAAACGTCGATAGTGTTTGAAGAGACTAGCGAACGTCCTGTACTACCGGTTGGTGATGACGAGACGCAGGAGATAGATTGGCAGGTCATGGATTACCACAATCAGAAGCTAATCGAACTGAGCTTAGAGCAGCAAGCTGTAATGCAGGTGCGTCTTCCGGCGTTAATCAGTGGTGGAGCGGGCTCAGGGAAGAGTTGTGCGGCGTTATCCTTGTTGTCGTCCTGGTGCAGCAGGCGTTGCGTCGCGCGTGACATGCGTGATGATGGCGATCTAGCGCCTATCGTTTACGTGAGCCAATCAAAGGCTTTGGTTGATTCGATGCACAGGTCGTGGATGGAGCTTCCTTTGTCGGGTGAGCGTGCTGAAGGAGTTCTTTTTTTGACCTACGATGAACTGCTGCATCGAGAGTTGAGGGAGGATACGACTAGCCCGCTATTGAAGTTTGTTGGTCGACCTGAATTTACCTCTTGGTATCAATTCGTTACCACGGGAAGGAAGAGAGAGACTAAGGCCAAGCAGCAAGATTTCACGTTTCTTGATGAGGAAAGTGCATACCAAGAGTTTCGTATTCTATCAGGCTGTAGTAGTCAAAAGGATTATTTGAGCTTAGGTAAGCGCGAATCTCTCCTGTCTCCAGAAGATCCAAGAGAAAAAGAAATGACGTATGCAATCTATCAAGCTTATCTAAAGCATTTAAAAGACGTGGGTCAAATCCAACCGGCATTTCATTCGTTTACCCCTAAAAATCACTACAGTATGGTTGTGGTGGATGAGGCGCAAGATTTTTCGCATTTGCAGTTAATTCAATTGGGCCGTTTGGCTCACGGGTCAGCCGTATTTTGCATGGATGGCCATCAAAGTATACATGACCGCCGTACGCCCCGTGCTTTTGTGTTGAAGCAATTTGAGATAAAAGGGGAAAGCCATATCCAGCTGAATTTGACGCATCGCTGTCCCGAGCAGATTGTTACGGTGGCGAATCAAGTTCTTTTATTAAAGCATAAGTTACAAGGAGGGACGGGGGATCAGTACGCACCAACTCGAATTGATCGAGCTCCTAGTGATGGTGGACTGGGGCACGTATTTCTTATTGAGCCGGACCAGGTGAGGGATAATGCTTGGCTTAATACACAGATAGGTCAGTCGCACTGTGCGATTGTGACAACGCCTAAGCATCTTGAAGCGGCGAGAAGCCTTTTTGAAACGCCATTAGTGTTCACGCCTGAGACCATTAAAGGGCTGGAGTTTCCTGTGGTCGTAGCCTATAAACTTTATAAGCCTACATTATTTAGAGAAGCAAACGCCCGGTTGCAAGAGTTGGTGGTCCAGAAGGAGCCTCAACATCGACCTAAACAAGGGTGTGGTGATGAGCGTTTTGCACCAGGTTTGAGTCAAATATATACGGCGTACACCCGAGCACAATGCGTATTGGTTGTTAGTGAAGAGAACAATAAAATAAATGAAATACTGCTTGTTCCTTTACGTGGATTAGCAGAAAGAGAGGCGCCCTCAGAGGCCTGCCTCCAGCACGAAACATTCGCTCAGGATTGGAATAAGCGAGTGATTGAACTGCTGGATATGGGCAATAAGGCGCTGGCTTTAACACTTTTTATCAGCAAACTAGAGGGAACTGAAGCGACCTTTGATGCTTTGGTGGAACAAAGGCGGGTACCGGCTACCCTCAAACCCAAGCCCGAGTCGCCCCCGCCGCAGGCTTCTGCGGCAACTCCAGTGCTAGGAACGAACACGTTCAGGAAACTGCTCACGGCGCTGAATGTATCGCCGCCGCCCGTCAAGTCAGTGGCCACTAGTAGTTCTTCCCCTCCGTCCCCTGATCAATCTAGAGCGGTCACCAAACAACGCCAGATTGCGAAAGGTGTTCTAGGATTGGTGGAGAACTTTAGGAGGGGGCAATTGGGAGTAGTGATGAATTTCTCTGATGATGGAGGAAAAGACGTTTGGCTCGCCAGTTACGACCACAAAGACGGAACTAAATTCTGTTTAGCTGATTTATTGAATGACAAGACCAAGAGCGACGTGCTCATGTGTTGCTTGGTAAATAATACGGATTTATTGATTAATAAGATGCCATATGAAGCTATTTTAAAATGTATAACAAATGATGTAGTGCGTAGCGATATACACATACTTATGAAATTTAGGACCATGGTGAAAAAGGTCCAAAAACTAATGATTGCTGCTAATATAGTTTCTACTGCAGTTTCTATTGTAGATTGTGCCGTAAATTTAGATGACGTCAGGTCTATTCATATTCTTCATCGGATGGGGGCAGATTTAAATAAACCCGGTAAAAATGATGACGTAACGCCTATTTTTAATGCTGTTCTAATGGGGTACGCTGGTGTTATTACTGCACTAGGCGATTGTGGAGCCTGTCTGGATACCCTAACGGGCGGTATCACGCCCACTTTTGTTGCAGCCCAACAAGGGTGCGCTGCTGCTATTGTTGCGCTAACAGCGGGTAGAGCCGATCTGAATGTGCCAAATCGCGACGGCGCAACGCCCGCCTGTATTGCTGCACAAAATGGACATGCGTATGCCATTGTTGCGCTAACAGCGGGTAGAGCCAATCTGAATACGCCAAATTTAGACGGTGCAACGCCCGCTTGTATTGCTGCATATAATGGGCATGCTTATGTTATTACTGCGCTAAAAGCGGGAGGCGCCGATCTGGATCGGCCAATGCCGACCGGCGCAACGCCCGCTTATATTGCTGCACAAAATGGGCATGCTCGCGTTATCGTTGCGCTAGCAGCTGGAGGCGCCAATCTGAATTTGCAAAATAAAGACGGCGCAACGCCCGCTTGTATTGCTGCACAAAATGGGCATGCTCATGTCATTACTGCGCTATACGCTGGAGGTGCCGATCTGAATACGCAAGATATTGACGGCGCAACGCCCGCTTGTATTGCTGCACAAAATGGGCATGCTCATGTCATTACTGCGCTAAACGCTGGAGGCGCCGATCTGAATAGGCCAATACCGTGCGGCGCAACGCCCACTTATATTGCTGCACAAAAAGGGCATGCTCATGTTATTGCTGCGCTAATAGCGGGATGCGCCAATCTGAATGCGCCAAATAATCACGGCGCAACGCCCCTTTATATTGCCGCACAAAATGGCCATGCTGATGTTGTTGCTGCGCTAATAGCGGGAGGCGCCGATCTGAATGCGGCCGTAAAGGGCGGCGCAACGCCTGCTTTTATTGCTGCAGGAATGGGGCACGCAGGTGTTATTACTTTGCTAAAAGCTGCCGGAGCCAATATGGATGCGCCAATGCAGAACGGTGAAACGCCCGCTTCTATTGCAGAAAAAAAAGGGCATCGTAAAGTCAGCATTGCGCTACAGGCTGGTGGTAGTCTTTCTCAATGCAGATTATTTCGCCCGCCGGTTGACGCTGCAGGACAGAAAGTGCCGAGGACAGAAACATCTCCAGAATCTCCAGATTACAAATTTCCTAAATAAGTGAGAAATAAATGCCAAAATTATATTTTCTAAGGGGAGCAATAGGTGACCCTTCTCTTATAGAAGAGCGCAAGGAAGCAATTAATCGTTTATTGCGTGGAACCTATACAGAAGGTCAGTTGGAAAAACTTAAAGGTCATGATGTTTTTAGTTTTCGACTGAGTAAAAAGGCGCGTTTATTATTTGCAATACACCCTATTGGAGGGGCCTCACGGCTTGTGGTTTTAGACTATTTACCAACGCATGATTACGAGGGAAGCCGATTTTTGCAATCTTCGCTGCTCAAGCGCTACTTGAGTCAGCAGGAGCATTCCGAAACGCCGATAGTGTTTGAAGAAACTATCGACCGTCCTGTACAAGCGATTGGTGGTGACGAGACGCAGGAGATAGATTGGCAGGTCATGGATTACCACAATCAGAAGCTAATCGAACTGAACATAGAGCAGCAGGCTGTAATGCAGGTGCGTCTTCCGGCGTTAATCAGTGGGGCAGCGGGCTCAGGGAAAAGTTGTGTGGCGTTATCCTTGTTGTCGTCCTGGTGCGAAAGACCTTGTGTCGCGAGTGACATGCGTGATGATGACGCTCTACTAGCGCCTATAGTGTATGTGAGCCAATCAAGGCCTTTAGTTGATTCGATGCATAGGTCGTGGATGGATCTTCCTCTATCGAGTGAGCGTGCTGAAGTAGTTCTTTTTTTGACCTACGAGGACCTGCTGCGTCGAGAGTTATCGGCGGATACGACCAGCAAGCCATTGCAGATTATTGGTCGGGATGAATTTGGCATGTGGTATCGCGATTTTACCGCGAAGAAGAGGCAAGTAGCTAAGGCGAGTGGGAAAAAGTACGTGTTGCCTGATGAAGAAAGTGCATACCAAGAGTTTCGTATTCTATCAGGCTGTAGTAGTCAAAAGGATTATTTGTGCTTAGGACAGCGCGAATCGCTCGTGTCTCCAAAAAATCGAGATGAAAGGGGAATGACGTATGCAATATATCAGGCTTATCTTGCGCATTTAAACGCGGCGGGTGAAATCGATCCGGGATTTCATTCATTTACCCCTAGAAATAAGTACTGGAGGATTGTGGTGGATGAGGCGCAAGATTTTTCTCCTCTGCAGTTAATTCAATTGGGCGATTTGGCTCACGGGTCAGCCGTATTTTGCATGGATGGCCATCAAAGTATACATGACCGCCGTACACCTCGTGCTTTTGTGTTAAAACATTTTAAAATATCAGATAATAGTCATATCCAGCTGAATTTGACGCATCGCTGTCCCGAGCGGATTGTTACGGTGGCGAATCAAGTTATTTTATTAAAAACACGGTTACAGGGAGGGACGGGGGATCAATATGCACAAACTCGAATTGATCGAGCTCCTAATGAAGGTGGACTGGGGCATTTATTTCTTATTGCTCCGGACCAGATGAGGGATAATACTTGGCTTAATGCGCAGATAGGTCAAGCGCACTGTGCGATTGTGACAACGCATGAGCATCTTGAGGCGGCGAGAATTTTTTTTCCAACGCCATTAGTGTTCACGCCTGAGACCATTAAAGGGCTGGAGTTTCCTGTGGTCGTAGCCTATAAACTTTATGAACCTACATTATTTAGAGCAGCAAACGCCCGGTTGCAAGAGTTGGTGGGCCAGAAGGAGCCTCAACATCGACCTAAACAAGGGTGTGGTGATGAGCGTTTTGCACCAGGTTTGAGTCAAATATATACGGCGTACACCCGAGCACAAAATGTATTGGTTGTTAGTGAAGAGAATAATAACATAAATCAAATACTGCTTGTTCCCTTACGCGTATCTGGATTGGCAGAAAGAGAGGCGCCCTCAGAGGCCTGCTTCCAGCACGAGACATTCGCTCAGGATTGGAATCAGCAAGTGATTAATCTGCTGAGTGTGGGCAATGAGGGGCTGGCTAAAACAATTTATATCAGCAAACTAAAGGGAACCGAAGCGACCTTTGATGATTTGGTGGAACAAAGGCGGGTATCGGCTACCCTCAAACCCAAGCCCGAGGCGCCCCCGGCTTCTGCGGCAACTCCTGTGCTAGGAACGAACACGTTCAGGAAACCCCTCACGGCGCTGAATGTATCGCTGCCGCCAGCCGAATCAGTGGCCACTAGTAGTCCCTTGCCTCCTTCCCCTGAGCAATCTAGAGCGCTCATCAAACAACGCCAGATTGCGAAAGGTGTTCTAGGATTGGTGGAGAACTTTAGCGTAAGGCGTTTGGAAGTAGTGATGAAACTTTCTGATGACCGTGATGGAAGTGACGTTTGGCTCACCATTCACGAGAAGGCAGACGGAACTAAATTTTGTTTAGCTGACTTATTGGAAGACGAGGACAAGCGCAAAGCGATCAACTGTTGCTTGGTAAATAATACGAAGATTTTGATTAATAAAATGCCATATGAAAGTATTTTAAAACGTATAAAAGATCCTGCAGTGAAAACCGATATAGAGATACTTATGCAAATTAGGCGCATGGGGAGAAAGATGCAGACGCAAATAATGGCTGCTGCTATAGGTACTACTGTGGTTTCTCTTATGAATTATGCCGTATATTTAGATGATGTCAAGTCTATTCAGCTTCTTCATCAGATGGGGGCAGATGTAAATAAGTTGGGAGGAGATCACGAAACGCTCGCTTTTAATGCTGCATTAATGGGGCGCGCTGGTGTTATTGCTGCGCTAGCAGCTTGTGGATCCTGTCTGGATACGCCAACGGACGGATGCACGCCCACTTTTATTGCAGCCCAACTAGGGTTCCCTCTTGTTATTGCTGCCCTAGCAGCTGGCAGAGCCAATCTGGATGCGCCAAATGACGACGGTGCAACGCCCGCTTGTATTGCTGCACAAAATGGGTATCCTGATGTTATTACTGCGCTAGCAGCGGGTGGAGCCGATCTGGATAGGCCAATGCCGTGCGGCGCAACGCCCGCTTCTATTGCTGCACAAAATGGGCATTCTCGTGTTATTGCTGCGCTAAAGGCTGCCGGAGCTACTATTGATGAGCCAAATATAGATGGCGAAACGCCCGTTTGTATTGCTGCATATAATGGGCAGGCTGATGTTATTCCTGCGCTAGCAGCTTTTCGTGCCAATCTGGGTCGGCTAATGCCGGGCGGCGAAACGCCCGCACGAAATGAGCATGCTCGTGCTATTACTGCGCTAAGGGCTGCTTTTAGTCCTTCTAGACTGAGCTTCTTTAGCCAGCGGGCTGACGGAACGAGGGCGGGAACCACTCCAGACATCAAATTCCTAAAAAATCGGGAATTCAGCGCATAACGCAATGTATTCGTTATCCTCATCATTGATCCCCCTATTCCCTAGTAGATTGAACAATTTTAGCGTAATATACCCATTTTTAATACCTGTTGAATCTGATGAAAAAAATTAAAGTCATCGTTGGCATGTCCGGCGGGGTCGACTCCTCTGTAGCGGCGTATTTACTACGTGAGCAAGGGTATGACGTGGAAGGCCTGTTCATGAAAAATTGGGAGCAGGATGACAAAGACGGTTATTGTGCTGCTGCAAACGATTTGGCAGATGCGCAAGCGGTCTGTGATCAATTAGGCATTCCATTGCACAGTGTTAATTTTTCAGAGGCCTATTGGGATCGCGTTTTCAGCCATTTTCTGAGTGAATACGAACAAGCACGCACCCCCAATCCGGATGTGCTCTGCAATAAAGAAATAAAATTCAATGCCTTCCTCAACCATGCCTTGTCATTGGGTGCTGATTTTATTGCAACAGGTCATTATGCGCAAGTTGTGGTTGGTCAGGGTGTTGGAGCGCTTTATAAAGCAAAAGATCGTGATAAAGATCAAAGTTATTTTCTTCATGCAGTAGCGCCCTCAGCACTAGCAAAAACGTTGTTTCCAGTAGGCGAACTGCTTAAGACGCAGGTCAGAAAAATCGCCAAAGAGGCAGGCCTTGCGACACACGCTAAAAAAGATTCGACCGGCATTTGTTTTATTGGTGAAAAACGCTTTAAAGCCTTTTTGAATGAGTTCATTCTCGCGCGTCCGGGTGACATTAACAGCGCACAAGGTGAAAAACTGGGGCGTCACGATGGATTGATGTTTTACACGCTAGGTCAACGTCAGGGGCTGGGTATTGGTGGTACGCGTGAGGGCAATGACAACCCGTGGTATGTGGTTGACAAAGACACCACCACAAATACATTAATCGTAGCCCAGGGCAACCATCACCCCATGCTGTATTCACAAGGGTTAATGTGTGGTCAAATTCACAGGCTGAAAGATCTTGCTGATGAGGCCTTCCCCATGACGTGTTACGCTAAAACACGTTATCGCCAAGCTGATAAGCCCTGTGTTATATCACCAAAAGATAATAACAATCAGCATTGTGTGATGTTTTCAGGTTTGCAACGCGCGGTAACGCCTGGGCAGTACATTGTATTCTATGACAAGAATCAATGTCTTGGTGGGGCAACCATCGAGCAAATTATTCGCTAGTGTTGGCTCTTAAT
>JBCKWE010000057.1:0-9063 GCA_038923045.1 Legionellaceae bacterium
AATCCCGCCAGTCTCCCCACCTGGACAGAACTCTACCGTATAATTCACGGCACTTTGACCACCATTTTGAGGGCAGGTAAAGGTCGAGGCTTTATCATCAAAAGGGTAAACATAAGCTGATGGGCACGCTTGTTTCAAAAACGCCAGCGGTTGCAGCACATTGTTAACCCAATCAGCATTTGGATTAGCGCAGTTTGCAACCAGTGATGGATCACTGGGAACAGATCCGGACGTTAACATGCTCCAGTTCGTGCACCCACCGCAGGCGTTATTTGCACCAATTGTATAACAACTTGTCCCTGCATTAATCCCGGTGCATCCCAGTAGTTGAATTAGTGTGTTACCGCCATTATTAAACCCGGTCGCAGTACAGTTAACAACGCCATTAATGGGATTATACGTTGCATTTTTCCCACAAATTTCATCTTGATTCCAGTAGCCTAATGGTGTACCACAAATGGTGATTGCAGAACCAACACCGGGTGTGGTTCCCACCGCTGTCGTCGTTAAACCGCATTGATAAACGGTATTGGGGTATAACGTCGTACACTCAGCGTCTGCCGTGCAGATATTGGTTCCTTGAGTTGGAGAAGGTGCATCGGTATCCACCCAATGATAAGCCACATTGCCTGGGACAAAATCCCATGAACAGCCACCCAGAGTGGTTTTTACGCTGGCAGGACTCATTACTGTTGGCAGGTTTCCACCTGTATTCCCGCAACTGAACGGGCTATTGTAGGCCGTCGGTGTGGCCGTATTATTCGGGTACATGGCCATCGGGATGTTGGTGCCATTAATAATGGTCATGTCATACGTGTCAGCCGTTATGGACGCAAACGTCACTTCAGCCTGCGTTGAGGGTGTTGTAAACCCTTCGCCAAGGCTACAACCGCCATTACCATCTCCGGGGCCATTTATGTTACATCCACCCGTTTTACAAACGTTAGCACTTGTATAAGGAGCCGTACTACCACAGCGAGTCCGCCCTGCAAAGCCACCGCTCCACAACAGTGAAAACCCATTTGCAACTGAATTATCAACCAGTGTTACTGTGTTCGTATCTCCACTCGCACCACTGGTTTGTAATTTATAATGGTTGGTGCTGGCATCCGCTGGTGCAGGGGTATTCCAGAAACACTGATAATTGCCCGTATTGCAAG
This sequence comes from Legionellaceae bacterium, assembly GCA_038923045.1. GTDB lineage: Bacteria > Pseudomonadota > Gammaproteobacteria > Legionellales > Legionellaceae > DDPF01. The sequence goes on from JBCKWE010000057.1 coordinate 1,161, forward strand.
ACGACGACGTTCCACCGCCCACGCAGTCAGCACTGGTGTTACAGAAACTGCAACTGCCGCCTTGGCAAACGGCTGGATCACCCGCTTTAATAGTATTTGGATCGGTTTTAACCAGACAGTCATTGCCAGTCTGACACCAGCCACCACCACAAACCCCACTAACACATTTGGAGTATGCTGATACCGCCGTGCATTCTGAGTCTATCTGGCAGGCGTGATTTGCAGCCGTTTTGGAGGGAATAGAGCCGGATGATAAACCAAACCAAACCGGAAACGGGCACGTATTTTTAAATGAAACGGTACGACTTGACGTGCTGGCAACAGTAAGCGGAATGTTTATAACAACGGGGTTTTTATAGGGTCCGCGCCCACCCGTTTGCTTGAACCTCATGGTTAATGTTCCGGATTGACCCGCGGCATTTGCAGCGGCTATGACCGCAAGATTAACCAAAATTTGCCCACCTGTCGCAGATGTGATTTGAACGCCGCCAACGCAACCGTTTGCAGCCGCAAAGGTAGGCACACTGATAGCCGATGGGTTACTGGACGTCAACGTACAATTTATCTGGATAGGTGTACCCGGTGGCACTACGGGTGGAGAGGGTACATTGATGGTATATATTAGATTTTGCGTACTACCCACGACCATTTGACTTTGAACAACAGGGGTTGTCTGAATGATGTTAAAAACATTCTGCAGGCAATAACCCTCCAGCGGTAAACATATCCCTGCGACCAGAAGAATAATGTTCCTTGCAAACTTTCCAGGTAAATTCATCGATACCATTCCTTTTAGAATAAATAAGTTAAACCCAAAAGCCATGCTTGTGTTGACAGCGAGGCAGTGACCGGGCCGACCACAGGCACGGCTGCATTTGAAGACGTTGCTGCATTACCCAGATTGGCATATAAGTATCGAAATGATACTTCAGTGTTTTTAATCTGCGGTATCAACACGTTAATACCTGCACCCAATGTGTAGGCAAATTGATACTGACCATGTTTGCTGATCTGCTCGTTACCGCCATAGCTTGATAATAAAGGGGTATCGCTGTAGGAGAGGGTGTTATAGGCACATCCAATGCCGCCTTCTACAAATGGCATCAGAAATGAATGGATAGGCTTGAGCGCCCACTCGGTATTTGCTGTTAATCTGGAGCTAGTAAGGGGCAACGTGTAGGCATAGTTATCATATGCGGGCTGCTGGAATTCCCAAACACGCCCTTTTTGCTGGCTTTGGAAATAGAAATAATCCAAACCAAGCGTCACATCATGAATTAAATCTGATTTCATGGGTAACGCTTCCGAGAGAAAACGGTAAGCCGCTCCTATGCCCCAAGTAAAATCAGTTTCCTGACTTCGATTACGTGTTAATGTATCTGTTTCTCCAACCAGTTTTAACAAACTAGGATAAATCGAAGTAGTCGTACCACCAAGGTAACCGTTGACTTGATATCCAGAGTTGTTCACATCCGCATACGCAAGGGTTGTCGCAAATAATGAGCCCAGTAGAGCAGCTGTACACACATGTTTTGGCATATTAGACGTCCATATCCTATATTTTTTGAAAAAATAAACTTAGCATATAGAAATATGAAAAGATATAGCCTCTAGCTTTACGCAGATATTCTGGGTGAACAGAACGTAGGGTGGGCAAAGGGCCACAGGCCTGTGCCCACCAGAACAGGGCATGGTGGGCACGTCGCTGCCCGCTCCTTTGTCCACCCTACATCAATATTCTGCGAAACTAATTTTATTCAACAGGCATTTCGGCCTTTAAAATAGCGAGCTATAACGTTCGCCCAGAATTGCTGAGCTTTACGTCGCCAACCTCTGGACACGCGATTAACAGGACATCCCAGGCGTGGACTCTGCCGACATCAGATTTTCACGCAACTGCGGACATTCGGCGGCTTTAACATCTTTTAGGTGGCTAGCGGCCAAAAAATCCATCCGCGCAATGCCCACAAGCCACGCGCGGGTAAAATGGTCGACCAGACGCACACGGCAGACTCGGAACGCAGCGCGATCACCTCCGCGCATAAAAGCAAAATCAACACTGAGACCAGAAGAAGTAATCGACAAAGGAAATAATGACTCACCAGCACTAGTATTTATTTCGAGGAGTGTTAAAACCCTCGGCATGGACTGCTCATTAAACTCAGGCCTCGAACCAAATGAACGGTCTGGCCTGCAATATTCATGAAGCACATGAGCCGGAAGGTCGCGTTGCGCAAGGCCAACGGTCATCCAGGCCGATTTCATCTCAGTATAATTACCCATTCTATCCCACACATCATATCCTTGAACGTATCGGTTCAGTGCTGTCTTAAGCGGCGTCAGGTCGAAATGCTTGGACCCGGTTTTAACCTTGTCATGTTGTTTGTAGGTCAAGCCACTGCCTTCCATCGCATCAATGTGTGCGAACATGTCGGCTTTGGTGTCATCATCCATACGCGCCTCCAGCATTCGACACATGTGTGTATCCATTGTCCAGTAGGCATATTCATACGCGGTGCATGAAAATATTCGGCCGGAATAATCAGTAAAGGTGCCTGCGGTCGTTAACAAGGTTTGGACGGTAGCAGGATCAGTCAGCATGTACGCGGCGTTGTCCTGCCTACCTTTTGCAACATCATGCAAGAACCTATGCTGTTGATATGCCGGCGACTGCAAGCATTGATCCAGAATTTCTATGGGTAATTTTGTGAACTGCTCGTCGTCTTTGATGTTAGCTATTAATTCCTCAATACTGAGCTCTATAGTCGCATGGATGTGTTGGTTCTTATGCGGAATGACTGGCATATTCAGTGCCTCATAATGAGCGCGAATAGTTTGGAAGTAGGCGTTATTTAGAGATGCACGAAATAATCCAAATCCAGATGTCAACCAATTGGCCCAAGTATTGGCTACTGATGGAGCAACAAGCTCTGCAAAATCTGTGCAAATGGCGCCTTGATGATTGACGAATATTTTTGTTTGCGCTGTCGTATCTAAAATCAAGAAATCATCCATGTGAGAATTGTCGTCCATTGCTGTTACCGTTCTGTATGTTATATCAAATTTTTGTTGAATGGCGTTTATATCGGCTGGGATTAAACGTCTGTTCATGCTAAATGTAAGCGCGTGTAGATTAACAAATGCGCATAAATCTTCTTCTACATGAGCGCCGGCGCTCAATGCATGCGTAACACGCCTAGCAACATCGGCACTCAAAACGGGTGACTCATCGAGTACTTTTCCGAAATTGGCCTGACTGATGCCATTGGCCGCACAATAAATATTAACATTTGCTAGAAAAAACTGCGTCAAAATAGACAGTTTATCTGTTCTATCGACGTTATTTTGTACACTGTAAAAAGGAGGCGTTTGACTGTCCGCCCACATATTCCGTGCACAACAATACAGAAGCGCATCCATGTATTCCTTCGTCGTGGCTGAATTAGCTGGATATCTCATGAACGTATCAATAGAGGCTTGGCTCACGGGCTTACCGTTAGTGTCTAGTGTGAAATCGACGGCTAAACCAATTGCATGGCATTGGTTTGTTAATGCGGTCTGTATAGCCTGAAAATTAACGGGTTGTTCATCTAGCGCCTCTAGAACTGCGTTTTCAAGCTGCTTTTTGGGATTGGGTGCGGCTATGGTCGCACGGGGGTATGTGGCATACATAGCGTTATACAAAGCCGATGAAGGTTCTCCTGCTAAATTATTACCTCGATTTATACTGAAGATTGGGTTGATGACACGTGAGAAAATATCTTGTTCATGCGGCCTGAGTTGGATGCTGTATAAGTTGGACCGTTCTTGCATTAACGGCGTGATGATGTCAACCGAGCTTTTACCCCGCATCGCGGTGAGGGCTTTAATGTAGGCGTTAATTTGTGTTAATCGGTGTTGTTTTCGCGCCTGCAAAGGATGGCTGTCAACTAACAATTGCAAATCGAATTCAAGCGCTGCTTTGTAGGCGTTTAATTCACGCAATGCGGCTCCCCCCTGAAAAAACTTATCTAAAGCTGCCGTTGATTGGCAGGTATTATCGGTACCAATCTCTTCTCCACTTACCACAGGAACGAGAAGATGAACAGTATTGGTGGTCGGGTTGATGTAAATATACCGAGGTTCTGTGGGCTCTGTGAATGGGATGATCATGATGGCCTCTCTGGTTTTAATTTGATTAATTATGGGGAATATAACTCATTTTCAGATTGTGTGTTGTTTGTGGTTAGGGGGACGATTCATTATGAGAGAAAATGGCTAAAGTCGAGTAAAAGACGATTGCATTTTATCTAGAAAAGCAGTAAAACATGATATAATACTAGAATATTACGATAACGGCCATTAGAAAATATGGTAAGTGTCTAGCAACAAGTTGGTCGCATCTGGCCCAAAATAACCAGGGTCATCATGATGATAGCAAATACAACAGATATCGCATCACAAGCTCCTCGAAACGAGGGGCGAGCTATTACATCCATTGTAACAGCCTTTGCATTTTTTCTTGGATACGGATACCTGCTCTTTAATCTTTATAGCCTTAATCGAGGGTTTAATCTATGGGATGAAGCGTACTATTTACTTAGCTATAAAATGGCGGCAGAAGGATTTTACCCGCATTTTACGAATACACCGTTTCTGATTGCATCTTTATTTGAGTGGTTGAGCCTAGGGATTATCGGGTACAAGATCATTCATTTGATCTTAAACATACTGGGTTCTGGTATTTTTGCCTTGGCGGTTATTCGGTACCTTCAGGGCAATGGTGTGTCGATCGTGAAGGGATTCCGCTTGCTTCTAGTGTCACTCGCTTTTGCAGGGACGATGTATGTCTATGCTATCTCGGTCGCCACGCTAAGCTATAATCACATCAATGAATTCCTGATTCTACTATCACTATCGCTATTTCTTATGGCCTTTTCCTCGGCTGGAAAAGATAACCACCGTTCATGTCTTCTGGTGCTATCGGGTGCTATTCTTGCAGTTGATATCTATATTAAGCCACCAACCTGTTTATCTGTCTTGCTGACAGAATGTGTCTTTTTAAGTTTTTTCCTTCGAAATATCAAAGCATCCCTACATTGTATGGCTTTCATCCTAGGTGGCTGCATTGCATCGTTTGGCCTGTCGCTGCTGTTGTTCTACCCTCCTGCACAATGGATTGAGTACCTTGCTTTTGTCGGCTCCAACGAAGCGCATGCACCACTGAAGTTGCTCGCAGCATTTTCAGGCAGTGCGCTGGATATGCTAAGGACGTGTTATGGTGTAATGATTAGCGGCTTGCTTCTATGTGCGGTCGCTGTATTTCGAAAACAGGCCAAGACGCGTCTAGTGAGCCTACTACTGCTAACAAATACCTGGTTTGCTGCGCAATTTTTTTTCTCCCCAGACTTATGGGCATCATTCAACCACCCGTGGCTGGTCTACTCATCGACAACCCTTCTGCTCACCACAGTGCTAAATTTAGGGCTTGCATTGGCTGTGTGTACTCGTGATGGATGGCGCGCTCATCAACCCATTGTGCTGTTGCTCTTGTTGTTAGCCGTCACCCCGATAGTAATGTCTGTTGGCACACTGAATGGATTTGTACAAGTTCAAATGCATGCGGTGTCATGGTTATTATTGAGTGGGATAGCATATACACTTTGCTTAAACCTGCCAGCGCGGCTTGCACGGGCCTATTCAGCCCTGCTAATTACCGTCTTCATGGTAGTCGGCGTATTTTATTTTTATCATCAGATTATGCCGCAACCTGCCTCAGGTTACAGAGCGAACAACGAGTCGACGCAATCACTATACTCACTTGAGGCTATTCCGCTTCTTCATGATATGCTCGTGGATAAACCCACCTATGATCTACTCACACAGACTAAGACTATTCTAGATAAGTACCCAGGATACCCAACGCTTGTGTTTTTCGATATGCCTGGCTTGCAATACGCTTTCGGACGCCGATTGGCCGTACTCGAACCATGGTTGTCAAATTACGAGCATCCGTTGACAAAAGATAATGTTTACAACTGCAAGATGATTACACGCCATCCGGAGAAATTAAAAAATACGATCTTCATTGTTGCCCGTGCAATGCACATTGATAATGAACTCGCCGAGTGCCTTGCAAAAGTTGGGTTTCCTGATGAACTAAAGCTGATAGGCACAGTGTATTATAAGGGTGCTGCCAAAAAGGAGGATGAGCCTATCCGCTTTTATTTGCATCTGTAGGGCGTTGTTGCATAAATAAGGTGCGATAAATATCGCCACAAGTTCAGGAAAGCCACCTTCAGAATTAAAAACTGGGCTGAATATAGTAATGCGTTGAGACAACGAGGGGATATTACAGTATGGTTTACAGAGTATCAACCTTGAATTGAGCAGTCTTGCGCAAACACTCAAGCCAGGCAGTCACATTATTATTGATTCAACTGGACTGAAGGTATATGGAAAGGACGAATTAAATGACGCATTGGTTTACATAACCACCTCGGTTAAATTATCCATTATGACAAACAAAAAAACGGTCCACCCCATGCGTTATCCTATCGGTATTTCGGATTTTCAAGAAGTCGCCATGGGTGACTACACCTTGGTTGATAAAAGTCTTTTGATCAAAGATATTTTAGATGATAGCGCTAAAGTTATCCTCATCACCCGCCCACGACGTTTTGGAAAAACGCTCAATATGTCGATGTTGCGGTACTTTTTCGATATCGCCGGTGCCGCTGAAAATCGTAAGCTATTTGCGCATCTCGATATCGCGAAAGCTAAATTGAACGATGGCACGTCCTGTCTTGAAGCCCAAGGCAAGCACCCGGTAATTTTTTTATCGCTTAAAAGTGTGAAGGCATCGACGTATGAACTGGCGTACCAGCAAATTGCAATGCTGGTTAGTGAGCTGTATCAAGAGCACGATTATTTGTTGACAAGCAACATCCTAAAGTCGTACGAGCATGATGTTTTTTCGAAAATCATTACTGAAACTGCACAACCTACACAACTAGCCAGGGCATTAAAAAACCTAGCTAGGTACATTTCACGCTATCACAATATGAAATCGGTTCTTCTTATCGACGAATATGACACCCCCATACACGCAGCCTACCTGTCTAATCCAAAATACCATGAGCAGATGCTGGAGTTCATGCGTGGATTCCTTGGCGAAGCCCTCAAAGACAATGCGTTTTTGCACAAAGCGGTTGTCACGGGTATTTTACGTATCGCTCAGGCAAGTTTATTTTCGGGATTAAATAACATCAGAGTACATACCTTATTAGACAGCCGCTATGGCCAATATTTCGGTTTTACGGTTGCAGAAACAGAGCATTTATTAACACAATCAGGGCTGCTCGATAAGAAAAAAGACATTCAATCCTGGTACAACGGCTATTGCGTAGGCGATATTACGCTCTATAATCCCTGGTCCATTCTGTGTTGTCTGGATATGCAAGGTCAGTTACAACCTTATTGGCTTGAAACCGGGGAGGCGGGTTTGCTCGGTGTAGCACTGCGCAAGCAGGCCATACAAGTTAAATTGCAATTACAGCAATTGATGTTCGGTGAGACGATAGAAGCGAATCTAGATTACCGCACAACCTTACTTGATATCGAGCAAAACCCTGAGGCCGCGTGGACACTGCTGGTATTTTCTGGTTACCTGAATGCGCGCCCGCTTCATTTTCGCGAGGACGGCAAAATCACCTGTCAGCTATCCATACCCAACAAAGAAGTCTCCGGCGCTTATTTACGATTTGCCCAAAATTGGTATCAGGAAGCCTTAACCGATGGCGATTACATGACCCTGTTGGACGCGCTCATCAACGGTCGAGTCGAACAATTCCAGGAACTCCTACAGGAGTATATTGAGCAATCCTTGAGTTATTTTGATTTAGGCAAAAAAACGCCAGAAAAA
>JBCKWE010000058.1:0-8980 GCA_038923045.1 Legionellaceae bacterium
GGACATGGGGTGTGGGATTTGATTTTTGTGCGTGGGCAGTAATGTGCTTTTTTACATGCGGTATACTTGCTTAAACTGGTCATACCCCATAGAATTCTAATTTTTAGCACGAATCGCGGAGTGTTACGCATGGGATGGAATGGGCCGGATAAAGGCAAGGATTCATGGGGTGGCAAAGGTCAGCCACCGGATCTGGATGAAGCATTAAAACGTTTGCAGGCCAAACTTAAAAAAATGTTTATGCGTGTTTCTGCAAATCAGGGTTCATCTGAACCCGTCTCGAGAGCAGATGAAGGTCCAGACGGCGCGGCCGGGGGCGGAATACTTGCCGGGATAGTGTTGTTCGCTGTATTCGTCCTATGGGGTATATCTGGGATCTTTATTATTGATCCGGCGGAACAAGCGGCCATTCTGCGGTTTGGTAAATATATAGAAACAGTGGGTCCTGGCCCGCATTGGATCCCGCGCGTTATTTCATCCACCATTGTTAAGAACGTTGATCGAGTCTCTGATTACTCCTATTCGGCGCAGATGTTGACCAAAGATGAAAATCTGGTTTCTGTCGCTGTGGCGGTACAATACCGTATTGGTGATTTGCAAGAGTACTTGTTTAATGTGTCTGATCCGGAAGAGAGTTTACAACAGGCGACATCCAGTGCCTTGCGTCAAGTTGTAGGCACCACAACGTTGGATCAAATCATTACCGAAGGTCGAGACGCCTGGGGATTGAGTGTGCAAGATTCCCTCGTTAAGACCCTCGCGCGTTATAAAACAGGGATTATTATTGTTAACGTATCCACTCAAACGGCTCGTGCACCTGAAAATGTGCAAGATGCGTTTGATGATGCGATCAAAGCTCAGGAAGATGAGAAACGTTTCAAGGAGCAAGCGAGGGCCTATGCTGCGCGTGTAGTGCCAATTGCTGAGGGTAATGCCCGACGCATTTTTGAGGAAACGAAAGCGTATGCAGAGCAGGTTGTGCTGCGGGCTAAAGGCGAAACGGCTGAATTTTTAGAATTGTTGCCGGAATACGTCCGCTCTCCTTTTGTAACCGGCGAGCGCATGTATTTGGATGCCATGCAACAAATATTGAGCGCAAGCAGTAAAATTATTGTGGATGGCAAGGCCGGTAATCTCCTGTATTTGCCATTGGATAAATTAGGTATAAATCCACCTGATACCAAGCGCGGCTTGGAAACTGTCACTGATCGTGCGTCACTAGGAAGTGAGCAAGAGAATAGCGTTGTGCTTGATGGTCGCGAGACGGCAAGATCCACTGAACGTCAAGGGAGGGCTGGTTGATGAAGATGACAAAAACAATAGTGGGCGTGGTCGCTTTTTTTATACTGCTGCTGCTTAGTTGCGTATTTACCATTACTCAAGGTAATAACGGGATTATTTTACGATTGGGACGATTGGTTAATGATGCCAAAACTGGAAGCGTGCGAATTTTGTCGCCCGGATTGCATTTCAAAATGCCGTTTGTTGAAAATGTACGTGTGTTTGATACCCGTATTCAGACACTGGATATCAAATCTTCACGTATCGTTACGAAAGAAAAAAAGGACGTGATTGTTGATTATTATGTAAAATGGCGTATTGAAGATTTGGCACAGTATTTTAAATCAACCGGTGGTGTCGCGCTCAAGGCTGAAGCCTTGCTTGAGCAGCAGCTAAATACCTCATTGCGTGCGCAATTTGGTAAACGCACCATTTCTGATGTGGTTTCTGGTGGCCGTGATGATGTGATGGAGGAGTTGCGTGAACGTGCTGAAGAGCAGGCGGCTCAATTGGGTGTTCATGTGGTGGATGTGCGTATCAAGGGCATAGAACTGCCAGCAAACACCAGCAATGCGATTTATCAGCGGATGCGTGCAGACATGAAAAAAATAGCCAATCGGCATCGTGCTGATGGCCAAGCTCAAGCGGAAGCGATCCAGGCGATAGCCGATGCGCGTGTGACGATTTTGCTGGCTCAAGCGAGCAGCGATGGACAGGTTGTTCGTGCCCAGGGACAAGCCAAGGCTGCGACAATTTATGCGCAAGCTTTTGGTCAGAACAAGGACTTTTTTGCATTCTATCGCAGTTTAAAAGCCTATGAAGGCAGTTTTAATAATAAGAGCGATATTTTGGTGCTCGATCAAAGCAGTGCCTTTTTTGATTATTTTAAACATGGGATGTTGAAAAATACGAATCATATTAACTAATTTAGAGTAAAACTTACCATGGGTAAAAATGTTGTTGTAGTTGGTACACAGTGGGGGGATGAGGGCAAGGGTAAAATTGTCGATTTGTTAACTCAGGATGCGCAGGTTGTTGTTCGCTATCAAGGTGGACATAATGCAGGGCACACGCTGAATATCAATGGCGTGAAGACAGTTTTGCGTCTGATTCCATCAGGCATGCTGCGCACGCACGTCCAGTGTTATATTGGTAATGGCGTGGTTTTAGCACCTGATGCCCTGTTAGCGGAAATTAAGGAATTGGAAAGTCGAGGCATTGATGTACGTAATCGTTTGCATATCAGTCAAGCCTGTGCGCTAATTTTGCCTTGCCATGTGGCGCTGGATAAAGCACGTGAAATTCATAAAGGCAATGCGGCCATTGGTACGACCGGGCGTGGTATTGGACCCGCTTACGAGGATAAAATAGCCCGACGTGCACTGAAAGTCAGTGATCTTCTGCACCGTGAACGTTTTACGGCCAAACTAACGGAGTTGCTGGAGTACCATAATTTTGTATTAACCAACTATCATAAGCAGCCGGCTGTTGATATGACGGCCTTGCTGGATGAGTCACTAATTTGGGCCGAAGCGTTGCGCCCCATGGTAACGGATGTTACAACCTGTCTGCACGAACACCGCCGAAAAGGCGATGCTATTTTATTTGAAGGCGCACAAGGCGTATACTTGGATATCGATCATGGTACTTATCCGTTTGTTACCTCCTCCAATACATGTGTTGGCAGCGTGGTTAATGGCGCAGGTTTTGGACCATTGTATCTGGATTATGTTTTAGGCATTACCAAAGCGTATACCACACGAGTTGGTGGTGGTCCGTTTCCAACTGAATTAAAAGATGGCGTTGGTGCGCGTCTGGGTGAGCGTGGCAATGAATTTGGTGCGGTCACCGGTCGTCCACGTCGATGCGGTTGGTTTGATGCGGTATTATTAAAGCGCTCGGTTGAATTGAACAGCCTGTCAGGATTATGTTTGACTAAACTGGATGTTCTGGACGGTTTGGAGACTATTCGCATTGCCGTTGCCTATCATAACGCCAATGGTGAATTGTTGACGTACCCACCACAAGCTGCCGAGGATTTTGTCGGCTTGCAGCCTGTATATGAAGACATGCCTGGCTGGTCTGAATCTACTGCTGATGTGACCACCCTTGATGGATTGCCTGCGAATGCGCTGGCTTATATCAAGCGTATTGAGGCGTTGGTTGGCGTGCCGATTGATATGCTGTCGACCGGGCCTGAACGAAATTCAACCATTATATTGCGTGATCCGTTTGCCTGATGAAAGTGGGGCAATGCAAACCCATCAAATATATGGCTGGCTATTTTTCGTCATTGTTTCATGGGCCTCGGCATTTGTTGGTATCCGCATTGGCTTGACCTCCTATTCCCCAAGTTCACTGGCGTTGTTCCGTCTGTTGCTGTCTTCAGCATGCATGGCATTAATTTACAGCCGTCTATCCAGTAGTCAAAAAGTACCTTGGCGTGTTCGATTGCAACTGGGGTTGCTTGGAGCGGCAGGCGTAGGTGTTTACAATACTTGTCTGAATTATGGAGAAATAACAGTATCTGCTGGAATTGCCAGTTTTGTTATTGGCCTCTCGCCGGTCTTAACGGTTTTGCTTTCGGTTATTTTTTTAGCTGAGCGCCCGACCAGTAATATTTATCTCGGTATTCTGGTAAGTTTGTCAGGTCTTATGCTCATGGTTGTGGCGGGACGTGATGGTGCTGCTATCAGTTATGGCGTCCTGATAATTTTTTTCGCGGCCTTGGTGTTTGCGATTTCTACGCTTCTGCAAAAACCATTTTTACGGCATTACCATCCTGTAGTGGTTGTAGCATGGTTTCTTTGGGGTGGAACGCTGTCTTTGATGGCTTTTATGCCCTCGCTGTGGCGGGAAATCCCTGTGGCGAGCTCTGATGCAACATGGGCGATTGTTTACCTTGGTATTTTTCCAGGGTGCATTGGTTATATTGCCTGGATTTACGTGCTGAAAGTCATGTCTGCGACGAATGCCTGCATGTATTTGTATGCGATACCCGTGGTATCCAGTTTGCTGGGATTTATCCTATTGCATGAACAACCATCGAGCTTATCGCTATTTGGGGGCGCTTTGGCCATGTTTGGTGCATTTTATGCTTCTCGCCGTCGGTGAGTTACCCCGTAAATTTTTGAGCATTTTTTGTCATGAACTATACACGTGTTCTTCCGTACTCGGCGCTATGCTTCTGCTTTTAACCCAAAACGTTATATACTGATGTCTTTAGTATTCACGGACGGATCATGGAACTCATTATTGACAACACGCCCTTTAAAGCACTGTTTCAACCGCTTGATCTGGGCTTTACACAACTAAAAAACAGATTATTAATGGGCTCTATGCACACGGGTCTTGAAGAAGACAAGGGTGGTTTGCAGCGTTTGGCGGCGTTTTACCGTGAACGTGCGCAGGGTGGAGTGGGTTTGATTGTTACCGGTGGTTTTTCGCCCAATCGTGCGGGTCGTTTGGCGCCCCAAGCGGCCATGTTGTCCAGCAGCAAAGAGCAGCACCGTCATGAGCTGGTTACACACACAGTACATGAGGCCGATGGAAAAATCGCATTGCAAATCCTTCATGCAGGCCGATATGGCTACCATCCTTTTATCGTCGCACCCAGCGGCATAAAATCACCCATTAGCCCGTTCAAACCATGGACCATGAGCCGACGCCGTGTGGTGAAAACCATTGAGCATTTCGCACGCTGTGCCCGTTTTGCACAGACCGCTGGTTATGATGGGGTTGAAATCATGGGTAGCGAAGGCTATTTGATTAATCAATTCATTGTGAGTCACACGAATCAACGTCAAGATGAATGGGGTGGTACGTTCGAGAAACGCATGCGATTTCCGGTTGAAGTGGTGCGGCGTGTGCGTGAGGCCGTGGGTGAGAAATTTATCATCATTTACCGGTTATCCATGCTGGATTTGATTGCCGATGGGAGTAGTTGGGAAGAAGTAGTTGTGTTGGCCAAAGCAATAGAGCTGGCCGGAGCCACGTTAATTAATACCGGCATTGGCTGGCATGAAGCACGCATTCCTACCATTGCCACGATGGTACCTGCGGCAGCATTTGCTCACGTAACCAAACATTTAAAACCTAATGTGACGATTCCGGTGATTACGTCAAATCGCATCAATACGCCGGAGTTAGCGAACGCCTTGCTGGAAGAGGGCATGGCGGACATGATTTCAATGGCGCGGCCCTTTCTCGCTGATTCACACTTTGCGGATAAAGCAAGAACAGGAGAAAGTCAGGCTATTAACGTGTGCATTGCCTGTAATCAAGCCTGTCTTGACCACGTGTTTGTGAATAAAACGGCATCGTGCCTAGTTAATCCGCGTGCATGTCATGAAACGGAGCTGGTGTATCAAACAGCCACACAGCCGAAACGACTTGCCGTGGTGGGGGCAGGACCTGCTGGTCTTGCGTTTGCAGCGGTTGCCGCTGAACGCGGTCATCAGGTTACTCTGTTTGAAAAAAGCGCATTCCTAGGTGGGCAATTTAATTTAGCCAAAGCGATTCCCGGCAAGGAGGAATATCACCATACGATCGAGTATTTCACCTATCAATTGGAAAAATACCAAGTCGATATTCAGCTGAATGTGAATGCCGATCTGGAAACGTTGCAGGGGTTTGACGAAGTCGTGCTGGCAACCGGGGTAGAGCCACACATGCCGTCTATTCCAGGTATTGAGCATGAAAAGGTCATGACGTATGTTGATGTCATTGAGCAGCGTCGAATTCCGGGGAATCGTGTCGCAGTAATTGGGGCTGGCGGGATTGGGTTTGATGTAGGCGTGTGGCTTACACACACGCCAGCCGTTGAATCAGCCTCTCTATTTTATAACGAATGGGGCATCGATATCACCAGTTCCCAGCGCGGTGGACTTAAAACGCCGGAGATCACACCAAGCCCGCGCCAGGTTTATTTATTGCAACGTAAAAAACAAAAATTGGGTAAAGGCTTGGGCAAGACCACAGGTTGGATCCATCGATTAAGTCTCAAGCATAAACACGTTGAGATGCTCCCTGGTGTTACGTATGTGCGCATTGATGATCAAGGGCTACATATTTTAATAGATGACAAGCCGCGCTTACTGGTGGTTGATTCCGTGGTAATTTGCACAGGCCAAGTTGAGTCGAGTGCATTGTACGCGCCTTTGAAACAAGCAGGGAAAGTGGTGCATCTGATAGGCGGTGCATACAAGGCGCTGGAGCTGGATGCGCGTCATGCGATTGATCAGGCTTGTCGGTTGGCGGCGTTGGTTTAGGGTTTAATTATTCCATGCGGAGCCTATCTCACCTTTTGTTTTTGATACCTTGCTCCCCATTGTTTACTGAGACTTCCATTAGAATTTGTAGTTCATGCCAACCTTAGCAGTATGGATGCCGCTGATACGCTGCGTCGTTGACCATAAAAAGTCGCAAGAACAGTGACCATAATTTAATTGTGTTCTATCAATTCCCAGATAGAGATATTCCGTTTTGACAGAAAAATTTGAGAGAGCCTTGAATGGAAGCGCATATTCTACTCCGCCGCCAACGGCATAACCAGCAGTGTTTTTTGCTCCAGAAATATTCAAATATCCAATGACATCCGGCTCGGTTTTTACACTGCTGTATTTGTTTGTGGTTTTTGTAAAAACAGCACCGGATTTGACATAAAAAAGAACGCGATCCTGCGCATAGCCAAAACGCCCACCAGCCATAGCATAGCCATATGAACCACCAATATTTGTAGTGTTTGAGCTTGAATTATAGGTGGTGTTGTTCGTAAGGTTTGCATATGGAATCTGATTTGGATCCATGCGGCTACTCGTCTCATTTAAATAACCATACTCCCCTTCCAGACTCACTAACCATGGCGTTTTTCCTAGTTGACAGTTATAGCCGATAGTACCTCCACCGATAAAGGAAGGACTAGTGTCGTAACGATATGAACTATTAAATGGACGAAACCAATTCGTGTTATTGTCTACTCTTTTCGGCTCAGTAGTCGTTGTTTTGGCACCTGAAGAACCGCCAATGAAGCCACCAGCATAAATGCCTGTCCAATCGTGGGTTGCTTCACTTATATGGGTGTTTGCCAGAGCAATGGTGGACAGTGCAAACATCCCGAGCACTAGTTTGAATCTTCTAAGGATCGTGACCGAAATAAGTTCCCGTTTTCGCATCAAATCTGGCCGTCGGCGTTGCACGTTCAATTTCAAAAAAATGCTTGATAGACACCAGTACACCTGTGCTTTTTTCGAAATCGAACGTGCAACGCCGACGGCCAGCTGTGCGCGAAAACGGGAACTTATTCCGGTCACGATCCTAAGGTTCATTGGGCTACTCCGTTATTTCTTCTTTTGTGTACAGGAACTGGCATTAATCATACCTAATTTCATTAGCTCACGCGAATTGGACTGATAATCGTCGTTTATGGAGGTCGTAGTTTTAGAAAATTCCGTGAAACCCTCGTGTTGTTTGTTGATTAGCACCCATGTATTGTATTTAATCCCATTTCGTGCAAGATTGTTTTAATTATGAAAATTAAAATATTGATCATTATTTTTGTTATTGTATCCTTTTTGTCGGGCGTTTATGTATGGAACATTAACCGCACTGAACTTCACCTTAGAAGGGTACCATTTAATCAACTCCCGGGCTGGGATGACACTGATACCACGAATTCCCTAAAGGCCTTCACTATTTCTTGCCATTTTTTTTTAAAACAGAAACCGGATACACCTGTTGGCAGTTCATGCATTGCATTATCAGCACAAGATTGGTACCCGGCTTGTCACGCTGCCTTATTGGTAGATCCCACCTCAAACAAGCAAGCCAAAATATTTTTTGAACACTGGTTTTTGCCGGTTGAATTTTTCAATAACAAGCCTGTTCAAGGTTTGTTTACCGGCTATTATGTACCTCAACTGCATGGCCATCTAACCAAAACAAAACACTACAATGTTCCTGTCTACCGTACTCCGGACAATCTGCTAACGATTAATTTGAAATTATTTGATTCAGCGCGGACAAACCATCAACTCATTGGGCGTTTGGAAGGAAACCGGATCGTTCCTTTTTATACTCGTAAAGAAATTGATCTAGGAGCCATTTCCAAATCTGCATCTGTTATCGTTTGGGTTGATAACCCTGTTGATCGGTTATTCATGGAAATCCAAGGCTCTGGTATTGTACGGCTTGACGATGGTTCTCATTTATTTTTGGGATACTCTGGCCAAAATGGTATGCGCTACACCCCAATAGCACATTTTTTAATTCAAAAAGGCATCATGACTAGGAAAAATCAATCTATGCAGGGTGTTCGGGAATATTTCAAGTCCCACCCTGAAGAAGTAGATAGTCTAATCAGCCAAAATGAATCATTTGTCTTTTTTAAAACCCAGAGACAGGACTCGGCAATGGGTGTTAATGACATTACATTAACACCCGGCTATTCTCTGGCGATTGATCGTCAGTGGATACCCATTGGTATACCTATATGGCTAAAAACTGTAAAACCAGATCATCAAAGTAAAACTATGACGCTATTTCAACGGTTAATGATTGCACAAGATACAGGAGGCGCCATTCGTGGCATGGTACGCGGAGATATTTTTTTTGGGGTTGGTAAAAAAGCCGAGGCCTATGCTGGCAAGATGAATTACACTGGGTACTACTGGTTGTTGCTGCCGAAAAATATTGACTCACT
>JBCKWE010000059.1:0-8894 GCA_038923045.1 Legionellaceae bacterium
CTATTCTGGGTGAACAGAATAGCTGATTTTTTACCGAGCCCTGCCACCTAAACCACCCTAAAACGGAATCACCAAACGCTCATCCACTTCCTGCAATTGCGTTTTAAACAACGCCTGAATGGCAGTCAAATTTTCAATGTCCTGCGCTTCAAATCGTGCTACCAGACAGGGGGTCGTATTGGATGCACGGATCAATCCCCAACCGTGTGAAAATTCAACACGTAACCCATCAATGGTAATTCGCTGTGCGTTTGGAAAACTAGCCTGTTCAATAAACCGCTGCATGAAGCCAAATTTTTCATCATCGACGATGGGAATTTTGATTTCAGGTGTATTCACGCTATTGGGGATCGCTGCAAATTGTAAGCTGACTGTGTCGGATGAAGCACTCACGATTTCCAGTAAACGACAGGCACTGTAGAGCGCATCATCAAAACCATACCAGCGGTCTTTAAAGAACAAATGCCCGCTCATTTCACCCGCAAGGGGGGCGTGCTCGTCCTTCATGACGCGCTTGACTATCGAATGACCCGTAGGGCACATTCGGGCAACACCACCCGCTTGCGTAATCACAGCCGCCAGATGCGATGAGCATTTAACGTCATACACAATGGTGGCACCTAGGTTGCGCGTCAGTACTTCGCGTGCATAGAGCATCATCAGGCGATCAGGCCAAATCAGTTCACCGGTATTGCTCACAACACCCAGACGATCGGCATCGCCATCAAAGGCCAAACCGATATCCGCCTTGTGCGTCACAACGGCCGCCTTTAGATCGGCCAGATTTGCCTCAACCGTTGGATCAGGGTGATGGTTCGGGAATCGGCCATCCACGTCACAATACAGCTCAATCACCTCACAGCCTAATTGCCTGATAACCTGGGGCACAATAGGGCCAGCAATGCCGTTACCACAATCCACCACCACTTTCAGCGGCCGTTTGAGCTGCATGTCGCAGACCATGCGCTGCATGTAGTCAAACATGATGTCATAAGTCTGGTACTCACCAATACCCGCGATGGACTCGCCACGTTCAACCAAATCATGCAGCTGCTTAATATCAGTCTCTGTTAGTGTTGTACCCGCAAGCACCATTTTTATGCCGTTGTATTCAGCTGGATTGTGACTGCCCGTGACCATCAAGCCACTGTCAATGCCGTGAACATGCGTCGCGTAATACATCACAGGCGTTGCTACAGCGCCTAAATCAACCACGTTGATCCCACTATCCAGTAACCCCTGCATTAATGCATTCGTCAACGCGTCACTGGTTAAACGGCCATCGCGCGCCACGAGAACATCAGCGCGCCCCAGTGCATACAAGCGGCAGCTGATAGCACGGGCAATGCTGTAAAACGCATTTTCATCCAACTGTTCGCCGATAACGCCGCGAATATCATAGGCTCTGAATACACTGCGATCGATTTGTCGATGTTGGTATGTATGTTCCATTTATGCGCTCCCCGAACTGCCAAAACCACCCTGCCCGCGACTGGTTTCCGTGAAGGACTCAACCACAGAAAATAACACGCGGACCACAGGCAAAAACACCAGTTGTGCAATGCGATCGCCAGGATTAATCGTAAAGTGTTCCTGATTACGATTCCAACAGGATATTTTCAATTCGCCCTGATAATCAGAATCAATCAAACCAACCAGATTACCTAAAACAATGCCATGTTTATGACCAAGTCCTGAACGTGGCAAAATCACGGCAGCCAAACTTGGATCGGCAATATAAATTGCCAATCCCGTAGGCAGTAATACGGTCTCAAATGCGCCGATTTGCAAGGGCTCATCAATGCAAACACGGAGATCAAGGCCTGCTGAACCCGGCGTTGCATAGCTGGGTAGTGCAATGGAATCACCTACACGGGGATCCAGAATTTTTATTTGAATAGCTTGTTCCATGGTAGTCCTTCATAATTTATCAGGCAGCATTGTGCATTTTCTTCGCAATAATTGCAATGATCTCACCAGCAAGGCGTGTTTTATGTTTCAGCAACAGTTCAATTTGACAGGTTTTAGTCAGCACGGTCACCTGATTTTCATCCGAATCAAACCCAAGCCCTGCTCCCACTTGATTCGCAACCATCATATCCAGTTTTTTCAGCAGTAACTTAGTACGCGCCTGCGCCAATACATCGGTTGTTTCCGCAGCAAAGCCCACAACAAATGCGGCTTTTCCACTGGCTGCAACCGTTGCAAGAATATCAGGGTTCATGTTTAAATTCAGTGCTAATATATCATGTTCACTTTTTTTCAACTTTTGTGTTACGGATGTCTGAACATAGAAATCCGCAACGGCCGCCGCACCGATAAAAATCATACCGGGCTGCAGCTTCATCATGACGATATCGAACATGTCTCGTGCAGTAGCAACACGATGAAAATCTACGCCAGACGGTGGTGTCAGTACACATGGGCCACTGACGAGGGTAACCTTCGCCCCGGCCATAATCGCCGCGGCGGCCAAAGCATAACCCATTTTTCCAGAACTTCGATTGCCAATGTATCGAACCGGATCAATCGCCTCGTGCGTAGGTCCGGCCGTAATCAACACGTGTTGCCCTTGCAGCATTTGCTTCACATCGATCAAGCGTAACGCGGTAATTATATTATCTACCTCACTCATGCGGCCAAATCCCTGCTCACCACATGCTTGCGATCCTGATTCAGGCCCAACCATTATCACACCACGGCTGACAAGTTGCTGACAATTCGCTTGCGTAGCGGGATGCAACCACATGCTGCGACTCATTGCTGGAAACACAATCACTGGCGTTTCTGCGACCAAATAGATCGTTGACAACAAATCATCGGCCAATCCATGCGCCATTTTTGCCAAACAATTTGCTGATGCGGGTGCTATCACCAAATAATCTGCCCAACGGGCCAATTCAATGTGACCCATGGCACATTCTGCCTGTGAATCAAACAAGGTACTGCGTACTTCGTTCCCACTTAATGCTTGCAAGGTCATCGGCGTGATAAATTCTTGTGCCGAGGCCGTCATCACCACACGCACCATCGCACCTAGGCGAGTCAATTCACGCACAAGCCAGGCTGATTTATAGGCAGCAATGCCGCCGCAAATACCTAACACTATCTTTTTGTTAATAAAATCTTGCATTCGAACCCTTTATAAATGAAAATAACCATGATCACAACACAAACCTTGCCATAAAGGAATATACATGACAGGCCAACCTCCAGCACGCGAATTGCGCGTGCGTGAAAAACTATTAACAAGTGGCGCAAAAAGCCTCTCTGACACCGAATTATTAGCGGTTTTTATCAGCTCAGGCAGTGGCAAAAAATCCTGTGTACAATTAGCACATGACCTGATTAAGCATCTCGGTGACATGCGAACCATCCTCAACACCGATTTGCAAACGTTTCAACAAGTACCAGGACTTGGTGTAGTGCGTTACGTGCAATTACAAGCCGCACAGGAAATATGTCGACGCAGCGATTTTATCAGTCTGCAAAAGGACACGCAATTATCCTGCGCGAGTGATACCCATGCGTTCCTCAAACGGCAGTTACGGGATAAAAGAAACGAAACATTTGTCGCACTGTTTCTCGACAGCCAACACCGCGTTTTATCTTATGAGGAACTCTTCAGCGGCACCATCAATACCGCGACCGTGCACCCACGACCCATCATAGAACGCGTCATGAAGCTGAACGCCGCCGCGGTAATCATAGCGCACAACCACCCATCAGGACTTGCCGATGCCAGTCAACATGACGTGGCTGTCACAGCGCGTTTACGCGATGCCCTAGAACTGGTGGACACACGCTTGCTGGATCACTTGGTCATTGGAGACAATGAGGTCTATTCCATCATGAGCCAGATGAAATGGTACTGTAATTAAGCTGGCTTTTTTTTGTTCGCCGATAATTGGCTCTGTCCCCTTCCGGTTTTGTCGCGTGTTCTCCGCACTCGTGTTGCCTCATGATTTACACGTCGCATTGGTTTAGAGCCTGCATCCTACCCCTTACGAAACGGGGCTTTCAGTTCCTACAGATGCGCAAGAGACCCAGAATTCCGGCAGTCAGGTTCTATCGGCTTCAGGTTTTCACGCGACTGCGTAAGATCGTTGGTGCTCACTACATCAAGGTGCCTAACCGCCGCCAAATCATCCTCCCCGCCCCGCCCTAGGGCGGGAAACCCTGCCCCGTGCGTCCGGCCGGCCCCAAAACGCCCTCTCCCCCTAATAACTGCAAAATCAAGACCAAGACCCGAAGAATCAGAACCACTCAAAGGAAACCAAGACTCAGTCTTATGAGTATCATCATTGTTGAATGTTAAATTTTCCGGCAGAGTATTTCCATCTAACGCAGGTCTTTGGTCAAACAACCGGTCCATTCGGCAATGCTCTTGAGCAACATAAGCTGGGACATCACGCTGCGCTAGACCAACCGCCCTCCAAGCGGCCATGGCCGCAACCCAATTACTTGTATTCATCCAATTCTGAATATTATCAACATAATACCTTAGTGCGGTGATGTGAGGCGTAAAGTCAAAATGCTTTGAATGCTCAATCGCGTGCCCGTGTTGTCTGTAGGTTAAGCCATTCCTTTCTATCGCATCAATACGTGTCAGCATTTCGGCTTTCGTTGCATCTTCCATATGCGCTTCCAGCATCCGGCATGCATGCGTGTCCTTAGCCCAGTAGGCGTATTCATAGGCTGAAATGTTTTTGAATGTTCGGCCAGAATAATCGGTCACGGTGCCTCGCCGTAATAGCAATAGCTGTCTAGCGTCAGGTAATTCGTGTGCTAACAGTACGGTTGTTTTAATTCGCTTTCCTTGAGCCAGCCATAGCAGTACGTTATTTAATTTAAGGTCTAACAATATGGTACGATTGATATGATGGATTTGTTTCGAGGTTTTGGCAAACTTTACTTGGTCGGATGGTGATAAATACTTGCTCGCTATAGTACTGATTAAATCATCAGGAAGCCACAGCATAGGAGGAAGGGGAGCCAACGCGCGAAGTATCCTGCCCGTAGAACTTGCCCCAGATGTACCCGTACTAGAGAACGGCCGTTTATTGCCTTTTTTATCACTAGTTTTTGTCATGATTCATCCATTTATTAAAAGGGTTTTCTATGTTCTAATATAGGCCATTATGTGATAAAAATCAAATTGGATGTGCTTTTGTAACTCCCCACGTCGTCCCGGGCGTAAAAAAACCAGGATTACCTGGTTTTTTTACGCCTCCAATACTTATGCTTCAGCAACGGGCCTGTCGACTAACTCAACAATCGCCATTGGTGCGTTATCGCCTGGTCGAAAACCACATTTGAGGACGCGAACATACCCTCCTGGTCGCTCAACATATCGAGGTCCCAGTGTTGTAAACAATTTACCTACAGCACTTTTTGAACGAAGCGTATCAAACACATGTCGGCGAGACGCAACAGAATCAACCTTGCTAACAGTAATTAACGGCTCAATATAACGTCGCAATTCTTTTGCTTTTGGCAACGTTGTTTTAATCAATTCGTGTTCTATCAAAGATGCGCACATGTTAGAAAACATTGCTTTTCGATGACTGCTTGTGCGGCCCAATTTACGGCCTGTGTTACGGTGACGCATGGCTTAACTCCTAATATTACTCGCCAAGATTTACTGGCGGCCAATTCTCAACTTTCATCCCCAAAGCCAACGATCGAGTAGCAAGTACGTCTTTAATTTCAGTCAAAGATTTCTTACCCAGATTTGGGGTTTGTAACAATTCATTTTCAGATTTTAGTACTAAATCACCTATAAAATTAATGTTTTCAGCTTTCAAGCAATTCGCTGAACGAACTGTTAATTCAAGATCATCAACAGGTCGAAGTAACAGTGGGTCAAAGTCGTTATGTACTTTTTTGTCGGCACATGACTCCTCAAATTCCATGTCTGCAAACGCATGCAATTGACGTTGCATAATAGCGGCAGAAATTCGAATTGCATCCTCAGGATCAAGTGTACCATTGGTATGTAACTCAATGGTCAATTTATCCAGATCAGTTCGATTTCCTACACGCGTTTTGTCTACGAAATAAGCCACTTTTTTGACAGGTGAAAATGTATTATCAATTTTCAGTATACCAACAGACTTTTTTTCAGCCTCATCATCATTCATGCGAGTAAACGTGTTCGCTGAATGGTAACCCATGCCTTTTTCGACTTTCAAAGTCATATTCAGCTTACCATTCTCATTCAAATGAGCAATCACCAGTTCAGGATTCATGATTTCCACGCCATGAGTCAGTTGAATATCACCCGCAGTGACTTCACACGGACCCTGCATGTTCAATGTCAACATGGCCTCAGACCCTACCGTCAGTTTGAGTGCAATATCCTTCAAATTCAAAAGAATATAGACAACATCCTCGTGAACGCCTTCAATCGTAGTGTATTCATGCAATACACCCTCGATTGTTGCCTCGGTGATTGCACACCCTGGCATAGAAGACATCAATATGCGCCGTAAAGCGGTGCCGAGGGTGTAACCATACCCTGGCTCTAACGGTTCCAATACAATTCTCGAATGATTGGGCTTATCAGACTGCACCTTAAGAACCTTAGGCGTAAGCATTTCGTTCATCTCAGTATACATTAGGCTATGTCTCCAATCTTATTTAGAGTAAAGTTCTACGACCAAGTTAACGTTAAAATCAGCGGTCAGATCATTCATTGTCGGTCTTGTTGTAAAAGTTCCCTTAAACGATGAAGCATCTACCGTAATCCATTCACAAGGAGCACGTTGTTCAGACAGTGTAATTGCAGCTTGTATACGACCTTGCGCTTTTGCTTTCTGTCTAATAGCAATCACATCCCCTGGACCCACCAAAAAAGAGGCAATATTAACGACCTGTTCATTAACAAGAACGGCCTTGTGTGCCACCAACTGACGCGCTTCAGCACGTGTGCAGGCAAAACCCATCCGGTAAACTACATTGTCCAGTCTACTTTCCAAGATGGCCACCAGGTTTTCGCCGGTAGAGCCTTTATGCCGTGCAGCCGATTTGTAGCAGTTACGGAATTGCTTTTCAAGCACACCGTAGATGCGTTTCATTTTTTGCTTTTGACGTAACTGCTCACCGTAGCCACTTAAGCGCGGACGCTTATCAGAATGCTGGCCAGGTTGCTTTTCAGATTTGCATTTTGATTTATGATCACGAACACCACTTTTCAACAGCAAATCACTACCTTCTCTACGTGACAATTTACATTTTGGACCAAGATATCTAGCCATTAAATACTCCTAAATCTTATACGCGACGTTTTTTAGGCGGCTTGCAACCGTTATGAGGTATGCCGGTCACATCAGTTATTTCAACAATCTTGAATTCCTGTGATATTAATTCACGGATAGTGGACTCGCGACCAGGTCCCGGGCCGTGAATAAAAATAACAACGGATTTCATGCCATACTCTTTTGCTACAGAAGATGCTCGCTCTGTTGCAATTTGGGCCGCATACGGGGTGCTTTTACGTGAACCACGAAAACCAGAACCACCTGACGTCGCCCAACACAAGGCGTTGCCTTGGCGATCTGTAAAGGTAACAATCGTGTTATTAAATGAGGCATGTACATGTACAATACCATCAGTTACAACGCGTTTAATTTTCTTTCGGATCTTTTGTTGCTTTGCTTTATTTATTGCCATTTCAATATCCTGCATGAAAAATCATTTATTCGTGCCTTTACGACGACCTTTTCTTGTACGCGCATTTGTCTTCGTACGTTGTCCACGCAGAGGTAGACCACGACGATGTCTCAAGCCCCGATAACAACCAAGATCCATAAGACGCTTAATATTCATCGAAACCATACGACGCAAATCACCCTCAACGGTCATTTTTGTAATTTCAGTTCTCAGCCGTTCCAATTGTGCTTCTGCAAGCTGAGATACCTTGGAAGCTGGATCAATATCTAGCTGCTTACATAATTTAATTGATGTTGACCTTCCAATACCGTAGATAGAGGTCAGCGCAATCACAACATGCTTGTGATCTGCTACGTTAACACCTGCAATACGAGCCATTAAAATCTCCGAACGTTATTTGTTTCTTCCAGAAAGGGCAGAAGAATACTATTTTCATACATATAAATCAAGCAGGATTTAACCTTGCCTCTGTTTGTGCCGCGCCTCTTTGCAAATTACACGGATCGTTCCATGGCGCTTGATGATTTTGCAATTTCGGCAAATTCGCTTTACTGATGCTCTAACTTTCATTACTAACTCCGATAATAATCATAACAGACCAGGCAGTTTATTACCCTTAAAATTGGCTTTCTTCATTAATGAATCATATTGTTGCGTCATTAAATGGGCTTGTATCTGTGCAACAAAATCCATAATTACTACTACAATAATCAACAACGAGGTTCCACCAAAATAGAAGGGAACATGCCATGTATACATCAAAATTTGCGGCAACAGGCAGACTAACACCAAATAGATAGCTCCAACCAGCGTTAATCTTGTCATAACCAAATCGACGTAACGAGATGTTTGTTCTCCGGGACGTATCCCTGGTATGTACGCACCTGACTTTTTCAGGTTGTCAGCTGTATCCTTCGGATTAAATACTAATGCCGTATAGAAAAACGCAAAGAATAAAATCGCTACTGCATACACAATAAGGTACAACGGTTGGCCTGGAGATAAAGCCATACCTATATCGGCCACCCAGTCCATCCCCTTGCCCCTAGCGAAAAATTGCGCCAGTGTCGCTGGTAAAAGGATAATGCTGGACGCAAATATCGGTGGAATAACGCCAGCCATATTTATTTTTAAAGGCAAATGACTTGTTTGCGCCGCATAAACCTTACGGCCTTGCGTTCTTTGAGCGTAGTTGACGCGTATACGACGTTGTCCTCGCT
>JBCKWE010000060.1:0-8829 GCA_038923045.1 Legionellaceae bacterium
TAGGAGCCCTGTCTACAATCCTGGGCTTATGCGTATTTCTCTGGATGCTGCTCTGGAAGGGGGGCATCATGATTGCCGTAACCGACTTCTACATCAAATGTTTCGATATGTTGGTATTGGAGACCAAGCTGGTTCGGGGATTCCGAAAATTATGTCAGGATGGCGAGACAATCATTGGCGTTCACCAGAACTGGAAGAGCAACGCGAGCCGTTTGAACAAACGCAGCTTCACATGCGAATGATAGATCTATTTCCTGCCGGTATTGTAGAACAACTAAGAGCACTTTTTAACGACGCATATGATCAGATCGAACACGCGGGACAAGTTGCACTTGCAATTGCTGCATCTGAAGGTACGGTAACTCATGAAAAGCTAAAAATTCACACCCAATTACATACGGCTGATTTGAGCCGCATATTACGGGATTTAGTTCGTCAAAACCTGCTTTGCCAGACCGGATCCAGTAGAGGGGCGGTGTATCATATTTCTGGTTTTGAGACGCCTAATCCTGATGATGTTTTTGGTACATCCCCCATTTACAAACAATTTGATGGTTCTGTAAATGGAAATACGAGTCTGGTTAATAATATTAGCTCCTCGAATAACGCGGGTAACTCCCCGAATAACGGTGTGAGCTCCCTGAATAGCGGAGGGAGCTCCCCGAATAACGAACACAATAGGGATAAAGAAGGCTGTATAATTAGCGAGCACATGGCTCATCCAATTGTAGATGCCATTGAAAAAATATCAGAAGGCTTGAAAAAGGATTTATTTGATATCGCTTCGGATGCGAGAGCAAAAAAACGGATTCCACCAGAGAAACTTGAAAAAATCATTCTTGATATTTGTACAAACAGGTATATCACGATTGCTGCATTGTCAGAAATTTTAAATAGGAAGCCTGATACTTTGAGAGGTCAGCATTTAACTAAATTGGTTAGGTCTAAAGAAATGGTTTTGGCTTTTCCCAAAACACCAAACGATCCACGACAAGCGTATAGAAAGGCATAATCATTACAATCAGCCTAGAATCGACTGTGACAAAAACGTGACATAACTGTGACAGCCCTTAGTGTATTTGTGGCAGTTTCAGGCAGTTTCAGGCAGTTTCTCACGATATTGATGCATCGTAAGGTGTTGATTATAAACATAAACAAACAGTCAGTAGATGGCTTCGAACCAAGGTGTCGGGGGTTCGAGTCCCTCCGAGCGCACCATTAAAATCCCGCAAATGAAATGGTTGTATTTTCATCAACACCCAATATTGAATATAATTTGATACAGCAAAATCTATGGAAGGAAGATGTCTGCTTTTTATCAAGCGGCCATATTTCTAATACGCTCTGCTGGTGGGATACCGGCAATCATGAGAGCATCGAAAAAATTAAACTGAAAAATAATAAGTTCAGTGTTGGCATGACGATTGCCAGACACGTCGATGATTTTTGTCTGTTATATTCTTATGCAACAAGATCAAAACAAAATGACCTACGAGAATACTATACGGCTAATATATTCGGGCTAATTGATATAGGCGATTATTTTTACAAGGCTATGCGAGACATTTATTCATCATATAGTGTAAAATACACGCCTCCTATGCTGAGTAGCCTGATATCAAAAGCATCAGGAATGAGTATTAAACCTTACCTAGAGTTGGTTGTTAACAATTCTACAATAAAAGGATAATTTAATGGAAACATACAGTGTCGTACAATTAGGCAATCCAGTGCTGAGATTAATTTCACAACCTATAGCTGATCCTGAGTTTGGCACAGTCGAGTTGCGCGATTTGGAAAAAAATTTATTTGAAGTTATGACGCTGGAAAATGGACTTGGGTTGGCTGCACCTCAAATTGGAATTAATAAAAGAGCGATTGTTTTTGGCCTGGAAAATCCACCTGCTCATATACCTGCAATACCCAATACGATTTTATTTAATCCGTCGTATGTGCCTACAACAGATATTTGTGTTGAAGAGTATGAAGGCTGTCTGAGCGTTGGCAACCTGAGAGGCAAGGTATCACGTTACCAGTCAATTTGTTACCGGGGATATGATGTTGAGGGTAATTTAATCGAAAGAGAGGTGTCTGATCTTCATGCCCGCGTTGTGCAACATGAATGTGATCATTTGGATGGCGTGATTTTTTTAGATCGAATTACAAATCATAACTCCGTTGGTTTTCATGAGGAATTAATGCACTCCGGTGAGCTAAAACCCTGGCAGACCGGTTAACCCATGTTTAAAGTATCAAAAAAGATTATCATCAGCGGCGCAATTGGTAACGCCCTTGAAATGTACGACTATGTTCTTTGGGGGCTTTTTTCAGTCTATCTATCAAAAGAATTTTTACCCCCTCAATCTAAATTGTCTGATATTTTCATCCTGTTCTTGATCACCTACATCTTGAGGCCAATTGGTAGCTTGCTTGGCGGGATGCTGGCTGATCAAGCGGGACGAAAAAAAGTTTTAACTTTGAGTATTTTTTTAATGGGAATAAGCACGGGAATTGTGGGTATTCTTCCCTCCTATGAACGTATTGGCGTTGCTTCAGTATTTATTTTATTATTCATCAGGATAATCCAGGTTTTTTCGGTAGGAAGTGAATATATCAGCTCCATTTCATTGTTAATCGAAAGCTGTGACAAGAAGGAAAAAGGGTATTTTGGATCTTGGGCTGCTTTTGGCGTCAATGCAGGGATGCTAATTTCCTCTTTAATCGGCGCACTGACGCTTTATTTAATGGATAAAAAAATTATTCCTTCATGGGGATGGCGACTGGCGTTTATTCTTGCATTTTTTACCATGCTGGGGGGCTACTGGATTAGAAGATCCATCCCGGAAAGCCATGAGTTTATAGTCGAAAATGCTCGAAGCGAGAAACGGGCATTAAGCGAAATTTTAAAAGATACGATCAGCATACTGCGAACAAAATATTTTGAATCCTTACTGGTTTTTTCTCTGGTGCTGTTCGGTGTGACCACAACAATATTAATATTTGTTTATGCGCCAATTTGCATGACAACAATTAATAACATACACAATACGCAATCATTTCTAATCAACGCAGCTAGCTTGGCATTAGTTGTTGTTTTTGTGCCAGTTTTTGGATTTATCTCAGACATTTATGGTCGCATGAAGGTGATCGGCTTCGGCACCGTCATGCTGTTGGCGCTCTGTCTTCCTTATTTTGAGTGTTTATCTACGGGAACCTTTATTCAGGTTTTATTCTTCCATGTGCTTATCGGAATTCCATGTGCATGCATTTTCGCTGTAACGCCAGTTTTAATCACTGAAATATTTCCGTTGTCCATAAGATGCTCAATCGCAAATCTTATATACTCCTCTGCTGCCTGTATAGGTGGAGGGATCACGCCGCTGATTGCATTAAAACTAGGAAGCACCGGTAGATATTCACCCGGTTTTATTTTGATTGTTTTGGGAACTTTTAGCCTTATTTCTTTGAGTATGTTTACAAAACGAAGTAAACGGGCTTTACATGGACTGGTACTTGTTGAGTGAACCTACTCATGATTTCATGGCTAAAACAATTGAGATCAGAGCCTCAGAGGTCATTTCAAAAACGCCCAATTTTTATACTTATGAACTGATCGGTGGTGTTGCTGATCAGCGGCTGTTTATGGCTTAGCAAAGCGCAACATCCACCGTTCCTTCGTGTCAGGATGTTCATATAAATCTTGAAACCCTGCTTTATGATATGCTTTGATTGCGTGAGTGTTATTGTCGTCTGGATCCGCAAAGGCTGCTCCAAAGGTTGGATCGCTATATTGCTTAAGAAATAATTCAAGCGCTTTAGACCCATACCCTTTGCCGAGTTGCGATGCCTCACCAATAAACAGGTCAAACGCGGACAGTGAACTTGGCAATCCGACTAACGGCGCACCACGAGAAAAATCATAGGCGTTGTATAATTGAATGTAGCCGATGGGTTGTTCATACAACGTGATGATGTAGGCCTGTATTGGTTTCTGGACGCCTGCTTCGAGTTTAAATCCATGAACATAAGTATGGTATTTTTCTGATACCCGAGCGAGAGTCCAGGTGACATCGGGATCCCACCATGCTTTAACATGTGGCGTTTGTAGCCATGTTAACATCAAGGGGAAGTGACTTTCAGCGAGCGGGATAAAATCAATCACGGTTTATTGCCTCTAAAGCTGGACGGTCGGCAAGTATCGTATTAATAATACGCCAACATTCAGATCCCTCAACATTATTTGTGTTAATCAGTCCTGCGGCGGTGATTAAGGCCTTCCATAGTGCCCAAGCTCGACCACGCTCCCAAGTTTCTTGGTCAGGTGGTAGTGTTTCGCGAAAAACCTTTCGACTTTCATCATCAAATAACGTCCAAGCGATCACCAAGTCACAAGCAGGATCACCGGTGGTTAGCTGCCCGAAATCGATGACAGCGTTTAACTGTCCATTTTGCAGCAGGAGATTGCCTGCGCTAATATCCCCATGAACCCATACGGGCTTGCTACTCCAAGAGGTTGATAGAGCCGTTTTCCAAACTTCAGTTGCTGTTTTGGCATCAATTTTACCATCAAGGGCTTTAATGGCTTCTTTTGTCTCAGCGGCATAAATCTTGAGATTGCCACCCCGATAGAAACTATGTAATCCCGGCAAAGGACCCTCTGTTGCATCGATACTTTGAAATGCCAAAAGAAATTGTGCCAGTGCGGCGGCAAATTCCAGCTGATTAGCGATGGGGGTTACCGCAGCGGTCTCACCATCGAGCCAGCGATAGATAGACCACTTCCATGGATACCCATAGGCAGGCTCTCCTAAATGTAGAGGAACTGGAACGGCTAGAGGCAGCATCGGCGCCAGCTTAGGCAACCAGCGTTGTTCTTTTTCCACTTGAGCCGCGTAGTCTGAGGAACTTGGCAAACGCACCAGCATGTTATCGCCTAAACGAAACGTTCTGTTGTCCCAACCTTGACGCTCAACAGGCGTTACCGTCAAATTTTTCCATTGTGGGAATTGACTGGTTACTAATTGGCGCACGAGGGCTTCATTTATTATTAATTGTTCATTATTCATAAATATATTTTCTCTTGTAAATTTACATGCATATTTTTTTTGCAAGCATCAATGCCTGATTTGGATCACCGCTATCTTCAATTGACCAAGCGGCGGATAATATCAGGCGAACAAAAACCCAATCTCTGATACGTTGCTCATCGAGTTTTGCGCTTTGTGCAAGCTGCTCGGTTCGCATCGCAAATAAGGCAGGGATATCTTTCGTGATTTTTAACTCTGAAGGGTGAATAAAGTCAAAGGCCGCGGCTTCGAATTCTGGTTCGCCAATGATCCCTTTTGGATCGATCGTGAGCCATGAGTGATTGTCCTCTAAAATGTTGTCGAGGTGTAAATCGCCATGCAATAGGATTTGTTTTTGGGAAGAATTCAATAGCTCTGTTTTAAGGAGAATGGCTTTATTTAATAGTAGTAAAGGCAGTTGCTCCGCGGTTAGATTATCAATGGCCGTTAACCAATCACTGACCTGTTTGAACGGATGGGTTGGCAGCAATGGATTCTGGTGAAGGATCTGCATCGTTGTTGCATAAGCATCAATAACAACGTCAGCCTCTGCCGGATAGAGCCTTTTTAATGTTATCCCAGGAATTGCTTGCTGAAGTAACATGGCATTGTGTTCTTGATTGAAATCAAGACATAGAATCGAGCCTTGCCCATTGAAGTGTTGCAAGGCATTTTTTTCATCAATGATGGTTTGTTTGTCGCAGCCAATTTTAAGAACGACGTTTTGATTACTATTCGCTGTGGCCTTTGCAACATAGTTATACGTCATATTTTGTACAGGCTTGATGGATGTCAAGTTCCACTGTGCTGCGAGTATATCGATAATCGATGGAAGCCGATTAAGCCATATTTTCCCTGCTTCTGCAAACGTACCGATGATGTTTTGTGTGAATGTCTTCATATCATTGCCCCACCATAGCCTCAGGGTAGAAGCGACTTACTCAAATAGTAGCGCTTATGTCCCGTTGGACAATTTTCAAGAACACCAAACACTTGATAGCCTTTTTTTAAATAAAAATCGTTGGATTGAAAATCAAATGTATCTAAATGGCTCAAGGTTGCACCCATTGCTTTCGCATCATTTTCCACACGATCGAGAAGTTGACCTCCTAATTTTTTTCCTCGGTGTTGTTCATTCACAAACAATACGTCAATGTACAAAATGCCCCAGTGGTAAATAAGTGCATTAATGCCAGCAATGACAACATCATTCTCTTTAATAACGTAATTTCTAAAGAGTGGCGTTTGTTCTTGAGTAAACGGCACTTGAGATTTATTGAACTCAACGATCTGATTATCGATAAACTCGGCTTCATCAGAAGTGGCTTCTAAAATATTTGAGGTGATGATCACAGGATTCTCCTTACGTGGTGTCAAAAGTTAATATGTAGCGTTTCCGGTTTCCGGTGTTCATGGTGCGGCCTAACCCCGATGTCAGATCATATAATAACCGACGTTTTGGCATCAATTACTAGCGATTTTCGTAAAAAATAACATATGGAATCTTGAATAAACCCATGTCGTTCACACTCAATTTCAAACCCTAGTTTTTATAAAAGCCAAGTGCTTCCCAATCCATTGTGTCGACTGCAGCAAATGTACACGCATGCTCTAGACCATACTGTTCCGCTGCACCGATCAATTTAGTTCCGTAGCCTTGGCCACGTAATGAGTCCGCCACCCATAAACTGTCAATGTATAGGCAACCATAAAGTGTATTCCCATTGCACCCACCTAGAATATTATTATTTTGATCGCGAATGAAGTAAGCAAAAAATTCAAATGGACGTATACCTTTTTGATGCTTGGCATATGCACTAATACCATCATAAAGACGCTGTATGTCATCCTAACTAGGATGGGCTTCAAATGTTATGGGGTAATGCCTTTCATTTGTCATCATTTCACCATATCGTGCATTAAATCAGGAATGATATTTTTTAATTTAGCAATTGTTTTCAGCACTTGATGGACTTGCTCGATACCTAACGCCTTTTGCTCTGATTCTTGCGCCATACATGCTCGCTCTATATTATAAACCATCCAGTTGATCCAATTTCCTTGGACTCCGTTAAAGGCTGCTTGCAGAAGATCAGCATCCACATGGCCTCCGGCCTTGGTATAAGTCTGCAACATTTTGATAAATACAGTCTTGTCGAAATGGGTAGTAATGCCACTCCAATCTAAACTGGCATTGACAATTTCATGGGTTGGGTTCAGCTTACGAGCGCATTCCCAGTCAATCAGCAATGAATTATGACGGCTGTCCCACAAAACATTTTTTTGATGTAGATCTCCGTGACTTACGACCACCTGATTTTTAAGAAGGGGGAGAGTATTTTGAAAGGCTGTATTTATTGTAAAGATATGCTGTTGAAGGGCTGTTAACTCGTTTGCAAAAGTGCAGCTGGAACGGCTGGCCTTTTGGATTAGCTCGGAAAGCTTATCGTTTGAGTGAACATCAAATACAGGCTCAGCGATTTCCGGGACGTCAAGATCAATGGCGTGCATTTTCGCGAGGAGTTTAGCAATTTTTAGGGCATGTAATTCTGAAACCTTATCGTTTTGAAGGGGTTCCGCATCCACCCATGGGTAGACCAGAAAGCCTGCGCCATCCATCACCGTGAGATATTTACTTGCTTGTATTTTGGCTAAGACAGCAGGAATACCTTGTTCCGAAAAACGCGCTGCAATCTGTTCAGTTAAGTCATAATTTCTTGTAATGGCTTCGTTACTTAGATCAATTTGTTTCGAGAGTTGTTTAACAGCATAGGAACCCTCATCTGTATTAACGCGCCACATGATGTGCAAGTGTCCGCCGTATACCCGTTTTGGCTCGTTTAATGGTGTGCCTAGCTCGAATAGATTGCAAAGCTCAGTGAGTTGATTGTGATTCATTAGATTGCTTGTTCCTTGGATTCTATATTTTGTAGAATAAACACACACCTGTCGATTATAGCCATCTTCGGCACTTCGATCAATTTATACCCACAAGCAAGGTGTGCTTCTCTAACAGCCTCATAGGTTTCTATGGCTTCCTGAAAATCCTAGTGTCGCTCCGTATCATGGCTGTATATTTCAAACCATGGCGGAAAGATAAACGCGGTTGGGTTATATCGATAATCCTTAACTGCCTGCGTTACTTCTTCGGTCATTTGATCAAAAAATCGCTTAGAGTAGCCATACAGATCTGGAATGCCTCGATCAAAGAAAACGGAGCTTTTGATGGGTAGCATTTTGTTGAAATCCCGGATCGATTGTTTAATCATCAGATCACAAAAAGCAGATCTATTTCCCTGATGAGTGGCTGTGCCGCCGATAGTGCGTTGCGTTTTAATAATGTCACGAGCTACTTCAGGAACAACAGTCAAGCCTTGAGTATTTAACTCATTTAATACGGATGTCTTCCCAGAGCCTGGCCCACCGGTCAACAGTATAAAATTTTCATTGATCATGGAGTTAATGCCCTGTTATTGCAACACGCTTTTTTAATACTTTGTGCTGAATTATTTATGAGTTAGAAATAAGCCGTTTCCCATATCCTCAAAAAGTTTGAGATAATTATCATCATGAATCATCAATTGAGCCGCGTGAGCCAGTGCCCCTAAAACAACCGATTTATTAAACCCATCCATCCCCGTCTTCACCACCAACCCACCCAACTCAATCTTACGCCGCGTTTCCGCACGGCGTTTTTTAATTTTCTCAAGGACAAGTGATTTCTCACACCGTGCAATCTGCTGCGTTTGTTTTACAATCTGCT
>JBCKWE010000061.1:0-8471 GCA_038923045.1 Legionellaceae bacterium
ATCGTCTTGCTCGCTCTTTTATTGACTTCGATGTAAAAATAATATATAAACCATTCAAATTAAACCTTTGTGTTGTTAATGCATGCAATTGTCTGCAATCAATACATTTTAATTTTTTCAACAATCACTCGCGAGGCAATGAATATATGGACAGAGTAAAATTTGAAACCGCAGCAACTCAAGAACAGCATTCACAAGCCTCAATTGATAGTGATAGTGATAGTACGTTTCTAAGTGCATGTGAAAACGGTGACCTACCTGCCTTAAATCGACTTGTGGAATTAGCACCAGGTCTGGTGTCACTGATGATAGAGGCAAACGACTATGCCGCGTTTCGATCTGCGACCGAGTACGGTCACCTGCCTGTTCTAAATCGACTCATGGAATTGGCGCCTGACCGGCTGCCACGGATGATAGAGGTAAACGGCTATGCCGCATTTTCATATTTAGCTCGCTGTCGCATGGATGATACCGTAAACCGCGCGCTTTGTGACCCAGACGTATTCGCGCATGCCGCATTACACGAAGACGAGCATGCTGAGCGCTATGTTAACCCGTTCATTCACAACGCACTAACCGCACTTCGCGCCATGAAAACCTCTTTTGAGCTAGAAAACCCTAGTGCCGTGTTTAATATCGCTGACGAAACACAAGCAAAACACTATTTACACATGATAAGAAACCTCATTGGTCGCAATGACCGGGCGTTACTCGATGATGCTCGTTTTTTATTGGCTATTCCCGCGGTGAAAGCTTTAGCGCACACCCCGGTAACAAGCGACGACTGCAATGAATTAGTCCGCTTAGCATTAACCACGGGACAACAAGAGGCTGCAGCGGTCTTGCTCGCCATTCCTGCGGTGCATGCCATAGCTATACAAGATGAGTTTTATTATTGTGAAGTAGACGGACAACTTTATTTAGAAGCCCTTGCAGGTAACCGAGAATCGTCCATGCGTGCCTTAAGCAAAAGCGAACAACAACGCTTACAAGCCGCCACAAGCTGTTATGAGCCCTTGATTAAAGCCGCTAAAGACGAAGGCCCGCCGCCTACGAAAAAAAGGAATCTCAGCCAACTTGGTGAATCCAATCAAAGTGATGCCAAAAACCACAAGAAAGCCACTTTAGAGGGGCTCGCAGCGTGCGGCACATTCAGGGCTACCGCAGGCGTGTCTCAAAATAGCCCAACAAGGACTTTATCTGAGGAATCAGGATCTAGCGCGGCCATATAATCGAGTAATCGCTTATTAACGGCTCTGTACCCTTTCTAATGTAACAAAAGACAACACTTACTCGCGGGGCAAAGAATATGAAAACCGTCAAATTTGAAACCGAAGCAAATCAAGAACAGCATTCACAAGCCTCATTTAATAGTGCGTTTCTAAGTGCATGTAAAAACGGTAACCTGCATGACTTAGATCAACTCGTGGAATTAGCACCCAATCATGTGTCACTGATGATAAAGGAATACGGCTATCGCGCGTTTCTAGAGGTGGCCGCCGCCGGCCACCTGCTTGTTTTAAATCGACTCGTGGAATTAGCGTATGACCGGGTGTTACTGAGGATGGAGATAGGCGACTATAGCGCGTTTCACTCGGCGGCCCGCGGCGGCCACCTGCTTGTCTTAGATCGACTTGTGGAATTATCACCTACTCATGTGTTACCGATGATAAAGGCAGACGACTATGCCGTGTTTAAAATGGCGGCCAGCGGCGGCCACCTGCTTGTCTTAAATCGACTCGTGAAATTAGCACCTGCTCATGTGTTATGGATGATAGAGGCAGACGGCTATGCCGCGTTTCAATGCGCGGTCCGCGACGGCTGCCTGCTCGTCTTAAATCGACTCCTGGAATTAGCACCTGCTTATGTGGTGATACGGATGATAGAGGCAGGCTGCTATACCGCGTTTACAATGGCGGCCGGCGGCGGTCACCTGCCTGTTTTAAATCGACTCGTGGAATTAGTACCTGCTTATGTGGCGATACAGATGATACAAGCTGACGACTATAACGCGTTTCGAATGGCGGCCAGTCGCGGTCACCTGCCTGTTTTAGATCGAGTCATGGAATTAGCGCATGACTTGGTGTCACTAATGATAGAGGCAGACCGCTATGCCGCGTTTCAAGTGGCGGCCGGAGGCGGTCACCTGTCTGTTTTAAATCGACTCGTGGAATTAGCACCTGACCGGGTGTCACAGATGATAAAGGCTGGCGACTATCACGCGTTTAAAATGGCAGCCAGTCGCGGTCACCTGCCTGTTTTAGATCAACTCGTGGAATTAGCGCCTGAACTGGTGTCACAGATGATAGCGGCAAACGGCTATGAGGCGTTTCAAGGGGCGGTCGGCGGCGGTCACCTGCCGGTTTTAAATCGACTCGTGGAATTAGCACCTAACTGGGTGTCACTAATGATAAAGGCAAAAAACCATGCCGCGTTTCAAGTGGCGGCCGGCGGCGGTCACCTGTCTGTTTTAAATCGACTCGTGGAATTAGCACCTAACTGGGTGTCGCGGATGATAAAAGCAAAAAACTATAACGCCTTTAAAATGGCGGCCAGCAGCGGCTGCCTGCCCGTCATAAATCGACTCGTGGAATTTGCACC
Source organism: Legionellaceae bacterium (assembly GCA_038923045.1). Taxonomy (GTDB): domain Bacteria; phylum Pseudomonadota; class Gammaproteobacteria; order Legionellales; family Legionellaceae; genus DDPF01. Next base: position 2,602 of record JBCKWE010000061.1, read on the forward strand.
TACTCAGGTGTTACAGATGATAGAGGCAGGAAGCTATACCGCGTTTCAAGGGGCGGCCCGCGGCTGGTACTGGGCTGTTTTAAATCGACTCATGGAATTAGCGCCTGACCGGGTGTCACTGATGATAGCGGCAAATGACTATGCCGCATTTTCATCTCTAGCTTTCCATCGCAGGGATGGTATCGTAAACTGCGCACTTCTTGACCCAGGCGCATTCGCTCATGCCGAAAGGCACCAATATGAGTATGGTGAACACTATGTTAACCCGTTTATTCGAAACGCACTCACCGCACTTCGCGCCCTGAAAACCACTTTTGAGCTAGAAAACCCCAATGCCGTGTTTAATATTATTGACGAAACACAAGCAACACGTTGTTTTTACATGATAAGAAACCTCATTCGTCGCAATCAGCCGGATTTACTCGATGATATGCGTTTTTTATTGGCTATTCCCGCGGTGCAAGCTTTAGCGCACACCCCGGTAACAAACAACGAGCCCAATGAATTACTTCGCCTGGCTTTAACCACGGGAAATGAAGGAGCTGCTGCTGTCTTGCTCGCCATTCCTGCGGTTAATGCCGTGGCTGAACAACATCAGTTTTATCATCATGAGGCCCGCGGGGCATTTGATTTGGAAGCCCTTGCGCGTGACCGAGAATCCTCTGTGCGCGCCTTATGCGCAAGCGAACAACAACGCTTACAAGCCGCCACAAGCCGTTATGATCCCATGATTAAAGCCGCTGGTGTGGAACACATCATGTCGGCTTTAAGACAAACGCTCAGGACACGATACGCAGAAGACCCGGCGCGCATTCCTTGTGGTAAAGATGAATGGATTAACTTGCCCCACGATTGGGACGCTTTTCAGCACTTAGACCTGACAAAACAACAACGAAGTGACGCACTTAAAGCGTATCACAAACATAAAGACCACTCCGCTTGGCGCTATCTTTTAATACCAAATCCTTGGATGGCAAAGGATGCCCTGTACGTGAAGGTGAACCACAGCAACCGCTTAAAAAAATGGTCTGAGTTTGAAGGCTACAAACCTCTGATTTCCATGCTGTATCTTGCCGCTACGGACCACGGCATTCCGCCTACGAATGGCTATACACTAGAAACGCGTCTGTCGCATTTCTTTGACGAATTGGCTCATATTGGACGTGCACATAACTGGGATAAAACTCGCAAGAATGCTCGCGGCGTGAGCGAGCAATATGACGATTTAGAAGGAGACAGGCCCAGTTGTTTTTCTGGCGCAAAGCTTCGCTTGTTTCAATCCGTTCAGGGGCATCCGTTGTTTGAAATGCTCACCCTAGAGGGCGTTAAACTAGAATTACGCGGATTCATGCGCCAGCATTTCAAAGCACGCATCACACCAGATAATCTCGCTGAACTGATGGGCGCTTGGGACAAGCTTTGCGAGGAAGGCGAGAGTGGTGTATGCTTTACTGCATTGAACGTCTCTGAAGCCGACCAGCATGTTTTTTTGCAGCGCATGAAAGCGAAATATGCACTGCAATTTACCAGCGATCCCAGCTTCGAACAACATATTAAAACCAGCTTTGACTTAACCGAGGTCTTCCCATCACACGTTGTTCGTTTTGCAGGAGAGGCGTCACTGGGTGATTTATTATTCAATAAAAGGAAGCGCAGTCATCTTGGTGAATCCAGTCAACGTGATGCGAAAAAGCCCAACAAAGCCACTTTAGAAGGTCTCGCAGCGTGCGGCACATTCAGCGCTACTGCACGCGAGCCTCAAAATAGCCCAGCAGGACCTTTATCTGAGAAATTAGAGTCTAGTGCTGCGTCTTGGGCTTCGTTTCCTAGCTCAAAAAAAAACCTTGTTTAAGTTGTCTTTTCCCTTGTTTTACGATATGTCAAATCTGGAGATGCTTCCGCGACGTTACATGGCTGCGCTAGACCCTGATTGCTCAGAGAAAGTTCCTGTTGGGCTATTTTGGGATGCGCTTGCGGTAGCCCTGAAGGTGCCGCACGCTGCGAGCCCTTCTAAAGTGGCTTTGTTGGGCTTTTTAGCATCACGCTGACTGGATTCGCCAGGATGACTGAGCCTCCTTTGTTTAGATAATAATAAATCACCAAACAACGCCTCCACTGCAAAACGAGCAACGTGTGATGGGAAGTACTCGGTGAAATGAAAGCTGGTTTTAATATAGCCCTCAAAGATGGGGTCACTGGCAAATTGCAGCGCATATTTGTCTTTCATGTACTGCAAAAAAGCGTATTGCTCGGTTTCAGAGACGTTCAATGGTGTAAAACATACACCGCATTCGGATCCCTCGTAAAGCTTGACACAGGCATTAGTTAGTTCAGCGAGATTATCGGGTGTGATGTGCTTTGTAAAATGCTCGCGCATGAAATCACGCAATTCTTGTTTAACATCGTCTAGGGTGAGTATTTCAAGCAGCGGATGCCCCTGAATGGCTTGAAACAAGCGACAAATTACGCCAGAAGAACAACTGGGTTCGTCTCCTTCTAAATCGTCATATTGCTCGCTCACGCCGCGAGCATTCTTGCGAGTTTTATCCCAGTTATGTGCACGTCCAATATGAGCCAATTCGTCAAAGAAATGCGACAGGCGGGTTTCTAGTGTATGGCCATTCGTAGGCGGCACGCCTTCGTCTTTAGCGGCAAGATACAGCATGGAAATCAGAGGTTTGTATTCTTCAAACGTAGACCATTTTTCTAAGGCGTTTACAGGGTTCACCTTCACGTGGGAAGCGCTCGCTGCTATCCAAGGATTTGGTTTTAAAAGGTAACGCCAAGCCGTGTGGTCCTTATGTTTGTGATAGGCTGTAAGTGCGCCACTTCGTTGTTGTTGTGTCAGGTCTAAATGCTGAAAAGCATGCCAATCTTGTGGTAAGGCAATCAATTCATCCTTACCACAGGGAATGCACGCCGGTTCCTCTTCGTATCGCGTTCGGAGCGTTTGCCTTAAATCCGACATGATGTTATCCACGCCCGCGGCTTTAATCAATGGCTCATAACGGTTTGTGGCGGCTTGTAAGCGCTGTTGTTCGCCAGTGCTTAAGGCGCGCATGGAGGATTCTCGGTTACCTGCAAGGGCTGCTAAATCAAGTTGTCCGCCTATTTCTTGATGATAAAACTGATGTTGTGCGGCGAAGGCTTGCACGGCGGGAATAGCCAATAAAAAACGAATATCATCGAGTAACGCCGGCTGATTGCGACGAATCAGATTTCTTATCATGTAAGAACAGCGCGTCGCTTGTGTTTCGTCAATGATATTAAACACGGCATCGGGGTTTTCTCGCTCAACGGCGGTTTTCAGGGCGCGAAGTGCGGTCAGTTCGTTGTGAATGAACGGGTTAATATAGCGCTCACCATACTCATGTTGGTGCATTTCGGCATGTGCGAATACGCCTGGGTCATAAAGCGCGCGGTTTACGATATCATCCAGGTGATAGCGAGCTAAAAATGAAAATACGGCATAGCCGTTTGCCTCTATCATCTGTGGAAACCGGTCAGGCGCTAATTCCATGAGTCGATTTAGAACCGGCAGGTGACCGCCGCTGGCCGCTCCTTGAAACGCTTCGTAGTCGCTTGCCTCTACCATCAGTCACACCTCTGGTTAGATCCTGATTCCTCAGATAAAGCCCTTGTCATGCTATTTTGAGACACCCGTTCGGTAGCACTGAATGTGCCGCACGATGCGAGCCCCTCTAAAGTGGCTTTGTTGGGCTTTTTGACATCACGTTGACTGGATTCACCATGATAGCTGCGCTTCATCCCTTTAGATAATAGTAAATCAACAAACGACGTCTCTACTGCAAAACGAGCAACGTGTGATGGGAAGAGATCAGATAAGTAAAAGCTGGTTTTAATATAGTGTGCAAAGCTGGCGTCACTGGTAAATTGCAGCGCATATTTGTCTGTCATGTACTGCAAAAAAGCGTGCTGTTCGGTTTCAGGTACGTTCAATGCAGCAAAGCATACACCACACTCGACTCCTTCATAAAGCCTGACGCAGCCATCATTTAGTTCAGCGAGATTATCGGGTGTGATGTGTTTTATGAAATGCTCGCGCATGAATGCGCGTAACTCTTGTTTAACGCCCTCTAGGTTGAGCATTTCAAACAGCGGATGCCCCAAAAGGGATTGAGCCAAGCGACTCGATACGCCTGAAGAACAACTGGGCTTGTCTCCTTCTAAATCGTCATATTGCACGCTCACGCCGCTAGCAGTTACACGGCTGTCATCCCAGTTATGTGCACGTCCAATATGAGCCAATTCGTCAAAGAAATGCGATAGGCGGGTTTCTAGTGTATGGTCATTCGTGGGCGGCGCGCCTTCGTCCTTAGCGGCAAAATACAGCATGGAAATCAGAGGCTTGTAGGTTTCAAACGTCGACCATTTCTCATGCGCGTTTTTGGGGTTCACCGTCACGTAAGAGGCATTCTCTGCCATCCAAAGATTTGGTTTTAAAAGATAGCGCCAAGCTGTGTGGTCTTTATGTTTGTGATAGGCTGTCAATGCGTCACTTCGTTGTTGTTGTGTCAGGACTAAACGCTGAAAAGCATGCCAATCCTGTGGTAAGTTAATCCATTCATCTTTACCACAAGGAATGCGCGCCGGGTCTTCTGCGTATCGTGTTCTGAGCGTTTGCCTTAAATCCGACATGATGTGTTCCACGCCAGCGGCTCTAATCAAGGGCTCATAACGGCTTGTGGCGGCTTGTAAGCGTTGTTGTTCGCTTGTGCTTAAGGCACGCATGGATGATTCTCGGTTACCTGCAAGGGCTGCTAAATCAAGTTGCCCGCCTACTTCTTGATGATAAAACTGATGTTGTGCGGCCAAGGCGTGCACCGCAGGAATGGCGAGCAAGACAGCAGCAGCCTCTTGATGTCCCGTGGTTAAAGCCAGGCGGAGTAATTCATTGGCTACGTTGTTTGTTACCGGGGTGTGCGCTAAAGCTTGCACGGCGGGAATAGCCAATAAAAAACAAATATCATCGAGTGACGCCGGATAATTTCGACGAATGAGGTTTCTTATGATGTAAAAACAGCGCGTTGCTCGTGTTTCGTCAGCAATATTAAACACGGCATTGCGGTTTTCTAGCGCAACGGCTGTTTTTTGGGCGCGAAGTGCGGACAGTTCGCTTCGAATAAACGGGTTAACATAGCGATCACCATACTCTGGTTGGTGTATTTCAGCATGAGCAAATGCGCACGGTTCACAAAGCGCGCGGTTTGCGATACCATCCATGTGATGGCGAGCTAAAGATGAAAATGCGGCATAGCCGTTTGCCGCTATCATCACTGACACCCGGTCCGGCGCTAATTCCATGAGTCGATTTAAGATAAACAGGTAACCAGCGTTGGCCGCCCCTTGAAACGCGGCATAGCCGTTTGCCTCTATCATCAGTGACACCTGCTCAGGTGCTAATTCGATGAGTCGATTTAAAACAGGCAGGTTACCGTTGCGGGCCGCCCCTTGAAACGCACCATAGTTGTCCGCCTCTATCATCAGTGACACCTGCTCAGGTGCTAACTCCACAAGTTGATTCAAGAAAGGCAGGGAACCGCTACTGGCCGCCCCTCGAAACGCGTTATAGTTGTTTGCCCCTATCATCAGTGACACCCTGTCAGGCGCTAATTCTATGAGTCGATTTAGAACAGGCAGGTGACCGCCGCTGGCCGCCCCTTGAAACGCGCTATAGCCGTTTGCCTCTATCATCAGTGACACATGAGTAGGCGCTAATTCCACGAGTCGATTTAAGACAGGCAGGTAACCACCCCTAGCTGCCCCTTGAAACGCCTCATAGCTGTCTGCCTCTATCATTAGTGACACATGAGTAGGCGCTAATTCCACGAGTCGATTTAAGATAGGCA
>JBCKWE010000062.1:0-8230 GCA_038923045.1 Legionellaceae bacterium
TAGCGCGCTAGCAGTCTCCGGAGTCGCCTGTAAAACCGATAGGCTGTCCGCATAACAAGCCTGCTTAGCGTGAGTTGACTTTCCATCCAGCAAGCCCACTCATCGGTTTTTTGCGCATATTCAGCCACTGTAGCGGGTACAGGTGATTCAATTCTTTTATTGATTAACGCATCAAAAATGTCACTGTGGTAAACTTTTTCATATTGTCGCCGCCCCATGTCACCCTGTGACCGCAAATCATCGACAGTGACGGTAGTGCAATAGTCGATTAAATCGGCAGGATCTTGCCAGCTGAACGCGTTTTGATGAGCAAGATCAATACCGCTAAGCACTCTGTAATAAATATGCCTGTGTAGCGCGATGGGTACACCAGCGCCCATTGCTTCTATCAAGGTCAAACCACCGCCGTAGGGGAATGACGCGATGTATAGATCAACGCCAAATGCGTGCAAAGCCTCCCATACGCTTGGTACCCAAGGGGTATAGGTGAACTGCTCTGCTGTTATTCCGTGCTTTTTTAATCCTCGGCGGAGCATGTACCGAGCCCATGGTGTTAAACGCCCGATATGGATATGTTTTCCACCCGTGGCTTTTAATAGTTGAGGAATAAGGCTAAGGTAATTGATGAAATAGGGGCTTTCAATTTTGTTTGCGCGCGCGGCTGTACACGTTGTGAGGTAACCATCACGTTTGAATGGCCTGCCAGTCGGGCGCATCCCTTTGTCATCCATGGCAAGCGGCAGATAACGATTGCTAATCCCAAGCGATTTCCTGCAATGGTAATAACCCATTGGATGTATATCGATATGTTCCTGCAAATGTGTTAAAAACACGCCTAAACAAAGGTGATGGTCACCATGGTGGTAAAAACTGGCATTCAGTGCCATCCCGGGCTGAATTGCCGCAACGGCTACGCTATCTTGATGATCATTAAATAAATACGTCTGATCGGGATTTATGTCTATCAGGTTATTTTGTAGCCAACTCAATTTTTGTTGGAAATTACCGGATGCGGCAGGTTTAAAAACAATGTCTGTGATTTTTGTTAAGTTCTCAAGTCGACTGGCAAAATCTGAGCGTCCATTTAGTTCAGTTGATAAAATGACGTGTTTTGCATCAGGCCTTGCTGTGATAAAACTTTCCAATATACGACTATGCCCGCCTGATTTCTGCAGTTTTGTAACGATATAGACGAAAACCGGATGACTTTTTGCCGATCTTGGTTTTTTTATAGCAAGGTCGGCTATTGCTGAAAAATTGCATTCACCAATTTTTAGACACAGCAAATCCAGTTCCCTTGAACCATATACGAGAGCTGTGCAGAGTGGTTCAGTAATGATACGTTCCACAAAGTCGTGAATTAATCGTAATGCACGGTTAAGGTCGCCTTTATTTATTGCTTCAGAAATAATTTGGTTGGTTGCGTGAAGTGAGCGGCCTTTCATTAATACCACCCTTTCTGAATTGTCTTAACAATATAGTCAATCTCGTCTTCGCGCATTGTGGGTGACATGGGTAAACTAAGTACGTCGCTGGCAAGGGTTTCAGCAACAGGAAGCGAGTGTTCAGCGTATTGACCATAGCAATTTTGTTGATGCGGGGCTATCGGGTAATGGATCACGGTAGCTATTCCATGGCTTTCCAGATGAGCTTTAAGTTTATCCCGTTGCTGGCTACGAATGACATAAAGATGCCATACAGGTTCGGCCCAGCTAGGCACGAAAGGTAGTGTCAGGTCTGAATCATGTAAGAGGGTTGAATACTGCAACGCCATGTTTCGACGACGGGCATTCCATGCATTGAGATGACTCAATTTTACGCGTAGAAAAGCTGCTTGCATCTCGTCGAGGCGGCTATTGTAACCGGCTGAATCGTGTTGATATTTTATTTGTGATCCATAATTTCGGAGTCGTTTTATTTCATCGGCGATCGCATCGTCCTGGGTCAATACGGCCCCGCCATCACCAAGCGCGCCTAGATTTTTTCCGGGGTAAAAACTGGTGGCGGCAGCATGGCCTAGCGAACCGGCACGACGCCCTTTGTATTCGGCACCTTGGGCTTGTGCGGCATCTTCAATAACAATCAAGTTGTGAATCTGTGCAATGTCATTAATTCGATCCATATCGGCGATTTGACCATATAGATGTACCGGGATGATGGCCTTGGTCCGTGGTGTGATCGCGGCAATTATCAAGTCTGGATCAATATTATACGTATCAGCCCGAGGCTCGACAGGAACCGGCGTAGCGCCGCACTGGCTAACCGCTAGCCAAGTCGCAATGAAGGTATTGGATGGGACGATTACTTCATCGCCTAGGCCAATTTTGTAGGCACGTAGCAGTAGATGAATGGCGTCCAGTCCATTGCCCACGCCAACACAGTGCTTAACACCACTGAATTCTGCAAATTCCGCTTCAAAGGCCTCCAGTTCTGAGCCCATAACGAAATGGCCAGAATCAAGTACGCGATGAAAAGCCGCTTGCAAGGGTTCATAAATTTCTTGATGAAGCGATTTGAGATCGAGGAACGGGATCCTCATTCTTTCTCTCCTCGTTTTACATCGACAAGAAAGTCTTGATAATCACGGTAATAATCAGATTCACTATATAAAATCGAGGCCAGCACCATGCAGATTGCATTGGGTGTAAAATTATCAATTTCTCGCCAAATCATTGGACATACATATAAGCCACAGTGACTACGGTTCATGTGCATGGTCTTTTTTGAATGGCCATCGTCAAGATGAATATCGAATGAGCCAACGATTGGGATAATCAGTTGATGCAATGCCTTGTGAGCATGGCCACCACGTACAGCACCACCAGGAACATCATAGAGGTAATAGACTCGATTTATATTAAATGGAATATGATTTCCTGACTCAATGAAGGTGAGGTTGCCTCGAGGGTCGTTAATTTTAGGCATCTCAAGCATTTTACAGTGATCAAGCATTTATAACTCCACGCTAAGTTTTCCAAGTATCGATGACTGCATCAGGATAGCCACGGTTAAAATGGGTCTTCCACGGATAAGCCGGTTCACCCGATCCATCTCGTCTCAAAATTGATTTAGCTTCCCCTGTTACCTTTGCAGGCACGCCGGCTACTGCCATATGGGCGGGTACATTTTTTGTGACACAAGCACCTGCTGCAACCAGTGAGTATTGGCCTACTGTAATGCCTGGTAGGATAGTTGATGAAGCACAAATGCTTGCGAAATCCTCAATAATACATCCAATCATTTGATTGCTTGGCGGGGTGGGGTCATTAGTAAATACAACATAGGGCAAAACCCAGACATAATTGCCTATTTTTGTTTTTTTGCTGACAAATACATTTGATTGAAAACGAACAAAATTTCCAATGTCGCAATCGCCTTGAATTTCACAATACGTACCTATTTGAAAACTCTCCCCCGCTTTTGTATTTTCTCTGACGGTTACATGATGTCCTGTGACTAAACCTAGACCAAATAGTGATGATTCGTAAAATATCGAATGTGATCTAATCACTGAGTCATTGCTGATGATTAGCGGGGAGCCATCGCCAAGAGGAGTAGGAATACCTAATTCACAGTAAGCCCCGATTTTAACCCGGTCGCCGATAACCACATTGTCATGAATGATGGTAAATGCGCCTACGTCTATTTGAGTGCCTAGTTTTGCCAAGTGAGAAACACAGGCGGTTGGGTGAATAAGGGGAAGTAGTTCTCCCATGGTATTTAAATAGGCATGCAGGTCATTGGTATCAATTGTGTAATCTCCATGAAAACTAAGCGATTTGTTTTCTACGATGTCACCCAAAATGTAATTTATACTTTTTATGCCAGCAGCACTAGCCATATTAAGCCAATATCGATAAGGCATGTTTTCATGAACGCCCATCAATATAACCACCGAAGCATCTGGATTACTAAAAATAAGGTTTGCACAAGCAGCACCGGTTGGCCCAATAATGATGTCTGCATTTTGAAACAGGATTACTTGTTCTGCAAAATCCAGGTGTTCGGTCTCTACAATCACGAATCCCCTCGTAACTAACAGCGCCTCGATTTCTGACTCATTAATCAATCTACGGATACTTGATCTACGTCGCAGGTAGATTTTTTTAGGGAAATTAGGTCGGTGTGAGACCGACAGTTTCACGCCCAGCCGTTCGCGGAGCAGGTTGAACGCATAAGCACTGAACTTGCCATGCGATGGAGGTGTCGTGAATTTCCTAGGTCGTTTTTCGAAGGGTATATACCCTGTAGGTGAGGTCAAATATAGTCTCTCTACAGACAAGGCCCTACCAATGGGAAGGGCTATGATCTCTCGATCACCTGTTACCAGAAAAAGGGATGCAATCAAATTGCTGTGTAAACCATCATTGATGATGATCGGTACGCCTTCAAAGCGAGAATCGGCGCAAAACAGACAAATGCGTGGCAGCACCTCTGTTAACCAGTGCGCATAGTTTGAAGCGCAAGCATCAACAAAAGCAGCCGCCACAGGGATGGCTACGGGTTTATCGTCATGTAGCAGCCACCGGATAGATTTGGTTTTTGGGTTAATGACCACACGACCATGAAGTTCCTCTGAGGTGTAATCTTGATTGAAATCATATAAGTCATGACATAGCACCTGATCTCCCATCAGGATTAGGTTCGTACCACCAGAAACCAAGGCATTTTGTACCGTGGTGACAAATAGTTCTGGAAATATGTATTGAGCTTGTTGTGAGTCTAGGTAATGCTGGTTTTTAGCGGGGAACACGGTTGGTATCGATGATTTAACAATTGATTGATCTACAAGAAAATACCTGTCCTCAGGAGACGCTTTTGCAACCGTGGAAAATTGAATCAACGACCACCATATTCTGGATTCCTTTTTTAGCAAGTAATGCAGATAGGTGATATACACTGGAAAACCATGTCGCCATACCCACAGCACGATAAAACGCGCAAGAGAATATCGCTTGATATAATTTTGATAAAAACGATTCAACCCTGTTTTATTCAACCAGTTCAAGAGATCATTAGCTTGATTTTTATTCGATGGAATAACACGACATGTCAATGGCGTCGGTGTTAAAGGATTGGCGTCATGGCATGGACTTCGGGTTGGTATCCATACACCTGACGTTTTCGAATGATTTGATGATGTGTTCATATTAATTTTTACCTAGATAATGCGCAATAATGGCGTCTGGTGCGCCATCTGCAATAATTTTCCCATGATCAAGTAAAATGACTCTAGTGCATAATGATTCAATCAGCTTGTGATCGTGAGAGACCATGATCATGATGTTTGCTCTGTCGATAAAGGCATGCATTCTCGCGCGCGCTTTTATAATAAAGGAGGCATCACCACTTGCAAAAACTTCGTCCAAGATCAGTATATCTGGGTGCATTGCTGTTGCTAATGAAAAAGCAAGCCGCATATACATGCCGGTTGAATAGTATTTGACTGGTGTATCGATAAACTCTTCAAGCTCCGCAAATACAATGACTTCGGGTTCAATATGTTTCAGTTGTTTCTTGCTGTAGCCAAGAATAGCACCGTTGAGGTATATATTTTCGCGACCGGTAAACTCCGGATGAAATCCTGCGCCTATTTCCAGCAGTGGCGCTATTTTGCCATTGACCGTAACTTGCCCATCAATGGCTTGATAAACACCACATAAGGCTTTGAGAAGTGTACTTTTACCAGCGCCATTGTGACCAATGATGCCGACCCTGTCGCCTGCATTTATTGCGAAGGAAATATCCTTAATCGCGCAGAAATCCAGATAGGCCACTTTATTTTTTCGTTTAAACAGACTTGAGCAATAGTCTTTTAGGCTAGGTGAGCAATCTTGATAAACACGAAACTTGATCGATAGGTTTTCAACGGTAATGTTAGACATAGAATTAATTATAACCTGAAAACGACTTTTTTCTCTTGCTTCAGAAAAAAGAACAGCCCGATTGTTATAGCCATCACAGCGAGGGCTACAGCCTTTAGAATCACAGGTAACGCAGGTAGCGTTGCATGGTAAAGTGGAGATCGAAACAGTTCAATAAACGTTGTAATGGGATTGAAATCAACCAGGAACCGAACTTTACCTAATAGCGCATCACGCTTGTAAAAAATAGGGGTTAAAAAAAATAAGCCCTGCATGGCAATCACAATGATATGCTGTAGATCGCGAAAAAACACAGTTGCCACGGACATGATCAAGCTAATACCGAATGCGAAGAATAGTAGGAGCAAGTAGGCAACAGGAATAAAAAAAACTGCCCAAGATAAGGTTCCACCTATGGCAAATATGATGACGAATAGAGTAACAAAGGAAAGGAGGCTATCTATAAACAGGCTCAAGCAGATGCTTAATGGAAAAATCACCTTGGGCAAGTATATTTTTTTGATAAGGCCTTCATTATTGATGAATGCACTACTGGATTGGATGACAACAGAACTAAAAAAATTCCAAGGAATCATGCCTGTAAATAGAAATACAGTGAATGTTTTTAAATCGGCTTTAAATAAGGTAGAAAACACCACCGCCATGATTGACATCATCAGGAGTGGGTTTATAAGTGACCACAGGTAGCCTAGCAGTGTGCGCCGATAACGTAAAATTAATTGTTGCCATACGAGAATCCACAAAACAGTGCGGCGATCATGGATTTCTTTAAGTTGTTTACTGAAATTGCTACTAATGAAGCCAGCATCTTCGGTGAGCGGTATAGCCATGCTATTTTTCCCTGATTTAATTGGCGACTAGCGCCTCAAACAGATGCAGTTTAGCATCTTTTATTTCTGAAATCCACCTTGAAAAACCAAACCTTTGTGTGGTCTGCGGTTGGTAAATAGTTTGATTTTGGATCGCATTAGCCGTGATTTAGGCGATGGCAAGATGTATTGAACGGCTTAAGATTTCGCCGGTGATTCCCAGGCTGATCATCGACCATTACGCCAGTCCGATGGCACATGACAGGCATGCAAGCTATATCTACGCCTATGCATCGAGATTTCTGAGCCGTTCGATTTCATCTCGCGTTAAGCCCGTAGCTTCAATGATTATCTCCAAAGAGACGCCTAATTTAATTAACCTTATTGCCACCTCAGCCTTGCCTTCAACCTTGCCTTCATCATATTTATCAATCATGAGTGTTTTTTCACGGCGTACCTGATCCCAATAAGATTCATATACATCCAGCTCGCTTAGAGAGTAGGCTGATTCCTCAGCGAGTGCTATGGCTTGTGCTATTTCAGGGACATCAAGCAGCTCGTTTGAAACGGTTTTTGTTTTTTCATCAATTTCACGTAAAAATCGCAACCATAATAATCTTAATTTTTTCTCATTGGGTGAATAAATGGGAAATTTAGGCAGTTCAATAAAAATTAATTGCAAATGCTCAATGATATCGCTATCCAAATTGCCTTTTTTGACCAATTGGTAATGATGATACCAATCAGGACTTGTTTTATCATATATTTCCGCAACTATCCCTAAGCCATAAACGGGTTGCAGGAGTTTATACTCGCACCCTACCTCCAATTGCTTCACAAAGGCTTGGCTTGTTCCAAACAACAACCGTTGTTTAAAACTATCCGTCCAATTCATTTGCATTTCTACAATGAAGACGCGACCCTGAGCATCCTTGCATTTTACATCAGCAATCGTTCGTTTAAATTCAGGTATAACAGGGACTTGCTCGGTTGGTAAATAGGATAATTCTACAATAGGGCTGTCAGGTTCCAAGGGAAGAACGGCGTTTAAAAAGCTCATTAATAAATTAGGATGATCACCAAATATTTTTTTAAAAACAATATCTGCTTTTGGGTCAAGGTATCGCGACATAAATTCAATCCTTCTGCGTTATTCAATGCGTGTTTAGGTTGGTAAATTGCATGCTTGATTTTATTAAGCGATTTCCATTTTTAATGAACAGATTAAACTAATTTCCTTCCGAGAGCAAGCCTCAGAAGGAATAAATGTTAGCGCTAAGTAGTAATGTCCCCTTTCTCCCAAATAGAAATGTCCCCTGAGTGAGTATACTCACTCAGGGGACATTTCTATTTGGCGTTGACAATGAAACATTGTTCGATGGCATCTGCACAGCATCGATGCGGTCTGAACCCATATGAATTTTTATCCGCCGTTAGTTCTGTGATGGGTTCCAATGCCGAGAGATAAAGTGCTTGTTGCGCTCTATCGATCATGCTTGGAATTCCCAAAGGACGAAGTTTTCCATTCTTTTTGGG
>JBCKWE010000063.1:0-7997 GCA_038923045.1 Legionellaceae bacterium
AAATAATGTCGTTAAAATACCCTTGTAATAATTGGTAAGGGTGATCAAAGAAGATGGGGCGGGGAAAACCGCCTGAAAGCAGGTAATCCTCGAGGTTTTTTTCAGGGCATAAAGCCTAGGTGTAATGGTTCGTGTATCATAAGGTGGTATGCTCCTATACTGCTTCATCCCCGTAATAACTCACCCCGAGTTTAATCCGTTCGCGCTCATTCTGTTTTCGCCAGGCATTGGTGTCGCGCAGGGAATAAACGCAACCACAATACTCTTGTTTATAAAAATTTTCGCGTTTAGCAATCTCATACATACGCGAAGACCCGCCATTTTTGCGCCAATTATATGTCCAATACACCATGCCTGGATAACGACTTGCAGCGCGCACGCCAGACTCATTGATTTGATTCATGTCCTTCCAACGCGATATGCCCAACGATGTACACATTACCGGAAACCCGTGCTCATGAGCGTACAACGCCGTGCGTTCAAAACGCATGTCAAAACATGTGGTACAACGCTTGCCGCGTTCCGGTTCCATCTCCTGTCCCTTGACGCGCTCAAACCAATTATCTTTATCATAGTCAGCATCAATAAATGGAATGGAATGCTTTTCTGCAAACGTGACATTTTCCTGTTTTCGGGTTTCATATTCTTGTATTGGGTGAATATTTGGATTGTAGAAAAAAATAGAGAAATTAATTTCGGAACCAAGCAAGGCTTCCATGACTTCGCCAGAACAAGGCGCGCAGCAAGAATGCAATAATAATTTATCTGCGCCGTTGGGTAAGACTAATTTTTCACGTTCAACCATTATTTTTACCTAATTCCTTAATCGGTAGCTTAATAAAATGTTCGCGATAATACACCAGTTCTGCTATTGAGTCTTTAATGTCATCCATCGCCAAATGTTTGGATTCTTTTTTAATCCCGGCGACCAAGGGCGGATTCCAACGCAATGCCAGCTCTTTTAGTGTACTGACATCAAGATTCCGATAATGAAAAAAGTTTGCCAAGTCAGGCATATATCGGCATAAAAAGCGTCGATCTTGGCATATGCTGTTACCGCACATGGGTGACTTGCCTTTAGCAACAAATGCCTGCAAAAACTTAAGCGTGGCTTTCTCAGCATGCGCTTCAGCAACCCCAACGTCTCGCATACGCGCCACCAGACCAGACTTGTTATGTTGGCGTGTATTCCACTTATCCATGCCGCTAATACGCGCTTCTGATTGATGAATGGCAAACACCGGGCCTTCAGCCAATATATTTAGATTCAGATCCGTCACCAGCGTTCCAATTTCAATAATGCAATCTTCTTCAGGACTAAGTCCTGTCATTTCCAAGTCTATCCAAATTAAGTTTTGATCGTTTTTCATAAGGTTCCAAGCGTTAATAAATGCGTCACACAATCGACACGGCGTTCATGTAAAGCTATCTTAATCGCCTCACCCTGATAACCTTGTTCAACCAGCCTACTTCCCGTAATTTTAGTAGCTTCTTTTAATAAATAACACCATCCTTCTGCCTGTTTGTAATCAACTTCTGGACCAACACCGCGTGCATCAGCCTCACAAACCTGCAATAATTTTTCGAACAAATCTGGGCGACGAAAGGCATCGGTTTGCTCAAATGTCCGCACAATCGTGCTGGCCCGTAATTCATACAATCGGTGTATGATTAAATGAAATCGAGAAGCCATTAATGCAAACTTACGGTAATCCACCGGAATTCGTAAACGTTGACACAGGTTCTCAATAACAGGCAAACCACGGGTTTCATGACCTCGATGTGACGGCCATTCACCTACAGGCGTACAGGCCTTGCCTAAATCATGCACCAGCGATGCAAAACGCGTCATTGGATCATCGGATAATGCAACCGCTGCATTCAATGCCATCAAGCTATGAATGCCGCTGTCAATTTCCGGGTGGTATCTCAGTGTATTGGGTACACCAAACAGCGCATCCAATTCCGGTAAAACCACAACCAAAGCACCGCACGCTCGCAACGTGCTGATAAATACATCCGGATTGCGTTCCTGCAAACTTCGCTGCCACTCTTGCCAAACTCGCTCAGCCACCAGATGTGCCAACTCGCCACGCTTGACCATATTATACATTAACGCGCGCGTTTCATCTGCCAATTTAAAGCCTAAATGGTAGAAACGTGCCGCAAAGCGCGCCACTCGCAAGACTCGCACGGGATCTTCAATAAAGGCAGGCGAGACATGGCGGAAGATTTTATCGCGCAAATCATCCTGGCCATGATAAGGATCTATCAATCCACCTGCATCATCGATTGCCATGGCATTGATGGTCAAATCTCGACGCGCCAGATCGTCATCCAAGGTAACATCAGGATTAAAATCACAAGTAAAGCCATAATACCCAGGCGCCATCTTTCGCTCAGTACGCGCCAAAGCATATTCTTCACGCGTTACCGGATGTAAAAAAACAGGGAAATCACGCCCGACTTTGTGATAACCTAGTTTAATCAATTCCGAAGGTGTCGCACCAACCACCACCCAATCGCGCTCACGCACGGGATACCCCAGTAATTGATCGCGGACCGCCCCACCCACCAGATATGCTTTCATTAATCGTCTTTTAGCCTCATACTTCACGTTTTACAGTTTCTGTAATGCCTATGAGTTTAGCATGAGTAAAAGACGAATAAGCCATCAACAAACGGCACGCATCGAAAAAAAACAAAGGAACTATCGCCAACAGTCGGAAACCGGGCATCCTGAAGCCACGTTTGACGGGTTAGTCATTAAACGCTTCAGCCGTCATGCGCAAATTGAAGACGCGCAAGGGACTCGGATTCATTGCTCAATACGCCCAACACTTGATACCCTCGTGGCCGGTGATCGCGTTGTCTGGCAAGCGGCCGAGCATGGCCGTGGCGTTGTTGTCAGCCGTTATCCACGCACATCGGTTTTGGGACGTCCAGATAAACGTGGGCAGTTGAGACCGGTTGCCGCCAATATCACACAAACCATGATCGTTGTTGCACCAAAACCTGAAATTTCATGGCCATTACTGGATAGTTACCTTGTCATGGTGGAATATTTAAATTTAGATGCTTGCATCGTATTAAACAAAACTGATCTGGCCTCTGAAAAGCTGCGTCACGAATTATCAAGCGCTTATGCAACCCTTGGTTATCGCGTTATATTTACAGGCCGTGATCAGAACGAGGGCTACCAGCAACTGCAAGCCGAGCTAGACAACCAAACCAGCGTATTCGTAGGGCAATCTGGCGTTGGCAAGTCATCGTTGATTTCCGGTGTACTGCCCAATGAGGCGTCAACTATCCAGGTAGCTGAGATTTCCACCAAAAGCGAATTAGGGTGTCATACCACCAGTAACTCTTGTTTCTATCATCTGCCCAGCGGTGGCGCAATCATCGACTCACCAGGCGTACGCGAGTTTGGGCTTTGGCACATGCCGGCCACAGAAATTGCGAAAGGTTTTCGTGAATTCAGACCTTATTTATCAAAATGCAAATTCCGAAATTGCACTCATCGTGACACACCGAGCTGTGCATTGCTTGACGCGGTAAAAAATAAGGAAATAAGCCTCCAGCGTTACGAGAATTATGTTAAAATTAGCTCCCAGTTTTCTAAATAAGATTTACATTATGTTTAAATACTTTTCTTTATCCAACATTGCAGCAGGATTTGTTGCGGTTTTAATCGGTTTTACCAGTTCCGCCGCGATTGTTTTTCAAGCCGCAACCGCCGCAGGTGCCACGCCGGCAGAAATAAGCTCATGGTTGTTCGCGCTGGGATTAAGCCTCGCGTCTACGTGCATCGGGCTCTCGCTTTATTACCGTCAACCCATTTTATTGGGTTGGTCTACACCAGGTGCTGTACTGTTGGTGACGAGTTTATCTGGTATCCCCATGTCAGAGGCCATAGGCGCATTCATTTTCGCCGCTGTTCTCACTATTTTATCCGGCGTTACCGGGCTATTTGAAAAAATCATGGAGTACATTCCTCGCTCACTAACATCAGCCATGCTGGCAGGGATCCTGCTGCATTTTGGCATGAATGTGTTTGTCGCAATGCAAGATCAGTTTCCGCTAGTTTGTACCATGCTCGTTACTTACTTGATTGGAAAGCGTTACTTTCCCCGCTATGTAATTATTCTGGTTTTGATAACGGGCACGTGCATTGCTTCCATGCAAGGACTCTTCCATCTAGACTCAGTCCACATCGCTTTCTCAACCCCAATCTTCACAAGCCCGGTATTTACCCTGTCGACACTCGTAAGCGTCGGTATTCCATTATTCATCGTCACCATGACCTCTCAAAATTTACCCGGAATTGCGATAATCAACGCATCCGGCTACAAGCCCCCCATTTCACCACTGATCAGCTGGACAGGAATTGCGAACCTTGTCTTCGCACCATTTGGTTGCTATTCAATCGGTCTAGCCGCCATGACAGCCGCCATCTGTACCGGTGAGGAGTCCGATAACAATCCGGCCCACCGTTATAAATCACCCCTTATCGCCGGTCTGTGCTGGTTATTAATTGGTTCATTTGGAGCCACCATTGTGGCCTTGTTCTTCGCCTTTCCAAAAGAGCTAACCCTAACACTTGCAGGACTGGCAATCTTCAGCACCATCGGCAGCAGCCTCAAGGCAGCAATAGACCATGAAGCCCACCGCGAACCGGCGGTGATCACAATTCTGGTATCAGCATCAGGTATCTCATTATTTGGGATTGGCGCTGCGTTTTGGGGATTGTTTGCAGGGATTCTTGCCGCGTTTTTGTTGAATTGGAAGAAGAGAGATAGTGCGGTAGTTGGAAAAACGGCTTAACAATACTCACCTCAGGGCTGTCACCTTTATTGATTAGTACCCTAAAATAGTCTATTATGATAAGTAATACTTAAGTACTTAAAATGGGATGGTATTCAAATGGCTACTGCAACAGTAAAAATGTCATTACATTTATCACAAGAAACGAACGACATGTTAGAGCAATTATGCGAAGACAATCATTTAACTAAAAGTGATTTATTGCGTAGATCACTAGCTCTTATGCAGGTTGCTTTGAAGTACAAGAAAAAAGGAAACCATTTAATCGTCGTTGATGACAATGACAATAAATTAAGTGAGATTGTCGGATTATGAAAATAGAAGACATTGGAGTCATATTGCAGCATATGGATTTAACGGCTCAGTCTAAAAAGCCAACAGAAGATCCAGAGGATGGAAGGCTACGCAGATTTAAGGAAAAATGGCTATTCATTGCAACACTTATAGCAATTGCCATCGTGTTTGGCGTGTGTATTGGATTTTTAGCATTAAAGCAGGACTCGCCATATACAGGCATAGCGCTTAATGGTGTTATAGGACTGGCTATGGCTCTGGTTGGCTATTACGTTAGAGGAAAAACCCATTAGTGCCTCCGAAAGGGGTAGTACGGACAGGTTCCACTATGGCCCTATGCCCGGCGAGCTTCCTAATGAACCCAATGCCGCGTGTATCTGGCGTAGATGACGCACATCTCCGACAGGTGGATTGATGCTTAATGCACAACACAAGGGGCTTTCTGAGTTTAACAGCGCCTCTTGTAAGCCTGCTTCAGTTAAGTGGTTTGTCATGTGACTTAACGCAGTTAAAAGAGCTTCTCGCTTTTCTTGGGCATTTTTCCACTGCGGGGCAGCAGTAAGAGGGTCTCTCTCTAATGAGGTAATTTCATTCGTAAGGCACAGACCTAATGAGCCGCACGATGCGAGACACTCTAAAATGACCGCGCTGTTTTTTTTGGCATCACTTTGACTGGATTCTCCAGGATGACTGAGCTTCATCTTTGCAGATATTAAATCACCAAACGACGTCTCTCCTGCAAATCGCTCAAGGTGTGATGGGAATTGGCGGGTTAAGGCAAACCTGGTTGTAATATGTTTTTCAAAGCTGGTGTCACAGGTAAATTGCAGTGCATATTTCTCTGTCATGTACTGCAAAAAAGCGTGTTGTTCGCTTTCAGAGACATTCAATTCATCAAAGCATACATCACGCTCGCCTAACTCCAAAAGATTCGTCCAGGCGCCATTCAGTTCAGCGAGATTATCTGGTGTGATGTGTACTTTGAAATGCTCGCGCATGAAATCGAGTAATTCTTTTGTAACGCCCTCAGTGGTGAGGATTTTAAACAGCGGATGCCCCTGAACGGCTTGAAACAAGCGACGGTTTACGCCAGAATAACAACTGGGTTTGTCTCCATCTCCATCGTCATATTCCTCTCTCACGCCGCTAGCATTCACGCGAGTTTTATCCCAGTTATGCGCACGTCCAATATGAGCCAATTCGTCAATGAAATGCGACAGGCGCGTTTCTAGTGTATAGCCATCCGTAGGCTGAATGCCTTCGTCTTGAGCGGCAAGATACAGCATGGAAATCAGAGGTTTGTATGCGTCAAACGTAGACCATTTCTCTCTGGGGTTTTCGGGATTTTCATTCACATAAGCGGCATTCTCTGCCATCCAAGGATTTGGTTTTGAAAGATAGCGCAAAGCCGTGTGGTCTTTGTGCTGGCAATAGGCTTTAAGTGCCTCACCTCCTTGTTGTCGTGTCAGATTTAAAGCCTGAAAAGCATGCCAATCCAGTGGTAAGGCTATCAAAACACCTTGAGCACCCTGAATGCATGCTGGCTCTTCTGCGTAACGTGCGCTGAGCGTTTGTCTTAAATCAGACATGATGTTATCCACGCCTGCGGCTTTCATCATGGGCTCATAGCGGCTTATGGCGGCCTGTAAGCGCTGTTGCTCACTTGTGCTTAAGGCACGCATAGAGGATTCTCGGTCACGTGCAAGGGCTTCTAAATCAAATTGTCCGCCTGCTTCTCGAGGATAAAACTGATGTTCTGCAGCCAAGGCTTCCACCGCAGGAATGGCGAGCAAGACAGCGGCAGCCTCTTGATGTCCCGTGGTTAAAGCGAGCCGGAGTAATTCATTAGGTACGTTTCCTGTTACCGGGGTGTGCGCTAAAACTTGCACCGCGGGAATAGCCAATAAAAAACGAATATCATCGAGTAACGCCGGCTGATTGCGACGAATGAGGTTTCTTATCATGTAAAAACAACGCGTTGCTTGTGTATCGTCAGCAATATTAAACACGGCATGGGGGTTTGCTAGCTCAACGGCGGCTTTCATGGCGCGAAGTGTGGCCAGTTCGCGCTGAATGAACGGGCTAACGTAGCGCGCACCATACTCTCGTTGGTGTATTTCGGCATAAGCGAATGCGCCCGGATCAAGAAGCGCGCGGTTAAAGAGATCATCCCAGTTATGATCAGCAAAATACGATAATACAGTAAAGCGGTGTTCCCGTATTATCTCCGGCAGCAGGTTAGGCGCTAATTGCACTAATAAATTTACGATCTCCAGGTGACCGGTGGTGGCCGCCATCTGAAACGCCCGAAATCCCCCGAACCTTATCATCTGTAATACTTGGCCAGGAGCACTACAGTTCATGAGTAGAGTTAAAACAGCCAGGTGACCATTTCCGGCGGCCTCTCGAAACGCCCAATAATCACCGAACCCTATCATCAGTGACACTTGGTCAGGCGCTAATTTCATGAGTCGTTCTATAACAGACAGGCGACCCCTGCTGGCCGCCGATATAAAGCCCCGATAGTTATCTGTCTCTATCATCTCCATCACTTTGTCAGGTGGTAATTCCAATAGTTGATTTAAGTCATCTAAGTTACTCTGCTCACAGGCCTGTTGAAACTCAAAATTAAGTCGGCCTTGTGAATACAGACTGTAAGGGTTTCTTAGTTCATTTTTGTCGCCATTCATATTCATTGCTCCACGAGCATTAGTTGTCTTTTCTTATAGGCACACATTGATATATTTAGGGTGCCACCACAAAAAAAATAAACGTATTAATTGTAGATAATCGCATGCATTACGTATTGGACTTATGACAAAAAATACGCAATTCCAGTATCACTTAAAATATAGCACATTTTTTTGAAAACACAATAA
>JBCKWE010000064.1:0-7987 GCA_038923045.1 Legionellaceae bacterium
TTGATTGAATTTTATTATTTTATATGATTTATAAATCAATATGAAACAATTTGATGCGATTTACTGGCGGGAACGATCAAAGATGGCTATACTTTTAATGAAGCAGTGAATACTTGGAGACAATAATGAGCTTTCACGGAAACCATGAAGGTAGTCGTTCGTTTAATGATTATAGTGAGACATCACATCAATATGATCAAAGTGAGTTGGCTCACAAAAAACATGTGCGGCAAATGCTTGAAGACAGGCTTGAGCGCAGGCGGCTCAAGGAAGAGCTTGAGTTTTTTGATGGCGAGCTGGATGCTGAGTTTGATTGGGATAATTATGAAGTAGACAAGTGATTGGCTGCAAACAAGGTGTTTTGCAATAACATGGCGATCGTCATGGGGCCTATGCCACCAGGAACGGGCGTAATCCAGGCCACCTTGTTTTTGGCTGTGTTGAAATCGATATCGCCATGAAACGTGCCGTCAGCTCGACGATGCATGCCGATGTCAATGAGAATTTGCAACGGTTGCAGCCAGTCAGTGCTAATAACATTCATGCTACCTGTTGCCACGACCAAAATATCTGCCATGCGAACATGCCGCTCAAGATCTTGGGTTGAGCGATGGCATATGGTTACCGTCGCACGAGCCAGCAAAAACTCCAGCGCCATGGGGCGTCCAACGATGTTTGATGCGCCTATCACAACAGCATGAAGACCCGCGATAGGTAATTGGTAGTATTCTAGCAATTTTATTACACCTACCGGCGTACAGGGCCGCAGTCGCGGGTTGCCTTGGGCGAGCCTACCTAGATTGGTTGGGTGGAATCCGTCGACGTCTTTATCTGGATTAATGCGCTCAATAATATCACGGGTATTAATATGAGAAGGCAAGGGCTTCTGCAGAAGAATTCCATCTACACGCGAGTCCGCATTCAGATTATCAACCAGAGATAAAAGCGTAACCTCGGATGTTTCTATGGGCAGATTATAAGTATAAGACATAAAACCTGCTTCCAGACAAGCCTTGCGTTTATTATTGACATAAATAGTCGACGCGGGATCCTCGCCTAGAAGCACAACAGCAAGGCCTGGCGCGCGATGGCCCAGTTGCACGCGTGTTGCAACATCCCGTTTGATCTGATTTCGAATGTCTGCAGCGACGGATTTACCGTCAAGAATCGAGGCTATCATCGTTGTATTATCCTGTCTTGGTGGATTTTTTAGGCATGGTTCCGGCAAGATTGCCCGCTTCATATAATTTTAAACTCGCAAGTTGTGTGGCGGCAGTGGCCTTGAAGGCAATACTTTCGCGTGCTGACACGGGAGATGCAAGCGGCAATGCGATGGTTGATGGATTTCGAGGTTGTTGGTTTACATGAAATTCATAATGGCAGTGAGGGCCTGTAGCTAAGCCTGATTGACCAACATAACCAATGATCTGCCCACGTTTTACATGGTCACCCTTGGAAAGGCCTTTTGGGAATTTGAGCATATGACCATAAATGGATGAGTAGGTCTTATTGTGTGAAACCTTAACCATATTGCCATAGTCACTTTGTCGACCAATGATCTGAATATGGCCATCTCCAGTCGCATGTATCGGCGTGCCAATCGGAGCGGCTAAATCAACGCCTTTATGTGGTCTGGCATAATGTAGAATCGGGTGTAGTCTAGATAAACTGAATGTCGAGCTGATATGGCTGAATTTAATCGGATACCGGGTAAATGCTTTTTTCAGGCTGACACCTTGGGGCGTATAATAATCATAGTCTCCAGCTGCGTTTTCATGGCGTATTGCTTGATGCACTTTTCCCCGGTTGGTATACGAGACGGCAAGAATATCACCGGTGCTCACCCATTTGTCATCAACATAAAAAGCATTATATAGGATACTAAATTGATCACCGGCGCGTACATCTTTGGCAAAATCAATTTCCCAATTAAAAATGTCAATCATTTGCTGAACAAGCTTGTAGGGTACATGTAAGCGTTTAACCGTTCCAAACAGAGAGCCGTGAACGGTTGCGGTCAAATACTGATGATGGCTGTTCATTTCGCGCGAATTAACCTTGCTAATATAGTGGTTGCCCTGGCGCGAAACAACCAGTACTTGCGTTGTATTCAAAGGAAGAACCATTTTTTCAAGTATTTTATCATGTATCAGAAATTGTATTTGCTGGTTTGGCTTGATTCCCGCCAGATTTTTGGCATACGCACTATCATGCAAAATGGTGAGCAAGGTTTGTTGACTGAGTCCGGTCTGCCTGAATAGACTGCCCAGCGAGTCGCCTGAACGAGCTGTTACGATTGTCCAGTCATTCTCTTTTTTTGCGGCAGCAGCCAGTTCGTCTTGTGGCTCATCCAGGTCTGGCAATGACAAAGATTGATGGATGTAATGTGTTTTTTTTGCGTGAAAAAATAAACCTAAGAGCACGCAAAGCAAAATAAGGGCTGAAAACGCGGCGATTGACGCACGGGTCTTGGACACCGTTGCAGAATTTTTTGCTGAGACACTGAGTTGTTGATGCATTTTTCGCCTTTACTGCGCTTATCTTATAAATATTGCTACACTAGAACATTAGACCCTAGCTGAAACAATTTATCGAGGGTAAGATACTCGTTGCTGGAAGTCAGGTCAATCATTAAAAAGGGTTTTGTTGTTATGAATGATAAAGAAGTGGATAGTCATGAGTTGATTCGAGGGTGTGAAGAGGTGTTGCTCGAACACGAATTAGTGAAAAAATTGCAGAAGGGTACGCCGCTAAGAATTAAGGCAGGGTTCGATCCTACGGCAGCGGATCTGCATTTGGGTCATACTGTATTATTGAATAAGTTGCGCCAGTTTCAGCAGGCAGGTCATCAGGTTATTTTTTTGATAGGTGATTTTACCGGAATGATTGGCGATCCGACCGGTAAAAATATCACGCGCACGACGCTGAGCCGCGAATTGGTTCTTGAAAATGCCAAAACCTATCAACAGCAGGTATTCAAAATTCTTGATCCTGAAAAAACACGCATTGCATTTAATTCAGAATGGCTAGGCCGTATGAGCGCGGCTGACTTATGCAGCTTGGCATCAACACATACGGTGGCCAGAATGTTGGAGCGAGATGATTTTCGTAAACGCTATACAACAGGGGAGCCTATTGCTATCAATGAATTTTTGTATCCGCTTCTTCAAGGTTATGATTCAGTGGAGTTAAAAGCGGACGTTGAGTTGGGTGGTACAGATCAGAGGTTTAATTTACTGATGGGCCGTGAATTACAAAAGCATTATGGCCTTGAACCACAAGTCGTCATGATGACACCTATTATAGAAGGGTTGGATGGTGTTAAGAAAATGTCCAAGTCATTAAACAACTATATAGGTATCAATGAACCGGCTGACGCTATGTTTGGCAAACTTATGTCGGTATCGGATGACCTGATGTGGCGATATATAGATGTTTTGAGTTTTAAGACGGGCTTTGAAATTGCGAAAATTAAACAAGCGGTTGCTGATGGATTGAATCCGCGAGATGTTAAAGTTGATTTTTCAAAAGAAATTGTGACCCGCTTTCACAATGAAAGGCAGGCTGAGTTGGCTCATCTGGCATTTATTGAGCGGTTTCAAAAAAAGGTTGTGCCAGAGAATCTGGAGCTGCAAACACTCTCCTGTGATGCAGCGACTAATCTTGCTCAACTATTAAAGCAAGCCGGTTTAACAAAGAGTACGTCTGATTCTCTCCGCATGATTAAACAGGGCGCGGTAAAAATAGATGGAGAGAGAGTTAGTGATGGTGCAATGTGTCTACCTACGGGCAATACGTACATTATTCAGGTTGGAAAGCAGCGTTTAGCC
Source organism: Legionellaceae bacterium (assembly GCA_038923045.1). GTDB lineage: Bacteria > Pseudomonadota > Gammaproteobacteria > Legionellales > Legionellaceae > DDPF01. The sequence continues at coordinate 3,831 of JBCKWE010000064.1, forward strand.
AAGCTGTTCGTGCAGTCAGTGGATTAATTGGGATGGTTCAAAAACAGGGTGTTTTAGTGAACCTAATATCGGTTTATTTCGATGAAACACCTCGACTGCAGCGCTTGTTTTAATGGAATTGAAGTTTAAACCATTCCGGAATTTAGCTTGATTTCCGACCTATTATTTTATATATTTAATATAATTTCATGCATCAGGGCTGTTTTTAACTTAATAACTGGAGTGAATGTAATGAAAAAAACAATATTATATCTTATTGTAGTACTTCAAGGACTATTATTTGACCAGGGGCTATTATTTGCTGCAAGCACGGCGTTTTGTACCTCTCAGCCCCCTTTGTCAAATATTGAATTACGTCAATTAGTGACACAAAATACATTAGTTGGTCGTACTAGTAAATCAAAAAGTGTTTATATTTTATATTTTGCGAAGAATGGATCTGTCGTTTATCAAAGAAAAACTAAACCACTGGGATCTTATAAAGGAAAATGGTGGATAAAAAATAATTATATTTACTCTAAGTTCCCCACGTACATAAAAAATAAGCAGACTTTTAAAATCCATTACTATAAAGTATTTGATAATTTATTTGTAGAAAGCTCATGTAAATCAATTCATTACAAATATGCCACATTTATATTATTGCCTGGGAACCCTTTTAATTTAGGCACTTAATAAAATAAATAGTGGATCTCATTCGCCAATCCAATTATCCTAGAAAAATTAGTTGAAGCCGTATCGAGCAAACTCATGGAATTGAATATTCAGTGTCATTGGCTTGCGGAGAAGGGTTCAACTTCTTTTTCTAAAATTACAGCCTACTGTATAACTTTATAATTATAGTTCCAATGCAGTATCCTGTGGAGCAACTTTATTTTTAGGTTAAAAAATGCGTGATACACTCCTAAAATTCTCATTAGTCTGTTATTATGCTGGACGATATGCTGATATCACTGCAGTTTACCTTTTGTTAGCCTATCAAACTCACCAGCCGCTATTAATATTGACTCTTGTTCCTTTTGTGAGAGCATTCCCCCATGTTGCCTGTGCGCCAGGCATGGGATTATTGATAGACCGATTTTCATCAAGCAATTATCTAATTTATGTGATGCTCCTCATTTCTGGAATAATTTTTGCCTCTGCTTTTGTCATTGAACCTTGGATTTTATTGTTGCTGCTATTGTTGCGAACCATTTTAAGAACAGGAGTTCAGCCTGGTTTTATTAAATTTTTTCGCACGCACTCAGTGATTAAATTAGCAAAAAAGAATATTCAAAAAATGTTTATTGATAATTTGATGAGTGTGATAATTCCACCAGTGATAGGAGTGCTGGTTACAATCACTTCAATCCATACCGCTTTTCTATTCAGCGCGATAAGTTATTTAGTTGCAGCCATTATTTTTAAAATTTTTCAGTGTAATTCACCTGAAAATGATCCCATTATTAATTCACGTACCGGTCCAAAAATCATGCTTAAATGGCTGGATGTATTAAAACTGTTGTTGCGAGAAAATAGAGTTTTTTTTTTGGTTTTAGGCTCAATATTTGCTGGATTTATTGTTTCTCTATTAAAGAGTGTATATCCTTTAATAGCCTATCAAAATCATTTTACAGAGTTTGAATACGGCTTAATTATAAGCCAATACGGGACAGGGGCATTAGTTATTTTAATTCTAAGTTACAAAAAATTAATTAATACCCGTTTTTACAAAAAATTTTATTATTCACTAATTGCTCTTTCATTAGGAATGGGATTAATTGCTACCAGCATTTATAGTGGTAGTTATTTAATGACCAATATGTTGTGTTGGTTTTTTATTGGTATAGGAGCTACTTTAATAAATTTATTGGAAGTAGTTTATGTCTCAAGATTATTCAGTAAAAATACACAAGCCACCATCCATTCAACGGTTAATTTTCTAACTGGAATTCCTATCTTATTAATACCGCTCATAGGATGGGTCTTCTCACCAATACAGAATATGGAAATACTCATAATAACGAGTTCTCTTCTATTATTCGGATTTGCTGTACTAAGGATATTTCAACGCCAAACAGTAACGCTACGATGGAACAACTTAGAAGTACTCAAGAAAAAGGGAGATCCATGTTAACAACGAATAAACTTGCTCACCAGATTAGAAAAAATATGCTCCATCTATCTAAGGATAAACCCGCGCATATCGTAGCGTCTAGCCTCTCTATTGTTGATATTATGGCTGTATTATATGGTGATCTCATGCAAGTAAACCCAAAAAATCCAAATGAGGCAAACAGAGATCGTTTTATATTAAGCAAAGGACATGCTGCCTTAGCTGTTTACGCAACATTAATCGAATGCGGTTTTTTTTCAAAAGAGCTGTTACTCTCTGATGAGCATGAAGATCAAAAATACTCCTTAAATATTTCTCACTATATACCAGGAGTTGAATTATCTACAGGTTCTTTAGGTCACGGGCTACCTGTTTGCACAGGTATGGCCTATAGTGCAAAATTAGATCATAAAAAACATCATATTATTGGATTATTAGGTGATGGTGAATGCAATAGTGGCGCGGTATGGGAAGCGGCATTGTTCTCTGGGCATCATATGCTTAATAACTTAATTGCGATCATTGATTACAATAAAATACAAAGGGTGGATAAAACACATAATGTGTTGAATTTAGAGCCCTTTGCGGATAAATGGGTTGCATTTGGTTGGAGAGTATTAGAAGCAGATGGTCACAACCATATTGACTTACAAAAGCAACTTCGAGAAGCTTTTTCAGAAAAAAATAAACCAACTGTCGTAATTTGTCATACAATTAAAGGTAAAGGTATTTCATTTTTAGAAAATAAAGCGACCTTTCCATTTTATTATTTAACTCAAGAGCATTATATAAATGCAATCAAAGAAATTGAAGCGATATAACGAGTGAGGATACAAATGATGAAAGATTATTTTGGTACGGTTCTATTTGATGAATTATCCAACAATAAAGATATTATTGTTGTAACAGGCGACTGTTATTTTCCGATATTACAATCCTTGCAAAACAATTTTCCTCAACAAATTATTAATGTTGGCATAGCAGAGCAAGCGATGATAGGCATAGCGGCTGGAATAGCAAAAGAAGGTAAAATCGTATTCACCATCTCAATAAATAATTTCACCTCTTTGCGTTGTTTAGAGCAGATTCGTAATGATATTGCATATCACCAGTTTAATGTGAAAATTATTTCGTTAGGTGGTGGTTTTAGTTATAGTCATTGTGGCTGGACTCATCATGGTACAGAGGATTTAGCGTGTTTAAGAGGATTACCTATCGAGATTATTGCGCCTTGTGATAAGTGGGAAGTCATTCACGCCACTCGGGCGATTACACATAAACCTGGTCCAAGTTATCTTCGCCTAGACGAGGCGGTTTGTAATGATCTAGCCGTAGAAAAAGAAAAGTTTATATTAGGCGCAGCGCGTGTAATTGAGGATGGATATGATCTGACCTTAATTGGGTGCGGCAGCATCATGCAAGAAGTGATAAAGGCTGCCTCTATTCTAAAGGCTCAAAATATTTCTACTAGAATTATAAGCATGCATACTATTAATCCTATTGATAAAGACACCATTATTAAAGCGGCTAAAGAGACAGGGGGAATTATTACTGTTGAAGAACATTCTATTAAAGGCGGGCTGGGAGGGGCTGTAGGTGAAGTATGTTTAGAGCACAATACATTTCCAGGATTTTTTTATTCTATTGGATTGAGAGAGTCATTTACTTCTGCACATGGGTCTCAAGCTTATCTGCGTTCATATCATCAAATGGATGCCCAGGCAATTGTTGCTGCTGCTTTTAAAATGATAGGTTCAGCCCGGACGCATCAAATCAAGAATAACTCAACAATCAAGTGGTTACAAAAAAAGACAAACCTGCTCCGTCGTGTTAAAATATAGTCATTGTATGCATTAAGTACTCTTAAATAGCGAGATGCAGTGCCTGACCCTACATTAAGACCTCTGCGTAGACGAGGTACTAGAATATTTTTTTTACACAGGGAAGTATGATCGAGTAAGCGAACCGCACGCTCCGTTCTTAGAGGAGCTAGCCGCAGCAATGCAGATCGCTTACTCGATCAGGAAGTATTTCACAAATAAATGCAGAAAGTGTTTGACAT
>JBCKWE010000065.1:0-7556 GCA_038923045.1 Legionellaceae bacterium
TTTTTGGGGTTGATGACGCTCGTACTCCATAGCTGCGCGTGCCAATCCTGCGTTTGTTGCAGGGAGTTGGTTGGACATAGGTTGCTTGCTTCGCTTTCCATTGCGTATTGCAAGCTACCATATATGACAATGAAATTCTAGTGCTCTCCATTAAGGCTTCTGGCTGAGAATGTCATCGACTACGCCCTGCTTTCACAATAACACCCTGCGATGTCACCTTCACCACATCACCAATCAACAAACGTTTCAGTCGCCGAGCCGTTGCCGCATCAACCGGCAACACAATAATTTGTTCATCACGCTTCAAAAACGCCAACATTTCACCATCAACTTGGCGCATCCCTGCAAACTGCATCGGCCCTTCGTCTATATTCTGATATCGCCTGTGCCTAGGTATATCGGTTACTTTCTGGCCATGAATTCACGTTCAGCGATATATTTATCGGCAGCTGCAGAAACCTGAATTACTGGTCCTGCCCCAGAAACATCCCGTCGCAATTTGTTAATTGATTCGGTTCCTTGGTGCTCCACGTAACCAAGAACATGACCCGGCAATAGCACTTCACCTCCGCTGGCGACCTGAACCACATGGAGTTGGGACAGGCTTCGCAAATTGTTTTTGCTTTCGGGCGGCGGCTTATGTCCAATGCGTCCAACGTTGGGCTTGTTGAACCTTGCACCATTAGATTTTCCGTCTCGTCGTTGTTGCTGTCCGGTGAAGTCGGTTGTTCTGACTGTTGCAGAAATGCAGCGCGGTAAGCATATAATCCAATATGGCGAAACCTGTTTTGGTGACGGACTGACTGGTCACGGTTCATAGGAATTGGGCTTCTGGAAAAATACAGCGCGTGATGATGACAATCTTGCGGCCTCTAGGCCTTCAGGGGATGAGCCGCGTGAAATTTTAACGTCTTCACCATCGTCACGGATGGCGCAGGTCCCTACTCGGTAAATGATGATGCCAGTTTTGGTGATGTTGTCCTGTGGCGCATCTGCTTTGGCGTCAATTGCATGCTTCATCTCACCTGAAATGATATTGCCGTTTAATGGTTGGCGTGCTTCACGGGAACGAAGGGCTGACAGCGCATCAGTCTGCCCTTCCGTGGCAGCATATTTTGCAAGGCGTCTGCCGCAATTCTGGAAGAAAAACCAAAATAAGGTGCAAAATAATGACGACGTATCATTGAGCGAGCAGATTTTTGATTTTCCCAAATTAAAGCCTCATTGAGAAGCCCCAGTATAGCATGGTCTTCCGCATTAACGTTTATCATGTGTTCTCTAATGGCCACGTCTGGGGAATGGATGCCGGTTAACTTATCTGTGTTTGCGTTGGGTACATTGAGCAGGATAAGGTTTTTATCAGTGTAAATTGCGGCAAGAGGAGGGCCACCATAATCGAAAAGCATAAAATATGCTAACTGATACAATGGAAAATTATCACTGCTATCAGTAATCAGGTGGGTATATTTATACCGTTTTAGTTCATCAACTCGTTCTGGCTCGTGGCTTGCCATCAGAGGATGCAACTTGATTACGACATTGTATTGTTGTGTCAACAAACTAATTTCATGGTTAAATGCACCTACAGAGGATAATGTTTGCCAAGTGGGTAACCATACAACGGTTTTTTTTTGACGCATCACAATTATACTGTTCCTGGAGTTTTTTAATGTCTGGCACGGATGTGAAATATTTATCAAATCGTGGATAGCCCATTTGCAGGATGACTGCCTTTGTTCGGTTTGCAAATGTCGCTGCATGATAGGGCCAAAAGCATAAAATAACATCATATAAATTGTTCCGTTTAGATAAATTCCATCCTGATTTTCCGGCTGCATACATAAAACGTATGTTTGTTATTGCCAGTTGTTTTATTGCCGGTAATAACATTCGATGATATTGACTTGACGATCAACCCCGGATACGAGTATCCTTTTATGAATCACTAACTCGTAAAAGGAAGGCATTATGGAATCAGTAATACGTTTTTTCCATCCATTATTGAATCACAGTTACTTTTTATTCGGAGCAAGAGGCACTGGAAAATCCACGTGGACGACAACTGCCTACCCTGATGCAGCACTCATCGATTTACTACAACCCGACATTTATCGGCAATATAAAGCCTATCCAGAGAGATTAAGGGAGTTTGTCCTAGCACAACCTAATCAATCCTGTTTCATCATTGACGAAGTTCAAAAAGTTCCCGAATTGCTAACAGTGGTTCATTCATTAATTGAAAAAAAACAAGGCTGGTGTTTTGTATTGACAGGCTCCAGTGCTCGCAAACTAAAACGGGAGGGCGTTGATTTACTGGCGGGACGCGCGCATTTCAACGTGATGCATCCTTTTATGGCGGCTGAGTTAAAACAGGCATTTAACTTAGACGATAGCTTACAACAGGGATTGCTACCTTTGGTTGTTTTTTCTAAAAATCCACAAGCAGATTTGAGGGCTTACATTGCATTATACATGAAAGAAGAAGTTCAAATGGAAGGCCTTGTACGAGCCTATGATCAATTTTCACGATTTTTGGAGGCCATTAGTTTCTCACAAGGATCCGTATTAAATTATGCAAACATTGGCCGCGATTGTAGCGTCAGTAGTAAAACGGTAGAAAATTATATATCTATATTAGAGGATTTATTATTAAGCTTTCGTGTGCAAGTTTTTACAAAAAAAGCAAAACGAAACTTATCCAGCCATGCTAAATTTTATTATTTTGACGCGGGCGTTTATCGCTCCATTCGCCCCAAAGGCCCACTGGATTACCCCGAGCTAATCACAGGACACGCCTTGGAGACACTGGTTGCACAGCATTTGCGAGCATGGTTAAGTTACTCTCAAAAACAAGGTGAGCTTTATTTCTGGCGCACAAAGTCTGGTTTGGAAGTGGATTTTATTGTATATGGTGAAATTGGCTTTTATGCATTGGAAATAAAAAATTCACGTCTAGTTAAGCCAGAAGACTTGCGTGGTTTGCGTGAATTTAAAAAAGATTACCCGGAAAGTCAGTGTATTTTTCTTTATCGTGGAGAAGACAGGCTACAAAAAGGGGATGTGCTTTGCTATCCCTTGGAAAAATTCTTACTGCAATTAACGCCCGATCAATCATTCATATAGTCCAACGTGGATACACATAATGCGCTGCACCCTTTTGTCCAGTCCAAAGGGTGCAGCCCTGGCCTAGCTTTCAACCATTTGACAAAATAAACAACCTGTACTATAAATTGCTCATGATGAACTAATATAAAGAGATTTGTAATGCATACTCTTTCAACAATCAAGCTTATCCTCTCGTCCTTTCTTTCTGTGCAAAAATATGTAACGCTCATTGTCGCTATACTGCCATTTTAATACAAGAGCCATGTAATGACTGAACCAAATTACTACGTCTATGTTTTGCTATGTAACAATGGAAATTATTATACCGGTTACACAACCAGCATTACCCGCCGCTACCAGGAACATCTCGACGGCACCATAAAGTGCAAATACACACGCAGCTTTAAACCGGTAAAAATTGCACAATGTTGGTCTACCTTTGACAATAAATCCGAGGCACTTAAAATTGAGCGCTTTATAAAATTATTATCTAAAAAGGAAAAACAGGACCTGCTATCATACCCTGATAAATTAACCACTCTATTTCAATGCACCATAGGAGACTCAAATGAAAAACCTGATTTTGGCCACCAGTAACCCCAGCAAAATTGCCGAACTCCAAACCATGTTACCTGGATTTCACTGTATTACACAAACAACGCTAGGCATCACGGACGCCGATGAAACAGGCTTGAGTTTTATCGAAAACGCCATCATCAAAGCACGTCATGCCAGTCGATTGGGTAATAAACCCGCCTTGGCCGATGATTCTGGTTTGGTTGTCGAGGCACTGAATGGCGCTCCGGGTATTTATTCCGCACGCTTTGCAGGCCCACAGGCGAATAATAACGAGAACACCGATTTACTCCTAGCGCGCATGACTCACACGCCGGATGACCAGCGACAGGCGTATTTCTATTGTGCTATTGCGCTAATCCAGCATGCTGATGATCCCACTCCCATACTGGCGACTGGCAAATTATCAGGATACATCAGCCGAGAACGACGCGGCGAGGATGGATTTGGCTATGATCCGGTTTTTTACTTACCAAATTACCAATGCACCCTTGCGGAGTTGGCACAAAGGATGAAAAACACCATCAGTCATCGGGCAATGGCGTTAAAGCAATTGCATGCGATTCTTGAGGAAATATAAATGGACACAGCATTACTGTTCTCACAAGCATACCAAGCTCAACAAAAAGGTCAATTAACACATGCCATCAGCCTCTACAATCAAGTCCTCCGGCATGAGCCTAAGCATATTGACGCTTTGCGTTTTTCAGGACTGGCGCACGCACAAAACAAAGAGATGCCCTACGCAATCACCTGCTTTACCCACGCACTGGATTTACAACCTGATGATGCCAATCTGCATAACAACCTCGCCAATGCCTACAAAAGTCTAAAAAATAATGATAAAGCCATCGAGCATTACCATGAGGCACTGCAACTTGCACCAGATTACGCGCAGGCACACAATAATCTAGCCAGCATTTATGCCCTGCAAAACAATTACCAACAAGCCCTGAAACACTATCGAGCAGCCGTGCATGCACAACCTGATTTTGTCGCCGCGCATTACAATTTGGGCTTGTTATTATTGAGTCAATATGAACTGGCCGCAGCACGTAAACAATTTACCAATGTACTCGCGCTGCAACCTGAAAACGTCGACGCGCAATTTTATTTAGGTGTGTTGCATCTGGATGCCAACCTATTCGATGAGGCTGAAACAGCCTTTCAAAACGTACTGGCCATCCGTGCAGAACACGTTTTTTCATTGACCAACCTCGGTGTGATTGCATTAAAACGTGAACAGGGACAACTCGCCATCGACTACTTTACGAAAGCACTGGCGTTTGAACCCGATAACATTGAAGCCCGCAACAACATCGCCGCAACCTTTATCCATCATGATCGCTATGAAAATGCCCTGATGCATTATGATGTACTGCTAAAACAAGACTCACACAATACTGAATATTTATATAATAGTGGCGTCGCCCAAATGGCACTCGGCCATCTATCGGAAGCCACCGCACATTTTGAAACCATTTTAGCTTGTGATGAAGACCATTTTGCAGCCCTCAACAATCTGGCCGCCATTCAAATTCGCCTAGGCCATCGGACTGAAGCCATCACGTTATTACAACGCGCAATTGTTGCAAACCCCCAAGACACCGCCAGTCAATTCATGCTCCACGCTCTCACTGGCGATCAAAAACACCCAGCACCCTGCCATGATTATGTCAGTAATTTATTCAATAATTACTCACTTTATTATGATCAACACATGCAGGGATCATTAAAATACACGCTCCCCTTCGCTATCATGCAGGCATTAGATGGTCTAGGCTATACCACATTCAATCAAACCCTAGATTTAGGCTGCGGCACAGGACTGAGTGGCGTTGCATTACGCGAATCCAGCACGCATCTAACCGGCCTTGATATCGCGGCCAAAATGCTCGCGCAAGCGCGTGCAAAAGCCGTCTATGATGAACTGGTAGAAGCCGAGTTAGTTGTCTATTTACAACAAAATACACGTCACTATGATCTAATTGTTGCCGCAGACGTATTGCCCTACTCCGGTGATCTGCAACCATTATTTGCCATCATCAATGAGAGGCTGACAGAAAAGGGACTATTTGTATTCAGCAGTGAAATTAGCGCCAATCAACCTTGGGCGCTGCAGGACAGCGCACGATTTTGCCACCACCCGGATTATATTCGTACCTTGTGTGATGAGCATGGTTTACAGCAGCTTTATCAAGATAAAATTGTGGCAAGGCAACAAGATGGGCAGGATTTATTTGTTATGCTGTATGTGGCAAAAAGAGCATAATGGGGATACATCGGTCGACCAACAATAATTGTTATTTATTACACAGAACTTGGTCGTTACCCAGAAAGTAGTGGACCCCAATAATTGGACACTATCTATCATCTAAGGATTTACTGTCTCATCGATGGGGTCCACTATATTTAAATAGTTTTGTTAACATGGGTTTGTTCCATCCAAATTTCCGATTTCGATCTAACACCATTACAATCAAAATAGTAAATTTTGTAACCTATGTTATTTTCTAGCACCATAGTTAAGGAGCCTTTTTTAAATTGGAAGCAGGTAGCTGGAGCGCTTTCTATTTGCACATTATTGATAGATAGGCTGTAATCACCGTGAACATGGCCGCATAAGACTATTTTTACCGATGAATTGTCTATAACTCGCCAGAAGATATCCCGATTTTCCAATATATAATTATCAATTAATGGTGTATTAAATGGAGTAGGGTGATGATGCATTACTACAGCTATTTTTTTATCTTTATTTCTAACTATCGTGTCACCTAAAAAATTCATTTCATCTTGATCTAAAAATCCGCTTGCCGAACCTATTTTTTGTGTGTTCAAAAAAACAAATACCCAGTGTTTAAGTTCAAGGCATTTTTTGTTTACGAAGTGGGGGTATTTAGAGAAGACCTCAGCCATGTTGGCTTGGTTATCATGATTACCAGGGATCCAATAAATAGGGATGTCAACGTTTTTTAACTGCGATGCGATATGTTCATAAGATTCTATGGTTTCATCTTGAGACAGGTCGCCTGTTAAAAAAATTAAATCTGTATCCTGCACATGGTCATTTTTTATTGTATGAATAACATCAAAAAAATTTTTATTATTGTTGAAACCCATCATTGATTCATTGTTGGATAAAAAAAGATGGCAATCTGTAATTTGCAGGATCCTTAATTTATCTTTTTTGTCTAGGTCATATGCATGGTACACCATGATTTTAATATCCAATTGAAATTTATCGATTTAAATTTAGATTTATCACTGCAAAATATAAGGGAAACTATCGCAATTTAAACATAAACTTTGTGCTACTACAAGGTATATATTCGGTTAACAGCGGGAATAGCAGGTGGATTTAGGAACTCAACAAATACAACAATTTATGTTCTAATTGCTCTGAGTGCTGAGCCATCAGGCCTGCAATAGCATAAAGCCGGTAGGAATGTAGTTTTTCATAGAGGGAATAATTGTACGTTGAAAAACAAATGCCATAGGGTGATGATTGTTCATGTTCCTGCAAAAAAAGGTGCAAACTTTTCATACTGGAGCCTTGCTTGCTTTCTGTTTCAATGGGAATAATGTTATTTTACAATAGCGCTGAGTATAACGGAATAACCCGTTTGCCTGGACGGGGGTTTAATTGAGCGTGTAAGGCCATTTCGCTTAAGGGTTTGGATACGTCATGCTTTACCTCAGGTATCAATTTTACCAGTGCGGGCGCTACCGGGGCGGCTATTGCACTCACCCCCCAATAATCCACCAAACACAGCAGTCACTATTCCATACAGGATGTTGAGTCGTTTCACAATTTTTTACTCCTTGAAAAAAGTTTAGACGATTGGAAAGGCATTCAGAAACTCAAAGTAAAT
>JBCKWE010000066.1:0-7515 GCA_038923045.1 Legionellaceae bacterium
AGTACCCCTGAGCGCACCAAAAACGTACCAATCAAACTTAAGGAAAATGCGGTGATGGCCAGCAACAGTGTCCATGCAATAAATTGCTGGCGTTTTTCGCTTACCACCAACGAATGCAATAATGCCGTGCCCACCAGCCATGGCATAAACGACGCATTTTCTACCGGATCCCAAAACCACCAGCCACCCCAGCCCAGTTCACGGTAAGCCCACCAGCTTCCTAAGGTAATGCCCGCTGTCAGACAGCACCAAGCAGCCAATGTCCATGGTCGCGCCCACCTCGCCCAAGATGATTCCAGATGCCCCATCCACAAGGCTGCAATGGCGAAGGCAAACGCCACAGAAAACCCGACATACCCCATGTAAAGCATGGGCGGATGAAACAGAAAACCCGGATCTTGCAGTAGCGGATTTAAGTCGCGACCGTGACTGGTCAAGTGCGAAAACTGGCGCAAGAATGGATTTGATGTCATGAGTAAAAACAGAATAAAACCAATGCTCAACGCGCCCATCACCACCAGAACCCGCACTCGAAAAGCATCCTCAAGGTTTCGGCTAAACACGCTCACCGCCAGCATCCATAAACTTAAAATCAAAAGCCATAACAACATCGAGCCCTCATGCCCCCCCCCAAACAGCACACAGTTTATAAAACCATGGCAATGACACGCTTGAATTGGCAAGAACGTAGGCAACGGTAAAATCATCCGTTAAGAAACATACCGTCAGACAGCAATAAGCCAAGCCTACAAAAGCAAATTGCCCCCACACATAAACGCGCGCGGAGGCTTGCCAATCTGGCTTTTTCAACCACAAACCAAGGGTGGGAAGTACGACCAGTATTGCTGCAAAAAGCAACGCCAAGACCAATGAGAATAAACCGATTTCAGCAATCATGTTGTGCCAGCATCCTTTAACGCACTCCGAACTTCCGGCGGCATATATTTTTCATCGTGTTTCGCTAACACAGTAATGGCCTTGAAATGCTGGTTATCAATCAGCTCGCCCTGCGCCACGATTCCCTGTCCTTCACGAAACAGATCAGGCAATACGCCTTGATAAATGACCTCTACCGTGTTTTTATAATCTGTGATTTTAAAACGAACCGTTAAATCGCCTGGCAGGCGCACAATACTACCCGGAACCACCACGCCACCGGCACGAATGGCGTGCGTGCCAGCTGCATCGCCATGCGCTATTTGTGTTGGGGTATAAAATAAACTGATGTTGGCCCGCAAGGCATACATCACTAAAGCCGTCGTGATGCCAATCACAACCAGCAGCAACACAATCAACCCCACTTTACGTTTACGCGCAGGTTTCATCATTGATTGAACCACTGGAGTAATAACTTACGCGTGCGGCGTCCTTGCCATTTAATCGACAATAAATTCATCGTTAGCACAAGAAAAACCAGACCATAAGCCGGCCAAACATAGACGGCATATCCATTCATCGCGAACCAATGCAGCAATACACTCATGCAACTTCTCCTTCAACCAGCGTCAGAATCGCTACAATTTTATCGCCCTGTTCCTTGTTTTGATACGCATTGCCTTGCTGATAATCAGGCGGCGCAAAAATCAGCCCCCACAATAGCCCGACGAACAAAACAAGCCCGGAAATCACAGCCAGCCAGGGAATAATACGGCTGGAGAGTGTGTAGAAGGCCTTAGGCGAGGCCAATTGATATAATAATTTCCACATAGAGAGTAATAACGTCGAAAAAAGATGAATATCTTATCATTTAATTGAAGATCTGTCTGTAGATGCTACACTGAAATACAAGGCTGTCCCATTTAAATTTGGTTTGATGTTAGTCAGTTCAATTTGAATGGGACAGCCCTGATGTTATTTCAGATCTAAAAACCGGCAAAAACCTACCATTTAGTGATGTTCTGAGTAGAGAAGAAATTGCTCATAAAAAAGTCGGTAATCGTCCCGGAAGGAGCGAGCCTCGTTGCGTAAAACGAAGGCAAAAACCCTTCCCTAAATTGCAAGAAACCAGAGTGTCATATAAAAATGCAGCTTAACTTAGTGCCATTGGGCTTATCTGCTCAACTTGTTGGTTATCAATGAAAACATTGCCGAAAATAACCCTCGCCTGCCAGTGCCAGCTCATTGGGGCTACCCGATTGCGAAAATGTGCCTTGAGCGGTTTGCGTTGTGAGTTGCAGCTGTTATGCTCAGTGAGTGCTTTTCTTCTGATAAGGAATCAAAATGTTTTTCTGCATGGGGAAGTGTTTTTTGTTCAATGTAACTAAAGTCGCGGCAACGGAGTCAGCTGAGGCTGAAATGATGGCATCTGCTAAACCAACGCCATGGCTTTTACCATAATCACGACGAAACAACCCGCCCTTGATAGCTACTGCTTGTTCAATGGCAACAAGGTTGAAAAGTTTCAAAAACTGCTCGAGACATGATTTTTCTTGCCCATCTCTTACGCCAGAGAATAATTCAGAAACCGTGATCGCAGAAATATACACATGATCATCCTTGATTCTTTGTTCCAAAAAAGAAGTTGCCGCCTCAACTCCACGCAAATGATCAATTAAAACATCTGTATCAATTAAAAAACGATTCATCGCTGATCTCGATCAAATTCATTTCTGAGTAACCGCATGTCGGGTAAATCGACTCTGTTTTTCCATAAACCTTTTGAAGCATTTAATGTAACACGCCTCTCTTTTTTACGTAATTTCCACTGTTCAATAAAGTAATCAACGGCTTCACGAATTAATTCGCTTTGAGATCGGTGAGTTTCATTTGAATGTAAAGAAAGGTATTCCCGTTCTTGTTGTGTCAAATAAACTTGTGTTCTAATCATGGTTATTTACTCCGTATAGGCATACACCATATATATACATCTATACGGAGGTTTTGTCAATTACATGGCATGGCTCAAATGCAGTGAACACATTATTTTTTCGTTTTTAAATCCGGGATCACCTGAAGCTTACTGCTATCGGGTGCTGGTCCTACCGTAAGGTCTGTTGCAGCCTGTCTAGAAAACAGTGACATCATACCCCACCAAACGGAATAAACTCGACGGCTTTCTTCTGAACCTTGAGGACTTCTATCTGGTAACTCGCTGTCCCCAGCAGGCCTTTCCTGCAATCTGCATTGACGTTGCATGTCTATTGAGTACGGAATAGGCCAACGCATGTGGTATTCGAGCCACTGGATTTCATTGCCAGATTGGCCGCCCTAGTACCCAAACCGCGATTTCACTTGACCCGATTTCATGGCGTGTTTGCACCGAACAGCAAGCATCGAGGCATGGTGACCCGTGATGGCAAAGCAGAGACTCCTTCAACAGCAGCAACAGACTCTCCCCCCGAAAGTAAAGAGCATAGCCCAACCATGAGTTGGGCGATGCGCCTGAAACGGGTGTTCAACATTGATATCACCGTTTGCAGGTATTGCTAGGGTAGGGTCAGAATCATTGCGTGCATCGAAGACGCCCAGACGATTAACCAGATTCTGTCGCATATCAATCTACAACAGGAGCGTTTGACACATGTCAATATAGGTTAGGAATTCGTGCCCCTCCAGCCAAAGCAACATCTGTGATGAATCCTTAAAAAAATAAGCAGGCAATAGCAGCATGGATTGTCGACGTCTTGGATTTGTGGATGGACATAAATCGCACAAAAAAATATGGTCCTGGCAATTGAGAATGGTCAAAATTCATGAAAAATGCTTCGGTTGGGATTGAATGCATGGAGTTTGATTGATTGTGACACTGAGTTTTGTCGATATTTTAATCACGATACTTCTGGAAATTAGGGAATAGGTGCTTTATTCTGCCTATACTCGATCATCATCATGCGTTCGAATTTTCAGCCATTGAGCAGATGTTAATGAACCATGCGCCTCAAAACCTACCATAACTCGGCACATGCCTCACTGTTCTTGTCAATGGGCCCTAGGTCCACCCAGAATATCTGACTATAATCTTTAAGACGCAGGCGTAGCATCCGTCACGTCCTTAACAGGCAGGTTCGTAATAATCTTTTTCACACCATGCACGGCATTGGCACGGTTTAATATCGCCGTAATTGATTTATTCTTTTTAACGTCACCCGTCAACGTAACAATACCATTGGCAGTTGAGGTGGGTATTCTCGCCCATCGTGAACACTGATTCTTGCCGATCGTGAACAGTGATTCTTGCCTGATCGTGAACACTTTTCCAAAAAAACAGGAATAGGTGTTCACGATGCCATCACTCCGCATGGGCACAGGCTTTTGCAAGCATTAGAACCAGCTAAACTCTTAAGTTTAACTGGAGATAAATAATGTCAGCAAAAGGAACCTCAATGCGAAAAATAACACAAATTCTTCGCCTACACTTTGAATTAAAATTAAGCACACGCCAAATTGCGGCTAGCTTAAAGGTGTCGGTGGGAGTGGTCAGTAAATATGTGAATCTGGCGTTAAATAGCAATGTATCTTGGCCTCTTCCAAACGATATGGATGAAAAAACATTGCTTGCACGATTAAAACTCTCCATGCCAGTTAAATCCCGCATAAGTACTGCAATCGATACCATTAACTTTGCAAAGATTCATCAAGACCTGTGCCGTAAAGGGATCACCCTGCAATTGCTTTGGGATGAGTACCAATCAGAGCAGGAAAACACACTAAGTTATTCTCGCTATTGTTATCACTACCGGTTATATAAAAAAAGCTTAAAACGCTCCATGCGTCAAACGCATAAGGCGGGTGATAAAGTTTTTATTGATTACAGCGGCGTCACGATGGATATTATTGACCCTGAAACAAACCAGATACGGTCGGCTGAGATTTTTGTTGGGGTATTAGGCGCATCAAAATATACCTTTTCAGAAGCAACATGGTCCCAGCAGTTGCCTGATTTCATAGGCTCACAACGGCGTATGTTTGAATTTTTTAATGGGGTTCCAGCCCTTGTGGTGCCTGATAACCTACGCTCAGCCATTAGTAAGCCATGCCGATACGACCCCGATACCAACCCCAGCTACGCGCAATTTATCGAGTATTATGCAACAGCTGTGCTCCCTGCAAGACCATATCGTCCCCAAGACAAAGCCAATGTTGAATCAGGGGTTCAAGTGGTTCAACGTTGGATACTCGCGCGTCTGCGCCACCAAACCTTTGTAGGTCTTGCGGAACTGAATGCTGAAATCATACGCTTGTTAACATTACTTAACCAAAAACCATTCCAGAAATTATCGGGATGTCGCGAGTCAGTTTTTTTGGCGATCGATAAACCCGCATTAAAAGCACTTCCAGTAGAAGGTTATCAATTTAAAAAATACAAGTCGTTTAGGGCTGGCATGGACTATCATGTCATGCTGGATAACCACTTCTATAGCGTGCCACATAGATACTCTGGTGAGCTGATTGATATATGGTTTAACCAACATACTATCGAATGTTATTTTGAGGGTGGACAGATAGCATTGCATCTCTATTCAACGGTGGTTGATGGTCAGTCAACGATTGGGCATCACATGCCAAAAAAACATCAACAACACAACAAACAATCAAAGGCGCGTTTCCTCCAATGGGCTTCGCAAATAGGTGCCAACACACAGATTGTTGTGCAAAAAATATTTGATGATAAACCACACCCAGAACAAGCTTATCGCTCATGCAAGGGACTCATAAGTGTAACAAAAAAATATGGGGAAGCTCGCTTAGAGCAGGCTTGTTCCTACGGTGTGATTCAAGGAGCCTACAGCAGTAAAAGCATTGCATCAATTCTTGAGAACAACCTTGACCAGTCGGCGTTAACCAACCAAGTCACAGCGGTAAGCGCACCCGCCTTGGCGCATGAAAATATCAGAGGTTCCCAGTATTACCATTAAACCAAAACCATGAGAGAGTGAAAAATGAACAATGAAAACATATTAGCACAAATGGGGCAGCTTAAAATGGGCGGCATGCAAGAGGCTTTTCGCGAACAGCAAAGCCATCCAAAGCATGCTGACTTAAGTTTTGAAGACCGCCTAAGCCTATTGCTAGACCGTGAGTTATTAAAAAAAGAAGCTAATCGCGTTCAGAATTTGCAACGACGTGCCAAGCTTAGGCAGGCCGCATCGATTGAAGATATTAATTATAAAAGTGACCGTGGATTAGAAAAAGCCAAGGTGATGGCGCTTGCAAAATGCGATTTCGTGCGTCATCACCACAACGTGCTAATAACAGGATCTACTGGGTGCGGTAAAACCTATCTGGCCTGTGCTCTGGGTAATCAAGCGTGTCGCCTGGGCTTTAAGACTCGCTATTTGTTATTAACACGATTCTTAGAGGAAATGGCGATGTCGCACGCGGATGGCAGCTATGCCAAATTGATGACACAACTTCACAAAGATGATGTACTGATTCTTGATGATTTTGGGTTGACATCAATTAATGCAGCGCAACGTCATGATCTATTTAACCTTATCGAAGACAGGTATCAACTAAAAGCAACCATCATCACAAGTCAGTTTCCGGTTGCGAAATGGCATGAGTATCTTGGTGAGCCAACGATTGCCGATGCCATACTTGACAGGCTGACTGAACATGCTCATCGAATAGAGCTAAAAGGGCCGTCACTGCGAAACAGAGACGTTGCGCCATCGTGAACACTCTGCGATAATTTCTTCGCTTGCAAAAGCACTACAATATTAGGTGTTCACGATGGGCAAGAATCAGTGTTCACGTTCGCAGGAATACCCAAAAATACAAGTTCCGGATATAAATCCCAGATATTCTGGGCGAACAGAACGTAGGGTGGGCAAAGGGCCACAGGCCTGTGCCCACGTGTGACCGGTATGGTCAATAGCGAGTCGGTGAAAGTCCGGCTATAGCCCTGAAAGGAGGGAATTAATAGGCGACATCGCAAGGGTGCCTGAAGAAAGTAATGCACGATAAATCTGGAGCCGGAAATTCGGCTAGCCCTGAAAAGGAGACTGCATAATCACATTACCCAATGACGGATCTGGAGAAAGCGTGAGCCAAAATCGCAGCCTAAACGCAAGTGAACCTTTGATTAGGCCGGAACGGGGGGGCAGGTACCGTGGATTACTGAACCCAATATCCTTTACGTAAAACCCGTTAAGGTAGAGAAGGTAGGTAGGCGATGAAAACGTTATTGATCTTACCCGGTGAAGGAGCTGTCTATGTGGGTCGGTGCCGCGTGCGGAAGCCTTAAGCCCTAAACAAAGCAGAGATGCGACGTTAATGCATAGAGAGTTTGCAGACGAAGCCATAGTAATCGTAAAACGGGTAGCCGATGAAGGTATGGTGACATATCTGAGGATAACACTATCCGAAAGTGCTAAGGAAAGCGGAGATGAAGGGTGGAACATGTTACCGTGAGTTGATGTTCATGATGAACGACCACCATGAGATAAGCTGGAAACAGAGGACGCATTGTTCCCGGGAAACGTATAAATCCCGGCGAATGCGAACGCAAATCGATGAAAAGGTGATTCAAAAGTGCAAAGTACCGTGAATATGAGCTTGCTATCCATAGATAGT
>JBCKWE010000067.1:0-7486 GCA_038923045.1 Legionellaceae bacterium
CAAATATCCATCAGTATATCACAAGCCAATCTCTGGAAAATACATGCCAACCAATCGACGCTTACAACAATTAGAATACACTTCCAGGCAACTTTGTCCGATATTGAATTACACCACATGCTGCGCAAAAACCAACATAAATGCTCTGGCGAGGGGTTAGGAAACAAAGCCACTAGATGCAATAAATTAGAACTAATTATACGTGGATATTGGGATCAATGCATCTTTATTCATGCTCCTTGAACGCCAATAGGTTCGGCTAATCACAAACAGGTTGTATGTTACGATCAATATCAACAGTGAATGCAGCCAAGTAATGGTTAAATGCTTGAAGATAAGCAGGACGAACAACACCCCGATACAACCGGACAAACTTAAAATCAGCGTTTTTTTCAGGGGAATTTTATCTTGTTGCAAAAAAGCCAGTGTCGTTAACGGCTGCTGCATAGCACCGGCTGTGGTCATGATGGGGAAGGCTGCGAGTGGCGATACGCCTAACAAAAACAGCACTGCTTGCACCAGAACAAACAACCCGATACCCACAGACGTCAGCATGCCACACACCACCATCCCACAAAATCCTGCCAGCAATTTCCAAGATTCCAACCCCATTAACGTGCCACCTACAGGCAATAATTGAAACTGACGGCTAAGCAATAAGCCAATAATCAGCGTAAAACAACACATCATGGCCACGCGAATCGCCTGTTTACTCAATCGACTCACGATGCTGCCACCAATCAATCCACCCAGACAGGTGCCGGCGACCAAGGTAATCAGTGTCGTCAGGTCAACATCAATCAGTTGCATAAAAAACAACGATTCAAGCGCGCCAGGGATGACCTGTGCGCCATTATTCATCGCCGGCAACTCGTCATCGTGAAACGTGCCCAACAGTTCAGCTAGCGCAATATTCACCGCAAAACTGCCCATACCTAATGCGTCAGCCATAAAAGCAAGCATACCACTGCCCACCAGTTTGCAGTAATCCACGGCGGATAAAATAACCGCCGGTTGGCGTTTAAGCTTGTAGATCATGACGCCCACGCAAAAGAGCGTTAAGAGTAACAGGGTAATGGTAATCAAGGTCATGGCCATAAATCATCTCTTATCGTTCAAATTTAGAGCAGTTTAGCAGGGAATAGGTACATGGCGCAAGTAGAATGTGTTATTCTTTCACCAACCATTAAACGCAAAACTGGCACTCATATGGCACATCGCGCACGCAAACGGTTTGGTCAGAATTTTCTGCAAAATCGACACATCATTGACAACATCATTCGCGCTTTGAACCTGCAATCAAGCGATAATGTGCTGGAAATCGGACCTGGGCTCGGCGCATTAACGCAGCCGCTGTTGCGCGTGCTGGATCAGTTGACCGCCATTGAAATCGACAGGGATTTGATTGTGCATTTGAGCGCGATGTCAGATGCTGCGGATAAATTAACCGTGATCGATGCCGATGCACTCACCGTTGATTACAGTCAATTTGGCACGCGTTTGCGGGTGATTGGTAACTTGCCCTACAATATTTCAACGCCGTTGTTATTACGCCTGCTGCATTACACGCCCTATATTGATGACATGCATTTCATGCTACAGAAGGAAGTGGTCGATCGCATATCAGCAAAGCCTGGCTGTAAGGCGTACGGGCGATTGAGCGTGATGTTGCAATATTACTGCGACGTGGAGCATTTATTTGACGTAGGCCCTGAAGCCTTTAATCCACCGCCCAAGGTTGATTCTGCTGTCGTGCGTTTAACACCCCATCCGATATCACCATACCCAGTAGTGAACTTTGCGGAACTTGAGCGTTTGGTCGCCTGTGCCTTTTCCATGCGCCGTAAAACATTGGCGAATAATTTAAAGCCGCTTATCAATGCGGCCGCGTTGATATCACTTGGCATTGATCCAGGCATGCGACCTGAGCAGATTAGTGTGCCGGAATATGTGCGGATCACGGCGAGTAGTTTTTAAAACAGCAACGTCACCCCACCCCCAACATACTGATTGAAACTGCTGTTTTCATGACCCAGTTGCTGTGCCACTTCTACATCAAGCACCACATTCGGCGTCAGCAGATATAAAATTCCGGTATCAACATTGTAGTTAGCACCAGAATCCGGTGTTGTTTTAGTTTGTACAAATACTTCGATAAATGTATTCAGTTTCTCCTCTGGGGCATACGACAACGATAAACTCGGATTCACGCTGTTAAAACGACGTCCACCGGCAAAACGCGCCTCGGTCGCTGTATTTCCGCCAACCATGAGCGTCAAGATCGTTTTGGAATCAACAAGATAACTGACTATCCCATTCACGAGAACATCAAGTCCCTGATTACCAAACGCATCACTTCCGCCCGGCGGGGTAATTAAAATCTCAACACCAGTCACGAATTTTTGCCCATAATTCACTAAATGATTAACGCCAGCTGTTGTTGCACTAAACCCTGAAACAGGCCCGATTGATTGTTGATTAAACGTTGGCAATAAAATCATCAATTCACTGTTGGCCGGTAAGCCCATGAGCAGGGCCGTTTGTGGATAAACTTGCATCGATACAGCCTGCCTATATTGTTGATAGCCCGTTTGCAGCATGAATGCCTTGGGTGGCAAAACACACGGTGAATTCGTCACGTCGCCTCTTTGTGTTAGGCTTAGCAAAGAGACACCTTTGCAGGGGTTTTCAATCGGTGCGGCGAATGCATTTAAGGTGATAGCAAAAAGAATAAGTGTCGATCTTAATGGTTTGATTAACATGTTGTTTTTCCAACTGTCTCGTTCATGAGGAATGCTAGCCATAATGTAGCGCCTGATCATACCGGAATCAAGCATTTTCGTTTATACTGGCTGTCACAAGGATTACACGCTCAAATAAACAGGAGATTACATTGTTTCACCATCAGGGAAGAAAAACGAAACCAATGCACACCAAATCACTGCACGACTTAATCGCGCTAGTCACGCCAGAAGGCGTGTTAGCAGAAGCCAGGCGACCCGGCTTGCTGCAAAAAATAACGCAATCCTGTGCCATGCCGGCATCGCAATTCAATGGTCTTTGTTTGAAATTAGTGCACAACTTCATTAATCATTGTCAACGATTACCCGAGACAGCTAACAGCTATTATGCCTTGCCGGGTGGCTTACTAGACCATGCCTTGAATCGCACGGAAGCAGCATTGCACCTTTTTCGTCATACGCTGGTGCACGATGACGATGACGATTTGTCTGAAGAACAACATTTATGGCTTTACGCCTTGTTTTCTGCATCCATTTTACAGGGCATTGGTAAGCTGCAACTGGATTATAAAATTGACCAGTTTGACGCGAACGGGCAATTATTAACCCGATGGAACCCCTTGTGTGATAAGTTGACCGCCGTTGGAACATATTATCATTATGAATTCCTTCAAGGGAGTGAAGATGATTTGCGCCGCCGTTTGAATTTATTGCTGGCTCGGCAATTAATGCCAGAAAGTGGCTTTGCTTGGATTGCCGGGAATTCCACCGTGTTAGCAGCATGGCTTGCTTTACTGCATGACGATCCAAACGCTGCCGGTATCCTGGGCGCCATTTTGGAACGCGCTGACGGCATTGCCATTCAACGGGACCTAAATGAGTTTTTAATTAGGCATAACGGTTCTAGTGGGGCGCGGCCAAGCAAAATAAGCACATTTATCGATGCAACGCCTGAAACCAACCCTGAAAAAGACCGCCTCTTGGGTGCTGAATTCATTAAATGGTTAACACAGGAGATAAAAAAAGGAGAGTTTAACATTAATAAAGTCCCCTTAATGTTGATTCAGACGGGCCTCGTCATGTCGCGTGAAGTGTACCAGCTATTTATGCGCAACCATCCTGAAGTCAGGTATTGGCAGGCGATAGAAAAAGGATTGCTATCATGGGGTTTACATCGTCATGACGCCGGTCAGCACGCAGCCACTGGTACGCTTATTTTAGACAAATACGCCGTAGTGCTTCCTGATGAGGTACAGGTGCACAACCCGGCTACCGGTAAGAAAATAACCGTATCAGCCGTGAACCTAGTGTACTCACAACAAACGCCAGGCAATATGACGCCGATGCAGCACCTGTCTCGCTCCGGAAAATGGCTGGCAATCGAGGCCAGCGCAACCACGTTGCAATCAGGGTTTTCACGTCGTGAGTGATTATGCCATTGGGGACGTACAAGGTTGCTTTAGCGCATTACAGCGCCTGCTGACTCATGTGCATTTTAACGAACACACGGACAGGCTCTGGTTTGTTGGTGACCTGGTGAATCGCGGTCCCGAATCATTGGCCGTATTGCGCTTTATTAAACAGCTGCCGTTGACACCCCGCATTACCCTAGGCAATCATGATTTGCACTTGTTGAGTCAGTTGTTTGGTGAGAATCAAAAGCAAAATCAGGATGATACCTTGCATGAGATCCTGGCCGCACCAGACGCACATGAGTTAGGCCACTGGTTGCGAAAACAGGCAATTTTATACCATGATCCCGACTTAAACATCGTCATGTCCCACGCCGGAATTGCCCCAATGTGGGATTTATCGCAGGCCAAATCATGTGCGCACGCGTTGGAACACGTACTGGCAGGCACGGACTACCACCATTTTTTAACACACATGTATGGCAATGATCCGAATTATTTGTCGGCTGATTTAGTCGGTGAAGCACGGCTGCGTGTGATTTGCAATTATTTCACCCGCATGCGTTTTTGTGATGCGGAAGGCAAATTATGCCTAAGCTATAAAGGTACTATCAACCACGCACCAGCCGATCTTTATCCATGGTATGCGGTGCCCAATCGTCATGACATTCCAGCAGATATTTTATTTGGTCACTGGGCGGCCCTAGATGGCCAATGCCCCCACCCACGAATACACGCGCTTGATACGGGCAGTGTTTGGGGTGGGGCGTTGACCGCATTACGCTTGCAGGATAAACAACGTTTTTCAGTCACTGGATAAAAATAATTTCAAGGGCACTACGCAAAGTCTAATATGGGCATGGCTAAAATCTGCCCAAAAATTGACAAAAATTTTTATTGATGTACAATGTTGGGTCACACCGATCGCCAAAAGGAAAAACAACATGTTTTACGATCAAAAAGCATTTATCCCAACTACCAAATTTTATAATGTACCGGCATTCGAAGACTATCATCGCGAAAAAACCGTGCTTTTACAACTTATGGATAATGACTATCCCAACAAGACCACGCAAGAGAAATGGACACGTCTCATTAACCAATTATCAGAATCTCTGGTTCAACCTGACATGCCGACTCCAGCAGGGCAAGCACAAACCCTAACCATTGCCGAACTGCAACAAAAACTTAGTGACTTCAAGACGAAGCGTATGGGAACGTCCAACAGCCGTTTTAATTTATCTTTGGATAAATGCGTCAATTACTTTGAAAACTTTTATTTTTTATACGCCACTGACCATGCCGAATTTAAGCTAACCCCTGCCGCCAAAAAGCAGCTCTTGCAATCAATTGTTGAAGCAATTGTCACCTGCGAAACAGGCATCAACGGTCGTTTTTATACCGCTCTGCAAGATAACCAAAAAGAATGCGACTGGATTCAAAACGAACTTGTAAAAGCGAGATGCACCGCCTTACGCGTATTACAGAACGACTATGATTCCGTTGACGTCCATGTCTACGACAGTTTGGTCAAACTAGCCAACCAAAATCATTACGGCATACCCATTAATGAAACGATTTTAGACATTCATGCCGGAATGGTCGACCAGACGCATCTGACAGCCTATTTTCACGAACACGCCCCGCGCTTGTTTGAAAAATATGAAAATGAAGCAAAAATTATGCTCACAAATCAATATTTGACTGAAGTTTCAACCATTTTATCGATTAATAGTGAAGAGTGGAGTAACGGTGTCATTGACATTACGCTAGAACAATTAAACGATTTAACACAGTCTTTAGAGGCAAGATTTCAAGGCATTGCTGCCAGAGTGCAATCATTAGGTGAACTTTCAGACGATTACACCACCTTTCGATTGCATGCCCGTCCCCTCGTTGCAACCACCATCGAAGGTTTCATAGCACCTAAATTAATTGCTGACGGCTATTATGTTGATTTAGCACTCCTGGCAGAGCACCCTAATGACCATCTCGATTTGCACCTTAAACCAGGCATACTACGTGAGGATATCGTCGCACTCCATCAAGCATTACAGCAACAAGCACCACAAGCATTACAACACGTCATGCAGAGCCACTTTCAGGTGCTCAGTCATTATCCCGAAGTGATGATGAGTCAAATCATAAGCAACCCAGCCCTACTATCAAACCTTCCCAACTGGTTGAAAATGGATACGCGCTTTATGGATGCGATGGTTGCAATCTTTGATCAACAGCTGCGTGACGCCATTGTTCAACAGGACGAGAGCACCATTCGTGTTGTCACCGAACAACTGTTTCAATTGATTCAATCGGAACATGGGTATTTGAATCAATTGTCACAAAAGGTCTATGCCAATCGGCTCTGTGCGAAATTATTGGTGGGAAAAAATGGCTTATTGTTTGGCGCGCTGGCTGATGAGCTGCAACAGGATGACGAGCTCTTTCACCTAGCGACACAGAACAATGTTTGGGCTCTGCATTTTTCGGCTGCACATGATGGAGATCCACACAGATCAGACGATAAGCTGGCATCGATAAAAGAACACTATCATGCTAAATGGCATGCCTTGCCGCTGAATTACCAACTGGCCGATTTAGCACCGGAAGTCGTCCTGGCATCCTGCACACCACAGCAAGCCATGGTGCTGCTACTAAAAATTGACTCATTTCATCATTTGCTCACGCAACGCGACATCAATTTGCATGATGTTATGACAAAAGTGCCGCATCTCTCTCCTGACTTATTATTGCGCATCGTTGACTATCGTCAACGTCAGCAACTACCAACATTGCCTTTCCTCAGCGACGCTAGAGGCATCCAAGACCTACGTCAGTTTAAAAACAATTTAGAGACCCAACTAAATATTAATTGGAGCCACGATCCGCTCGCCATAAAACGGCAAGCTTGCGCGCAAGAGGATTTCGCTTTTATTCGAGACTCACTGCGTTTAAAAACCGCGGCAACGTTTTTGTGTAAAACAAATGATTGGTTTACGGCTTTTCAGCAATATCACGCCTATCAGTCCAGTCCTGAGTATACATTATCATGCCTAAATAGTGCGTTAAAATCGCTGTATGCGCTCATAATATCGGCGATAAAACTTGCCGGTTGTGTAGCTATAGGATACTATGTCTGGCCACTCATCGTTGTTCTAAAAGCTGCTCTAAAACCGTATGTGACTCCGGTATTACTATTATGCTCAGTCATTTTGCTTGTAAATCTTTTCGTACAAAATCCGCATATAAATACCATCCTTGACGTCATTTACTTCATGATTAGATTAGATGCTGTGCTATTTGCGGTAATAGTCACGGCTGTTCTAACACAGA
>JBCKWE010000068.1:0-6998 GCA_038923045.1 Legionellaceae bacterium
TACGTTCTAAATGTACAACCACGTCATGGGTAGAACCTGTGGCAGTAAGCGCGCCGCTTACGGGTGAATTTTTAGCAAGGGATATGGCATTTTCTACTCTAGTTGCTAGAACCTCCCCTGAGGCTGAGGCACCTAAAGCTGGGAATAAACCAAAAAACACCATTGCTAAAAATGAATTAAAGGTGGTATTAGAATCTTATAAGTCCTCATCGTTTATGGCTTTTTTAAGTACATTATGGGTTTTCTCAAGCTTTATTTCATCCAAAAGAAGTCAAGCCATGATCGAGTTGAATTTATTGCTCAAGCATGAAGAGATACATGATCACCAAATCAGGGACGCCATTGGCAAAGATCGTGATGGAAGTCGTCGAGTATCACTATTCAAGCAGAGAATTAATATTGCAAAAAATGGCACCAGTACTGATGAAGTAATTGATAAGCTCAAAGCGTTATTTAACCCGCCTTAATATCCTATGTTATTGTTTTACAATCTCGAAGCGGGAGAACGAAGTTCAGTTCAAGCCCGCTGACTGGCGTCAACTATAATTACCCACTAACGACAACTATATTTACCCATTATTGGGTCGATTAAATAACATAAGATAACAGATAACGTTACTGTATCGTTATCTTAAAGTCTCCTCTGGTAGTGATTTCGATGCGGCTTCAGCCTGTTTACGGCGCCTTGCTTGCTCCATTCGGTAACTCTCATCCACATTTAACTCCAGTACCGTCGCATGATGGACCAAGCGATCTATAGCTGCAGCTGTCGTCATTTCGTCCTTGAATATCTGATTCCACTGAGAGAAAACCAGATTACTGGTAATCACTACGCTACGCTGCTCATAGCGCGCAGCCAGCAGGGCGAACAAAACATCAGTTTCATTGCGATCACACGTGACATAACTCAGATCATCAATCACCAGCACTTCGAAACGATCCAGTCTTCTAATCGCTTGATCGAGTTGAAAGGCTTGTTTTGCACGTAGCAGCTCTTGTACCAGCTGGCAGGCACTTGTATACAATACCCGTCGACCTTTTAAAGACCACTCACGCGTAAAAGCGATACTCAAATGGGTTTTTCCGCTGCCAGGATTACCAAAAATCAAGATGTTTTCGCAGTGGTCGATAAACTCCCCATCAGCAAGGCGATGAACAAGGCTTGGCGAAAGCCCCTTTATGCGTGTAATCTCAAAATCACTTAAACGCTTGTCTCTGGGGATTTTAGAATGCTTGAGTAATCGTTCAATCCGTTGATGCTGTCGTCGCTCCCATTCCCCTCTTGCCAGCGCAGTTAGATAGCCGACATGGTCAATTCCTTCTTTTTCACAACGCTCTGCCGCGGCTTGGTACTGCTCAACAAAAAGAGTCAAACACAGGTTTTTTAATGTGCCCTCTAAATCAGTGGATTGCATGGGATACCCCTTGTTTTGTTTGGTTAAACGTACTCAGCAGTCGATCATAATCACCGAGTTTCGGTGGTGTAACGTGCACCACCGGGGGGCCATCAGAGGGAAGATCCAGCAGATTTTTAACGACGTCTGGTAAAGGGACGTCACCAGACTCCAATAATATCTCTAACGCCGCGGTTACCTCACTTTCGCTGCCAATGGCTGCAAGATGTAATACTTTAAGGTAGTTCTTATGACCACGCGCGGGGCTTTGCTCCATGAGTGCGTCATAAGCTTTGCGAAACACGACACGAGGAAAGAGGCACTCCCGATATTGGTAGTGTGAAAAAGCGCCCGGCTTACGCAGAAGATACCCAATAATATGCCGATAGTTTATCGCGACACCACGGTCATTAGGTAAACGGGGGATGCTTTCTATCACCTTCCGTCCGTAACGGACATTCAGGTGTTTAGGGTAAATATCAACATCCAAGCCGTAGCCGATTAAGCGGGCAGGGACTGAATAAACGCCTTTTAAAACGGAAATGATACTAGCTGGCCCAACCGTCACAGAAATCGTTTGAATAGCCTCCCATCGCCGCTTAGGTAAAGGCAAGAAGTGCACCAAGTCTTCGGCTAGCCTTGCTTGTCGACTCTGATTGCGTTGCTTCATAATGCGTTGAAGAAAACCATTGTAGTCGTCAATGCTGGCAAAATTTCGTGAGCCACGCAGCAACAGTTGCTGTTCAACATTCTTTTTAATCAAATCGTTACTCTTCTCAACTGAACCGTTTTCATGACTTTCCCCGGGGTTATTGCGGCTGGGCTTGGTCCCATGGTGCCTCAAAAAATCATTCCATGACTTGTTGAACTCACGACCATTACCAAAGCTGTGCGTAGCCGCGGTTAAATTATCAGTGCGGTGTTCAGGGGCAACGGCACCAAGCTCCCATACAGCAGCAGTATAACCCGCGGTAAGGCTCGCAAAGCTTTCGGTGTAGCAAATCGATACAGTCTCCCAGCGCGAATAAGGCAACATCCAGTGAAACAACAGGTGGGGAAAGGCAAAGCCCGCGATGCGAATGTTCAGGCTGTTCATGCAGGTGCAGTCGGACTGGCTTTGTTTTCCCTGCAAAATATTTTGGGGAAAAATAACGTTCTTCTCAGGTCCATGCATAGCCCGCCAATCACGCACGCGTCTCTGCAGGGTTCTCAGTTGTCCAAAATGAAATGGTGGCGTACGATCCTTTTGTTCGATTAGCCACTCCAATAGCGTTTTAGCCTCAAGACCAGGTGCATTTTTCAACATTGCTGCAAGCGTTGGCCAGACCTCTTCAAAACAGTCAGAGCGAGTGAGCCAGTCCCTCTGCTGCTTAAGTTCACTTGGCAATTTGCCTTCATTAATATATTTGCTGGCTGTCTTTCTAGTAACGCCAACCTTCAATCCGGCTACTTCTTGACTGTGGGTTTGTTTGAGTTTCATAAGCTTCCCTATTTGTTTATTGGTGCATGTCATGGCTCGTCCTTAATGAAATCAAGCAAGTAACATCATTGCTTAACTATTCATCAAAAAACAACCCCCGGCTTTGACCTCAACAATGGGTAATTATAGTTCTCGTTAGTGGGTAATTATAATTGTCGCTCATCACATTACAAGACAAAATCGCCGTTGCCTGGGGAAAGCAAGTCCTAGAGAAACTTAACCTCATTTTAACTCAGCACACGGATAATACGCCGGAATTATTTTTGGCGCTTAAAAGCCTGTTGGAAGACAACCACTCACTGACGCAAGGCACGCTATTAAGCTATACGGCAAGGCCTGAATCGGATATCACGAAATTATTAATTTCCGTGGCAGTCTATGTTGCTGTCAATACCGATCGATTCGCTATTAAACTTCTCATGCCTACGCTAGCACTGGAATCCTGCCATAGCGACTAGTCTTGCGCAAACACTCAAGCCAGGCAGTCACATTATTATTGATTCAACTGGACTGAAGGTATATGGAAAGGACGAATGGCATCAAGACAAGCATGGTGTCAACGCACGGCGAACTTGGCGCAAGCTTCATATTGTCATTGATGAAAAGCATCAAATCATCGCTTATGAGATTAGCGTTCACCATACTCACATTGGTGCATTTCGGCATGCGCGAATGTGCCCGGATCACAAAGCGCGCGGTTGACGATACCATCCCTGCGACGGAGAGCTAAAGTTGAAAAGGCGGCATAGTCGTTTGCTGCCATCATCAGTGACACCAGGTCAGGCGCTAATTCCATGAGTCGATTTAAAACAGGCCAGTACCAGCCGCGGGCCGCCACTTGAAACGCGTTATAGTTTTTTGCCTTTATCATCCGTGACACCCAGTTAGGTGCTAATTCCACGAGTCGATTTAAAACAGACAGGTGACCGCCGCCGGCCGCCACTTGAAACGCGGCATGGTTTCTTGCCTTTATCATCCGTGACACATGAGTAGGCGCTAATTCCACGAGTCGATTTAAAACAGACAGATGACCTAGCTCCCCACGTCAGAAATCAGTAGTTAAACGCTAAAAAGTTTTTATAGTTTAAAACACGAATAGGATCATAATAAGGAAAATCTTCTCCATTATACAGTAGAAAACCTGTGTTCCCTTCCTCAATCATAAACGCATGCATAGCGGCTGTCATTTTAGGGTTGAACGTGTATGAATGTTTAATTTCGATAAACTCTTTTGTTGTTTTTCTATCAATAATCAAATCAACTTCAACCCCGTGTGACGTTCGTAGATAATATAATTCAGACGTTTGATTAGCATGACGTTCTTTTTTTAGGATTTCACTCACGATGTAATTTTCAAAAATAGGACCGGCTAATGGGCCATTTTCATAGAGTGCTTTATTTTCAATCCCGGTAAGAAATGAAACCAAGCCCGTGTCATAAAAATAAAGTTTAGGGCTTTTAACAAGTCGCTTCCCATAGTTTTTATAAAAAGGTGGGATCAAAAAAATAATATAGGAGGCCTCCAACAATGCAATCCACCGCTTGACTGTTTTTACATCGACACCTAGATCACTTGCAAAGCGTGACATGTTTAATTGTTGAGCCGTATTTGCTGCCAATAATTGCAATAAACGACGAAAATCTCTCAAGTCTCCTACATGCCCAACAGCCGCAATATCTTTATGAATATACGTTTCAACATAGGAAGAAAACCATTCATTATAAAATTCATAACGACGATCGATTAACTCAGGGTATCCCCCTCTAAAAATTGATTCATCTTGCAACGTTGCAGGGATCTCTGCAAATTGAAAAGGATACAACGATAGCAATCCAATACGGCCAGCAAGTGATTCCGAAGAATTTTTCAGAAGAGAAAATTGGCTGGATCCCGTTAACACAAACGTGCCTTTATGATCCCTGTTTTTATCCACAGCCATTTTTATGTGGTTAAATAGTTCGGGTAATTTTTGAACCTCATCAAAGATCACCTTATCATTATAAATGGTTAGAAATCTCTCCGGATCGTTATGAAAAAGGCTAATAATGCGATAATCATCAAACGTTACATACGTGTATTCCGGCAACACATGTTGCAATAATGTTGATTTACCAGACTGCCGAGGCCCAGTTAAACCGATTATAGGAAAATACTGCACGTACTTTTTTAATGTTGCTTCCAGTACCCTGTGTTGATAGATCACAATAAACTCTCGTGTAAAATTGGTATGATAATCCATATTTACACGAGAATCAAACAATTTTCGTGCAAATATGGTATGAATGTCCTCATTTACACAAACCAAATCATTTAAGTAACCGTTCAGCCCCACATCGTGATCCTGTTACCTACCAAAGTATCAAAGGATGACCTCAACCAATGGGGTCAGAGTGGATTGATCCACAAGAAAAAAGCTTACACCAACCAATGGGGTCAGAGAACCAATGGGGTCAGAGTGGATTGATCCACAAGAAAAAAGCTTAAAATCAATCGACTGCTACTAGATCTGTCTTATACTTTATGGACTTACGATCCCCTCCTTTGGCAATTGGCTCAACCCTGCGAGCCAATTGCCGGAAATCAATCCACTCTGACCCCATTGGTTCATAGCATTTGCTTTTTAGCTGGCGCCTCAGTAAAATGACCGGTGTGACCGGTTATTTTAGGAGATAATATGCACGTATGGCAACTGCAAGAAGCGAAAGCTAAATTTGCTCAATTGGTTAAAGAGGCTAAAATTGAGCCCCAAATTATTTCTCGTCATGGCGTGAATGAGACGGTAGTTATTAGCATGGAAAAATACAAGGATCTTTGTGGAATAAAGAAAAATATTGTTGTATTTTTAAGGTCATCACCATTAAATGGCTTGGATATTGATTTTGAGCGGGATCAGTCTGCTATGCGAGATATTGATTTATGATCTATTTACTGGATACCAATATCATCTCGGAAACAATTAAAAAAACGCCTAATTCCAATGTCATTAATTGGTTAGCATCAATTGACGCCAACCAGTTTTCACTAAGTGTATTAACATTAGGCGAAATTAGAAAGGGAGTAGAAAAACTTGAGGATGGTTCAAAGAAACAAAAAATTATTCAATGGTTAGAAAGAGAATTGATTTCTCAATTTTGTGGACGAATAATAAACATAGATGCAACGATTTCAGACAAATGGGGGTATATTTCCTCAATCAAAAATTTACCCGCAATTGATGGGCTTATTGCAGCAACGGCTATCGTAAATAATCACAAGCTAGTTACTCGGAACATCAAGGATTTTAAAGGTATCATTGGCTTGGAGGTTATTAACCCATGGGAAATTTTTTGAACAAACCATTCGAACCATTGGTTCTCAGAATTCAACAGGTAGACCATGGATTTTTGGCTTGTGATGACATTGAACAGGGTATGGCTAACAAAATTCCATTGTGGTTATTTGGGTTTCTTTATTGATAATTGGTGTATTGGAACACACATAAGGGGCGACGTGGGGGGCATGCCGAGGGGGCTTCTTTGTCCACCCTTCGGCATGATGTAATTGTTCGATTTTGTTGTTCTATATTAGGTCCCTTATTTTGACGTACGTTTAATGTGTGCTTCCATGCAGGGTTTAACACACGCTTTACAACTATTCACTACGAGCTTGGAATCTTTTCCTTTTTCCGCTGTAATCTGAGCTATACAGGGGCAACCACCATGACATGCTTGCAGAGCATCAGTCATTTCGGCAGCTACTATGGCCAGCGACGCGGCAACCAGCACATCGCTCTCCGCCGCCTTCCTCTGCGCTGATGTTAGTTCACTAGAAGAGACTCCGACTCCGTGCTCCGTAACAACAGCAGCAGTTGCTGTAGTGGTCATACAAATGAGCCCTAAAAGCCCAGCAAAGATTAAAGCGGGGACGTTTAAGTTTGTTGATGAAATTTTCATTTTTATTCTCCTTAATTACCACGGAGCCGAACTGCCGGCTGCGCTCCAACTCCATGGCGTTATAGACTGCGTCAATACAACTTTTCAACACGCCAGCACAACTACGATGGCCATCGCGCTACATAGTCTCCTATTCAAGCTATACTTGCACTTTGCACATATCGCCGGGAGCTATTTTAGTTCAATTTAAC
>JBCKWE010000069.1:0-6806 GCA_038923045.1 Legionellaceae bacterium
ACGCTCATCAAGGTAAGGCCTTAAGCGGCTGTTATAAATAATATGAATTTAAAGGCAGAACCACAATACTGCGCGCGGTCACTATTTGAAGCAGCCGGGATGCTTCCATATCCGCACTATACGTGGCATAACCTCGCGCTGCACGATCAGCCGTTTCACGCGCAGCCTCATAATTACCTTTTAATCGAATAGCTCTATCTGCCTCGCTCTCTGTGTGGATAGCAGGCTGCGTAGGCATGCCGGCAACCATCATAAACTCTTTAAATAATTGCGTTACCTTCGTGTGCAGGGCTACATTAAATACCGTTTGTCATGGACCACGATTACTGCCCTGGGGTTGCGGTTTATTCAAACTATTTCCAGAATTTTGTATGGGTAAATCAATAATCGCAGCACTACTAACAACGACTGTTGGTGGATTGTTTGAATTAGCTTTCTTACTCTTTGCTTCCTTGTTAGGTACACCGGTACTTAGATTGTTTGGATCAGATGGTAAGCGATCTAATTGTTTTAAAATTAGTGCAGTCGAAGCATCGCCTGCACCGGCAATTGACCCAGCATTGCCAAATTTAGCAATGTTGCTACCGAATATGGAAACAAGACTCTTGTACAGACGACTCCCTAATCCTTCTTTTTTTGGTTGATTATTCATTAGAGGTTCTGGATATGGAGGTAAGACATCAATTTGTGGTGTATTTACAGCAACCTCTAATCCCATAGCTCGTTTAATAATTGGCGCAAACAGAGTGTCTCCCGGTTTTGCTGCTTGATCAATACTCTCAGCAATATCTAATACAGATGCATTCGATTCATGCTGAATACCATTATATGTTACCGGAAACGCGGAGCTGGCTTTAGCAGTGGGATCAGCACCAGCGTTCAATAAAAACTTTACAATCTCAACATGCTTTGGATTATGAATGTCAGCTATTGCAAGCATCAATGGCGTCCATCCATGCTCGCTATTTCGTATTTCAATTAACGGGTGATCGGGATAATGAACCAACAACAATTTCATCATTTCTATCGGTTGAATGTTCAGCATTGCTGACATCAGCACGGTTTTAAAGTTGTTGCGCACCCCAATTTCTGGAGATTTATTTAGCAATACCTGAACATAGGGGATCTCTCTATTTTCAACAGCTAACTGTAACGCTGTATAACCATAACTACCCTGCTCATCAATATTTAGACCATTGGATCGACCTAAAATATCTTCTAAATCTTCCGGTGTTACTTCCGAGCATAACGACAATGCATGTAAAGGGGTGTATCCACTTCGATCATTCAGGTCTGCAAGATTTGCTCCTGATGAAATAAGTGCTCTTAATTCTGAAATTGTGTGTGTATACGTTGTCTTAAATCTTTCTTTAGCTAAAATTGCTACTGTTACCGATGCTTTTGTAGCTGCCGGATTGGTTGCTTTTTCATGATAGCGTTTTTGCCTTGCTAAAAAATCTTGTCCTTTAAAATCATTTGCATTCTTTGGATCTACAATAGTGGTTTTAATATCTTCAATACGCATTCTGCCCTTACGTTGTATATGCTGTAAAACCGTTTCATTTTCCTTGTATAATACCTTAAATTTTTCTGGTTCTGTTTCCATAAAATGGCGCATTGTCCCATAATGTTCGATATTTACAAGGAATCGCGCAGGCAGACTAGTTAATTTTCGTAAATTTTCAATCGGTTGTTGCCCATGCTTGAGCAGTGATTCTTTTCCACATTGATAACTGATTTGAGGCCCCAAACTAAGCATGGTTTCTTTTTGTTGCGCACTCATATACTTTACATCCCTTGCAGACGCATACTGTGCGGCTTCTGTATCTGTCATTGATTCTGTTATTTTGGTATTGACTACGGAATTGCTAACACAAAAATCTATTAGTTCTTCATCTTTAAAAGATTTTGTAAGAATTTTTACTGCATCTTCAAGACACCCCTCTCCAGATACTTGTCGTTGAAATGGACTATAATACTGTGCTCTCTCGATAAGAGGATTCCCTGACTGCGGGACAAGATAGGGAATTCCTTGCATTGAATCAAATTGGGCAAAAGTCTCTGTAGCCCCTCGTCGCTCAAAATAAATGGGTGAATAATGGTAGGGTTGGTTCATATAATCAGGTGCTTTTAATAAAAAGCCGATTTTTTGTTCTGTTTGGTGTTCTGCAATGTATTGCTCCATTTCTTGAATGTCATGAACGTGCACGACATTACAATGATACTTTGCATTAATGCGAGCGACCGTTTTGCTTACATATTCTTCATAACGATCTTCATTGGTTTGATATGGCATTTTTACACCTAACTTTATAAAAAATTAAGTTTCAGTTTAATTAACATTCATTATAGTTCTAATTATACATTATATTCCGCAGTTTTTCATTAAATTAGGTTGGACAGCAGCCAAAAATCAGTGTCACAATCAATCAAACTCCATGCTTTCAATCCCAACCGAACCCTTTTTCATGAATTCTGACCATTCTCACCCGGCAAGACCTTATTTTTTGTGCGATTTATGTCCATCCATAAATCCAGGGCGTCAACTATCCATGCTGCTATTGCCTGCTAATAAAAAAATTGGTTCGGAAACGAGTCCGCCCAAGAAAAACAATACGGATCCAAAATTAACTTAACATGAGGAGAATATAATGGCTCAAGATAAATCCGAGCGTGAGTTAATGCGCCAGAAAATAACCGACATACTCATGCACAGGCGATATCAGAATACCGATGAAGGGCCGGTGCAGTTTGTAGGGATGCGCCAGGTTGATGATGAAATGTTGGCGCTTTTGAAGCGGGTCGAACAAATCGTTGTGTTGCCGATTGATGCAGCCACTGCTCGGCGACTGAAACGTTTATCGATTGATGATGTGGTGAAGGTGACATCGCAGGGTGTTATTGTGAAAGCAGGGCGTAATCGATGACATTCTCAGCCAGAAGCCTTAATGGAGAGCACTAGAATTGCATTGTCATTATATGGTAGCTTGCAATACGCAATGGAAAGCGAAGCAACCAATCTATGTCCAACCAACACCCTGCAACAAACGCAGGATTGGCGCGCGCAGCTATGGAGTACGCGCGTCATCAACCCCAAAAAACCTTGCTTTATCAGGTTATCGACGAGTATTACCCAAAATTTCTGGCTCATCTGTCAGAATCAGACAAGTCTCTTCCCAAATATGTTCAAGATGATTTTGAAGCCTACCTGAAGTGCGGTCGCCTTGAGCATGGATTTTTGCGTGTGCAATGCGAGTCCTGTCATCACGAACTATTGGTTGCGTTTAGTTGTAAACGCCGTGGGTTTTGCCCGAGCTGTGGTGCGATGCGAATGGTGGAAAGTGCAGCATTACTGGTTGATTATGTACTGCCGCACAAACCCATTCGTCAATGGGTGTTGAGTGTCCCATTCCAATTGCGTTGGTTGTTCGCAAGTGATCCCCGTGTGTTGGGAAAGGCGCTTGCAGTGGTGACGCGAGCGATTAGCGGCTATTTGGTAAAAAAGACAGGCTTGACCCACAAGAGAGCAAAGACGGGCGCTGTGACGTTGAGTTCTGCGCTTTGGGAGCGCGCTGAATTTAAATATTCACTTTCACATGTTATTTCTTGACGGGGTTTATGAAGTTGACACTGAAGGTAAAACCTGCCAGTTCCATGCCATTGAAACGCCAACAGCAGGTGAGATGAATCGATTGCTTCACCAAATAAGCAAGCGCATGGCGCGCCTGCTTGAGCGGGAGGGATATCTGGATAGGGACACGCAGGAGGGCAGTCTGGTGTTGGAGGGCTTTGACGATGATGTGATGAATCACCTTCAGGGGAGCTCGATTACCTACCGAATAGCCGTGGGCTCACAGCGAGGGAAAAAGGTGTTCACGCTACAGACTTTGCCTGCCATGGATGAGACGGAAACGATGAGCGGGCATACGCTTGCAAAAGGTGGTGGATTTTCACTTCATGCCGGTGTCAGTGCGAAAGCACATCAGCGCGACAAGGTTGAGCGGCTATGCCGATACATTGCAAGACCGGCCGTATCGACGCATCGTATGGAGCGCTTGCCGGATGGAAAAATCAGCTACAAATTGAAAACCGCCTACAAAAACGGGACAACGCATGTGGTCTTCGAGCCACTGGATTTCATTGCCAGATTGGCCGCCCTGGTACCCAAACCGCGATTTCACTTGACCCGATTTCATGGCGTGTTTGCACCGAACAGCAAGCATCGAGGCATGGTGACCAGTGACGGCAAAGCACAGACTCCGTCAACAGCAGCAACAGACTCTCCCCCCGAAAGTAAAGCGCATAGCCCAACCATGAGTTGGGCTATGCGGCTGAAACGGGTGTTCAACATTGATATCACCGTTTGCAGGTATTGCCAGGGTAGG
Organism: Legionellaceae bacterium; assembly: GCA_038923045.1. GTDB lineage: Bacteria > Pseudomonadota > Gammaproteobacteria > Legionellales > Legionellaceae > DDPF01. The sequence goes on from JBCKWE010000069.1 coordinate 4,386, forward strand.
GTCAGAATCATTGCGTGCATCGAAGACGCCCAGACGATTAACCGGATTCTGTCGCATATCAATCTACAACAGGAGCGTTTGACACATGTCAATATAGGCTTAGGAATTCGTGCCCCTCCAGGCCTCGCAACATCTGTGATGAATCCTTAAAAAATAAGCAGGCAACAGCAGCACGGATCGTTGACGTCCTGGATTTATGGATGGACATAAATCGCACAAAAAATAGGGTCCTGCCGGCTGAGAATGGTCAGAATTCATGAAAACGGGTTGGGTGAGGATTGAATGTATGGAGTTTGATTGATTGCGACACTGATTTTTGTCGATATTTTAATCACGATACTTCTGTAAATTAGGGAATAGGTGCTTTATACTTCCTATACTCTTATACTTCCTATACTCGATCCTCCGTTTTAGGGAGTGCCGTGGATAGTTTGGCCAAGATGAACGCTGAGTAAGTTAATGGGGATGTTTTAGGTTTGTTAGTATTAATGTTGGTCAATTCAAGCCTGCGCCATATATCCGCGGTTTTGGTCCGCCGTTAACACAGAGAATTACTCTCTTTCGTTACGTTGTCAGATCAGCTCTTTATTCATGATCCTAGCGTCGTTTAGTGGTATAAACGGTCTGTGCAACTTCCTTATTCTTGACAGACAACTGCTTAATGTGACCTCGTGTCGCAAAATCCTCTCTCCCTCCATTGGTTTTATTGGTTTCGTTGGTTGCCATTGACAATTAGGGTATAGGGGGTTTAAGCCGCTCGTTCCCTGATTTCGTTACGACGGGCTTGTTTGGCCTAGTCCGCCCCTATATTCCCCCTATTTGTAGATTTTTTAGTATGTTCTCGCCTGTTTGGCCCCCCCGCCTTTCACTAAGTGCCAGCACCCTGTATGATAGCACGCGTATTTATGATGTCTGATTTTGGTTGTTTCATCCACCCCTTGTCCGCCCGCCACAACAGAACCCCAATTAGTTACGGTAGTGGCGCTCTCGGTTTTTACGCCTGCTGTCGCCGTCGGTGTAATGGTTATAGAAATGAGACCTATAAGTGCACTAAAGACAAAAGTGCGGACATTTAAGTTGGTTGATAAAGTTTTCATTTTTATTCTCCTTAAGTACCACGGAGCCGAAGTGCTGGCCACGCTCTAGTTCCATGGAGTTATGAACTTCTTTTATACAACATTTCAACACGCCAGCACACCATGATGACCATCTCGCTATATAGTCTCCAATGCAAGCAGCACTTGCACCTTGCGCATAACGCAGGCCTATTTTAGCTTGATGATTTTCAAGGCTTGTTTTTGAAATTTCAGGGGTGTCACAGAAGCGCACGCCTAAAAAATCAAAACCTTTTTTAATGCACCCAATAAATGTCTTATCGGGGTGCATTTTGAGTTTAATCTGATTTAAAATTTTGTGAGTTAACTTAATGATGCGACGCAGTTGGTGCTTTGTTTTCACCATGATAACCCAGTCATCCATGAAGCGTACATAGGCACCGTGCTTGCTCATTGCGTCATCGAGTGGTTTCATATAAAGCGCTGCCATCAGCGGTGATAGTGGGCAACCCATGGGGATGCCTTGTTTAAAATGATAATAATTGCCGTCCCTTATTTCCAGCCGCTGACAATATTGAGCAAGCAAGCTGAGAAGGATTTTACAATCACACACTTTTTCTAACGCCGCGAGTAAAACCTGATGGTCTATGGACTCATAATAGTGATAGGCATCGCTTTTTAAGATGTGTTGATAAGCGCTTTTGTGATTTGCTACGAGTTGAAGTGCCGATTGAATACCGCCACCACCTTTTAAATGGGTACAATGAGGGTATTCGTCTATAGAAAACAAGGGTTGTAATGTAAGGGTTAACGCTTTTAACACCAAGGCATCGGTCGCATCCCAGCTGCTGATGAATTCACCATTGATGTTATAGCTGCGTAAGGGGCTGAGGTGGTATTTGCCTGCTAATAATTGTCGTTGTAATTCAGGCTTGAGGGTATCCCAATTGAATCGCAAGTCCCAAACGCCGTTATTATGGCTACTGTTTTCTCGTTGTGAACAAATCCAAGCGTAGGCTTGTTCTAAATTTGTGTTGGACGTTAAATTTATGACGGTAGGGGTGATATTGCTACCGGCGTCGTGAATGCGCAATAGGGGTCTATCCGCGTAGTTTGCAGCGGCAGGATGTGTGATATTTAAAGTATCAATGTTCATCATGCACCTTTTATTGTAGGTTACAAAATCTAGTATTAATTTAACTATAGCTCATGTTATGAAAAAATACAAATTTCAAATGATTTTTTTTTAACACAAGCGGAAAAGGGGTCACGTCTTGCCTTTTGCCTTTGTTAAATAATGAGACAGCCGCGGCTTAATCCTAATGGCACTAAGTTAAGGATTTTTCATAACAAATCAATCAATTAC
>JBCKWE010000070.1:0-6473 GCA_038923045.1 Legionellaceae bacterium
ATGTCAATCACTTTCTGTATTATTGTACTTATATTTCTGCCCGCTATAAATTTCGTCAGGTATTTCTACCTTATGAATAACTGCTGCTAAAACAGGCGGTTTTAAGGCCATGTCCCAAATTCGCCGTGAATTCAATTTGCATCCATCACGGTTCCTGGTTAAAATATTGAATAATTTTTGATTTGATATTCAGTTTGAGTCCACATTGAGCATCAACATGTTACAGGCTAGCCGTATTCTAGGCAATTGGCATATACTAAAGCAGAATTACAGTTCGTCACTCACAGTAGGATCAACCCATTTTTTATGCAGGACAAAACGTAATGCAAACCTATCTACAACTCATTGAGCATATTTTACAACACGGCGTCGAGAAGGGTGACAGAACTGGTACCGGTGTATTATCGACGTTTGCCTACCAAATGCGTTTTAATCTGACAGAGGGTTTTCCTCTCGTCACCACTAAAAAACTGCATATGCGCAGTATTATTCATGAGCTCTTGTGGTTTTTGAAGGGCGATACCAACATTGCCTATCTGCGCGAGAATGGCGTGTCGATTTGGGATGCGTGGGCGGATGAGGAGGGCGATCTTGGGCCTGTCTATGGCAAGCAATGGCGCAGTTGGCCAACGGCTGATGGGCGCTCTGTTGATCAATTGAGCGAGGTTGTCACGCAGATCAAAACCAATCCTGATTCGCGCCGTTTGCTGGTGAGTGCATGGAATGTTGGTGAGCTGGACAAAATGGCCCTGGCACCTTGTCATATGCTATTTCAGTTTTACGTGGTTAACAATCGGCTCTCCTGTCAATTGTATCAACGATCAGCGGATGTATTTCTCGGTGTGCCGTTTAATATTGCCTCTTACGCGCTGTTGACCCACATGGTGGCACAGCAATGCGGGCTTGAGGTCGGTGAATTCATTTGGACAGGTGGGGACTGCCATTTGTACATGAACCATCTGGAACAGGCGCGAACCCAGGTACAGCGAGAACCACTGCCTCTGCCGCAGTTATTAATCAAGCGTAAACCGGCATCTTTGTTTGATTACCAGTTTGATGATTTTGAGTTTCTCAATTATCAATCACACCCGGCAATCAAGGCGCCTATTTCGGTTTAATATGACGCATCATTATGAGTATTTAATCCGGCTATTTAATGCCTGCTTTGAATTGACGTACAATACCCAGCTGGTCTGCGGTGATGACGAGCCCATTTATCTGCCCGCAGATGAAAATACCCCCGTTAATAAAGTTGTATTTGCACACGGTTTTTTTAGCAGTGCCTTGCACGAATGTGCGCATTGGCTGATTGCGGGGGAGGCGCGCCGAAGGTTGGCTGATTATGGTTATTGGTATGTGCCTGATGGGCGAAATGCCGAACAGCAGGCACTGTTTCAGCAGGCTGAAGTCAAGCCGCAAGCAATCGAGATGATTCTCTCGCAGGCGGCAGGTTTTAAATTCCAGTACAGCATCGATAATTTGAATGGTGTGGAAACGGATCCAGAGCCGTTTAAACAGGCAGTACAACAGCAGGTGTTGGCCTATAATCAACAGGGTCTTCCCCCGCGATCAGCCTTGTTTCACAAGACGTTGTGTGATTTTTTTAGGGACGTCACATGAATACAGGCGGCCCTGATGGCTACCGCGCTGAACCAACCCGGTATCAAAAAAATAAACTTTGAACCGTTTTTAATCTATACCGACAGCCAAGGGCAAGCCTCATGCCAGAGACGTGGGTGAAAATATTTTCGACAAATACTTCACACCAGAATCAGGCAAGATCACCACAATCTGCTTTGCCTGTTCCCGAGCAGCGATTTTCTCTGCCACGAACAAGGCGCCCCCAGAGCTTCCTCCCGAAATAATACCCTCTATTGCAGTCAGTTTTCTCGCCATCGCAAAGGCCTGATGATCTGAAAACTTGATCACCTCATCCACCACTGAAAAATTAAAACACCCACAGATGTCGTCCTTTCCTGCCCCCTCAACCACATAGGACTTAATATGTGTAGGGTCAATCCTGCCGGTGTAAAAATAGTCATAACATCCAGAACCTTCAGGATCAGCCATCACAACTTGGATGGCTGGATTTTTTTCCTTTAAAAATTTGCCTATCCCGCTAATTGTGCCACCTGTACTGGCACAAGCAACCACATAATCAATTTTACCTTGCATTTGCGTCCAAATCTCTGCCGCTGTGGAAAGATAATGCGCTCGGATATTTTCTAAATTATTATATTGATTCAGGGTAAACGCTCCAGGGATCGATGCAGTCAACTTCTGTGCCTGGATAATATAATATTCAGGATGGGCATGGCCGACACTGGGACAAATTCTCACCTCCGCCCCATATGCACGCATCAAATCGACTTTTTCCTGACTGGTTTTGGCAGGGGTGGTAATAATGACAGCATATCCTTTCACTGAACCAATCATGGCCACCGACGCACCCGTGTTACCCGAACTCGCCTCCACAATGGTCGAACCGGACTTTAGCAGCCCTTTCTTCTCTGCATCTTCAATAATATGCAAGACGATTCTGTCCTTGATACTTAAGGTTGGATTAAACATTTCTAGTTTTGCAAAAAGGCTTGAACCTGTGTTCGGATTAGAAAAGTAATTTAATTTTACGAGAGGCGTATTGCCAATGAGTTGCAGAATGGCTTGTTTCAATATAACCTCCTAGGTTTTCAATCGAATTTGAATGTATTGCACTATGACCTACCACTACTGAGTGTAATAGACCAGCCATTGTCCCCTTGCTACTCGACAAGGCATCACCTAATGGGGATACGCAAATATCTTTTTCCATTCGACTCTGTTTCTGGAAGATGACCTGCGTCGATATTCACCTGAATTGACGCCAACAAAAGTTTGGGCGGCGCTAACGTTTTGTCGCGATCCATCCGAAACTGAATGAAGGATTCCTTCGAGGTCGTCAACCTCAGTTGAATGTTATCCCTTTTTTGTTCGCCTACAGTCGCCATGAATCGAAGTGGTCGGCCGTTTGGCATGTAGTCGTGACAGGTGTAAATCTTGGTTTCATCCGGAAGCGCATAAAGCCTATCGTGTACAGAGTGATAAAGATCGACCGCACTTCCAGCAGGAAAATCGCAGCGGGCAGTACCATAGTCAGGCATGAAAAGAGCGTCTCCAACGAAAGCATTGCCGTCGATGTAATAAGTTACGCAAGCTGGTGTGTGACCTGGCGTAAAGATTGTTGTGATCTTTAACGATCCAGCACGAAACTCTTCTTGATCCTTCAATAAGCGATTGAACTGCGAGCCATCGGTTTTAAAGTCACTGGGAAGTCCAAAGACCCCTTTGAAAATCGCTTGCACCTTCGTAATCATTTCTCCTATTGCAATCTGCGCATGCGGATAAACGCGCTTGATAATCTGCGAGCTGCTTAAATGATCGGCATGCGCATGTGTTTCAAGAATGTAATGAAGTTTCAGATCTTTTGAGCGCAAAAACGCAATCACCGCCCTTGCAGACTCCTCACTCGTTTTTGATGCAGCCTGGTCGTAGTCCAGAACAGGGTCAATGACGATGGCATCTTGCGTCTCATCATCCCAGACAATGTAAGTAAGCGTCCACGTATCCTTGTCGAAAAACGCTTTAATTTTTTTCATGATACTGCTCCCTTGTTAAAGGTGTCGAACCTGTTTAATAAGAATGGAGGCGCCCATCACCCCAGTAATTATCGGTGAACAAACCCTGATATACTACTGCGGCTTCTCCGCGGAATCTGGTGCGAGGTGTGGTCTACTTGAGCCAGTGAACAAGTCGCGGGACCCGTACAGCAGCTTCCGGCAATGAACCCCCTAGTGTAAATGGCGCATAATTGTTTCACAGATTTCATGCTCATGCTTAATAATTTCATAATGGGTTGCATCAACTGGAATAATTGTAATTAGTTTTTCTGATAACTGCTGCACATTATGATCATAAGGTAAAATTAGCTTATATCCTCTCATCTCTGCTTGCATTGCCTTTAATAAAATAATATTCGAATGTTGTAGTTTTTTAGGTGTTGCTTGATGATTTAGCCTATCGATAATGTCAAGCAGCCTCACTCTTTTTTCAACCTCTTCATTCAGCATCCCTTCTTTTTTAAACCATTTTCGCAATGCACTTTTTTCTTGTTCTATCAAACGACGATTACGTTTTATATGTGTATCCTGCACCACCGTATCTAGCAGATACAGTTGGATATTGGTGTGGCCTTGCGATTCCAATTGATATGCCATTTCAAGCGCTATATTCCCACCCCAAGACCATCCGCATAGGATAATAGAAGAGGAATCCAAACCACGCAGTCGAATCTGGTCTAGGTAGTGTGAAGCTAACGCATCTAAAGATTGAATAAGTGGGGTATTATGGTATAGAAAATAATGATCTATCCCAAAAGAATGAAAAACTGGATTCAGAGCCTCTGCTATCCCTTGATAAGACTCCGAACCTGCAAAACCGGAATGAACAAAATAAATATTTTTATTTGCTGATGGAGATGAACTCAACAACTTCACTAAACTTTCATTTTGCCGTGAGGCTGATATCTGCTCGGATAGTTTTTTAATAGTTTTAAAACGAAAAACATCGGCAACGCTTAAATTCAGATGCAATTGCTTATTCATCTGGTATACAACCTGAATGGCCAGTATTGAATGACCACCTAAACGGAAAAAATCATCTGTAATACCTACTGACTTAACATGTAAAGCGTCCTGCCAGATTTGACATAATATTGCTTCGGTCTTATCACGTGCAGCCACGTGTTCTTCCGCCTTAAATTCTGGCGTTGGTAACGCTTTTCTGTCAATTTTTCCGTTAATGGTTAATGGCAATGCATCTAGGTGAATATAAAAACTTGGCACCATATAATTAGGTAATTGTTTTTCTAACTGATTGCGTAAGATCTTCTCTTCAATAGGCTTGTCACTTACGTAATAAGCAACCAAATACTGGCTGAAATCAGCTTCTTTTTTTAATACCAAAACAATGGTCTGCCTTATACCTTGAAATTGAGAGAGTACCGATTCAATCTCGCCAAGCTCAATACGATAACCTCTGATTTTTACTTGAAAATCATTACGACCGATGTACTCCAAATTACCATCCGGCAGCCACCTCACAAGATCGCCGGTTTTATAGAGTCGGGTGTAGCCTTGGGCCATATCTTTCTCAGACGCGAATGGATTGGGGACAAATCGCTCTTTAGTGAGCTCTGGTTGGTTGAGATAACTGCGGGCAAGACCTGCCCCAGCTATGTATAATTCGCCTATCATACCAATGGGAACTGGATTCTGGTTTTGGTCGAGAATGTAAGATTTAACATTATCAAACCCCTTTCCAATAACTGGCTTTGTAGAAAACCATTTCCATCTATTTGGCGTATTTAATACAAGAAAATGACTTCCTACGACGGCTTCGGTTGGGCCATAATGATAAATTAAATTTAACCCTCCGCTCAAAGCAAGCTCCCGTAATTTACAAACAAGGGGATAGGCAAGTTTTTCTCCTCCAAGAACAACTTTGATTTTTTGATGAGTGCAGTACTCTTTGAAACGACGGTCATTTACAAGTGCGGCCTCCATATACGACGGTGTTGCTTTAATAAAAGTAATATTGTGTTGTGTTAAATATTCAACAAGACAGTCCACATCCTCTTGTTTGGTTTTGTTGATGATATGCAATGAAGCGCCACTTAACAGCCCCCCATAAAAACTGGTCACTACCGAATCGAATGCATAATCCTGCAATAATAAATGCCTGTCAAACTGAACCAATCCAAGGTGATGAATAATGCTCGAAACATAATTGATAACCCCCTTATGCTCGACCATCACCCCTATAGGCAACCCAGTAGTGCCTGAAGTATAAATTACATAAGCCAAATCCGTTGACTTACCCTGCAATTTAAGTGACAAATCACTTGAATTGCAGTAACTATTTTCATCTAAATTCAATAACCTAACAGACTCTGGAGTAATTTTTCCTAATCGTTCTATCAGATGACCTTGTGTTAGCAATACGTTGCTTTGCGTATCTTCTAAAAAATATTTAATACGCTCATCAGGAGAACTTGGATCAATTGGAACATAGGCACATCCCGTCTTAAATACCGCAATAATCGAAATCATCATATCTAAAGAGCGCTCAAGACAAAGCGCAATAAGCTGATTTGGCTTATATGTTTGAATTAAACGAGCCAATTGGTTCGAACGCTTATCCAATTCTTTATACGTTAAGCACTGGTCGTTATACACCAATGCAATGTTATTAGGCGTCTTTTTCACTTGTTCCGAGAACAATTGATGCAATGTCTTCTCTTTAGGATATTCCGTATCGGTTTGATTCCAATCATAAACCATTTGCTGGTAACTCGCCTTTGTCACCAGGCTAATGGCATGCTGAGGCTCATTGATCATCGTCGGTAACTGCTCAAGGATGAGCTTCAATTGCGCTAA
>JBCKWE010000071.1:0-6248 GCA_038923045.1 Legionellaceae bacterium
TTTATACTACTTATACTCCCACTACGTAATATCCTGAAATCAGGGTTTGATATGGCGTTATGCACTCAGGCACTAACAACCTATGCAAAGATTCAACTAAATTGCACAAACCACATTGAGAAACTCATAGCGCTTGGCGTGAATGATTGGGGTGACGCGTCCATCTCACATCCTTTTTTCTCCTGCATCTCTTTCTTTGACAGCAGTAAACGCCACCATGATTTGTTTAAGGATCCTGCCAGGATGGCCGAACTTCAAAAAGCGTACCTTGAACCATGGTCTGCTTATGGCTCTCCAGATACGTTATTGCCCGCACTCAAGATTGCCGAGACCATCCGCCAATCCATTTTTGCTTTAAGTTTTTCACGAATTAATGCGTGTGCCGGGATAGGGAGTTTTCCAGAGTATAGCGATTATATTGCTCATACCTTGAGATCGTTTATTCAAAGCGCTACAACCAGCGACGTGAGTCAATAATGATAATAACTAAAAAAAACAAAGGCCTCATCATGAAAGCCCAAAATAAATTAGTCTCAAGCAAACGCATCCCCAAGCTCATTCAGGGTACCATAGCAGATTACCCTACAGTTCAAAACATGGCCCGTTTTTACGTCTATGAAATGTCACGCGAATGTGGTTTACATTCAAAGGATTGGGCATGCCCTGCCGATGGTCTTTATGAATCTTTTGACTTCAAACACTACTTTATTGATCAAGAGCGTAGAGCCTTTGTTGTGCGGGTTGATGAAGAACTCGCAGGCTTCGTGTTGATATACCAAACTGAAAATAATTCTAAAACACATTGGAACATGGGTGAATTTTTCATCCTTGCACGTTTTCAAAACCAAGGCATTGGGCGTTTAGCCGCACAACAAGTCTGGCAACAACATCTAGGCAACTGGAAAATTACGGTCATCCCTGAAAACCAACGAGCCTTGCAATTTTGGCGTAAAGCCATTGCGTCGATCGTTACAGAAAATTTTATCGAAGAAATAAAACCAAAGATTGGAAGAGTTGACCTAGAGCACCCCAATCGTATTTTTTTAACATTCGACACTGGATTCATATCATGAATATCCGATTACTCGAACAAAGCGACTGGCAAGCGTTCAAAACATTACGCATGAAAGCTCTGCTGGAACATCCAGAATCCTTTGGCGCGTCATTTAATGAAGAGTCAAAATTAACCGCCGAGGCATCTCAACAACAATTCAATAGCAGTGATTTATTTGGTGCATTCATTAACAATGAATTGGTTGGATGTGCCGGTTTTTTTATTTACTCCCCTGAAAAGATGCATCATCGTGGTTGTATCTTTTCCATGTATACGAACGCAACCTTTAGAGGCCGTGGCACAGCCGATGCTTTGGTTAAAACTGTCATTGCGCACGCAAAAAAACACGTACTCCAATTGCATTTAACTGTAGTCACCAGCAATCATACTGCAATACGCCTGTATCAAAAAAATGGATTCCGAATTTATGGCACAGAACCGCGATCGTTGAAAATTGATGACCAATTTTATGATGAGCATTTGATGGTGCTGGATTTCCCTATAAACAAACCCGTACCACCATCCTCACTACACATCACGCTTCATGAACCAACATTCGATGATGAAGAAAAATTTCTGTCAGCGATGATTCGCAGCCAAAAATTTCATGCGCCTTTTGTAAGCGCTCCATGTACCCATCACGCGTATCATGCCTATATTAAGAATAAAAATGATCATCAAAAGAGCTACATAGCCGTTAATGAACACAATAATATCATGGGCGTATTTAATATCAGTGAAATAGTTCGCGGGGGTTTTCAAAGTGCCTACATGGGATTTTATGCCTCCGTTGATTACGCAGGATGTGGGCTCATGAGCAAAGCACTAAAATTGGTTTTGCAGCAGGTATTTGAACAATTGAAATTACATCGTATTGAAGCCAACATTCAACCCCATAATATTGCTTCAATACAACTAGTAACTCGCAATGGTTTTCAAGAAGAAGGCTATTCTCCGAAATATCTGAAAATCAATGACGTGTGGTGTGATCATAAGCGATTTGCACTCACTTATGAAAGCTGGCTCAAGAACATAACAACAAATTTATAAACATAATTTACCCGGATCATTTCATGATTCAAATTGATCAACTTAGTAAGCTCGCATACAATATAACTTTTTACTATATAGGCACAAAATATGTGGTCAAAAACGCACAGTAAACTTTACCCTCATGTCAGTAAAGACATCATTTGGAAATTATGGACTGATATAGATCATTGGCCCACATGGCACAGCGATTTAGAGTATTGCAAATTAAACGGCCCTTTTGATATTGGAAGCACCTTCAAATTAAAACCAAAAGGAGTACCGGCAGTTACTATTGAAATTACGGACATGATCAATGGGTCCTCATTTACAGATTGCACACGATTTTTTGGTGCAAAAATGGTTGACACGCACACCGTTGAAGAAACGCCGGACGGCATAAAGCTCACAAACACACTCACCGTCACAGGCCCATTAAAATGGTTATGGATAAAATTAGTCGCGCAAAATGTAGCTGATACTATCCCCGATGAAATGGATGCATTAATCAACCTTGCACGGACAACAATGAATGACTAACTCAGCCTTTAGTTTTGAAGAGCCAGAAGATAGCCCTGGTTTTTTACTATGGCAAACCATGACACGCTGGCAACGACAAATTAAAAAAGCACTGGAGCCATATCAAGTATCACATGCTCAGTTTGTCGTCATGGCCATCTTGTTATGGTTAGAGGAACAACAGGTTGACCGATCACAGACAGCCATTGTTCAATAGTCCAAACTCGATAAAATGACGGTATCCAAATCGATTAAAAAATTAATCATCCAAGGTTTTGTGACGCGTGTCGAGCATGCAGCTGATACACGTGCCAAATGGATTAGTTTGAGTGAGGATGGAAAAGCGTTAGTACAACAAATTATCCCTATCGTTGAGCACACAGACGCCCCATTCTTCGAAACCGTACCTAAACTTGAGCAACAAACATTCATACGTATTGTCAATCAACTGGTTACCATCCATAGAAAATGAACGTGGGGTCGCATTAAACATCTGGCTTCTCATGTGTTTGTCTTGACCATAACTGCGCATACAAACCACCCTGCTGGAGCAATGCTTCATGAGTTCCCTGCTCAGCGATCCGACCGTGATCCAGCACAATTATTTCATCCGCATAAACCACCGTTGATAACCGATGAGCAATGATTAACGTGGTTGAATTGCGTGACACCTCTTCGATGTTTTTCTGAATTAACTGTTCTGTTTTTATATCAAGAGAAGATGTTGCTTCATCGAAAATAAAAATGGCTGGCTTTTTTAACAATACACGAGCAATTGCCACGCGCTGCCGTTCTCCACCTGATAATTGTAACCCATGCTCACCCACCGTTGTGTTTAAACCATCCGGCAATGAGGCAATAAATCCATCAAGATGAGCGCGCTGAATCGCTTGCTGAATATCGTCTTCCGTTGCGTCAAGGCAACCATAAGCAATATTGTAATAAAGGGTATCATTAAACAGTGTCGTATTTTGTGGTACAACCCCAATAGCTGACTGTAACGATGCTTGCGTCACATCACGAATATCTTGCCCATCGATTAAGATATTACCGCCCAATACGTCATAATATCGAAACAACAATTTTGCTATGGTTGACTTACCCGCACCTGTCGCACCAACAATGGCGATAGTCTTCCTCGCAGGAATTTCAAAACTCACATCCTGTAAAATTGGGCGTCGTACATCGTAACCAAAACGAACCTTATTAAAGGTAACAACCCCGTCTTTTATTACCAGTGCGCCGGAATTCACCTTGTCTTGTGTTTCAGGTTGCTCGTCCAAAATAGTCGATATCTCTTCCAGATAGGTTAACCCTGCATTCATATCCCGTAAAACATAACCAAAACTTCCAAGTGGTGCCATGAACTGTAAGAGATCAGCTAATCTCAGTCAACCCTACGCGGCAAACTGATGCTATAAAATGACTATTTTGGGCGGAGTATTACAATAAAAATGTCCGGCCGCTCATTAGACAGTGTCCGAAAATAATAAAATTAATATTTATTTAGAACATTTATTTTCTGGTTACGTCGTAAGGTAGGATCAATGCAATGACCTATTCTAGCATCTAATGCCTATATTATTATAGGCGGATCCTTCTCATGCCTTTGCACATAAAAACAAAGCATATGCTCCCAGCTTTCAAACAGGGTCGTGTTGAATATATATTCCATCTCAAACCAAAACTGCCTAAATGTTCTACCGAGCTTTCGACACCACTGGAACAAGGTGTCTGTCATATCAAGAATTTGATGGATATAAAAGGCCAGCAAGGTCAAGATATAGAAATTAAATGATTCGCCATTGGTGTGACCCCAATTATGGGTCAAATCATAGCCATGGTTTTTCAAGGCGTTAAAACACTCATTTTCCACTTTCCACCTCGACCTGGCAGCTCTGGTAATGTGGGAAATTGTTGCTGCATTAACTTCCAAATTAGTTGCCCAAACACCGATGACAGTAGAGCTTATCTTGCCATTTTTATCGGTTGTGATGGCAAAAGCCCTGATTACTGCTTCCTGACTTATAAAACATACACGCCAAACCAGATAAAGCCGTGTCCAACACAGTGTAGCTTGAGCTGTTTTCTCTCCTTGTATCTTTGTAATTATTAAAAGCCTTTTTAAATCCATCTACTAGAGGGGCCAAACTGAGGTGTTTTTTTACTTTCATGATCACGCCAAAATAACGTCAGTAACGATATTGAAATTATCCGCAATTCAGTCCAGTTTGCATAGGAAAATTAATAAAACAGTGCGAAAGATTCTTTTTAGAGACCAATGGAACCAACGCCTGTAGGCATCAATGAGATTAGCCACCTCGTGTCGCACTGCTTTATACTACCTATACTCTACCGAGTCTGGATGAGCTTGATTTGTTTGCTCAATAGTGGCCTCGCCCTTAATCTGAGCATGTAATTGCTGCCTTTTTAGAATCATCGCGTTATAAGCTATTGTATGTGCCAAGGCCGAATCAAAAGCTGCCTCATTGCCTGTGAGGAACATCGATTCAAGGCTTATCTTTTCAAATTCAGGGATGGTTTGAAACTCATATCGTGTTTCTGGTAGCAACAGTGGTGCAATGAACTCATGTAGTGAATGTCCTCCACTACCAAATATCATCGCAGAAATCAATAGCTGGATATATCGTGCCATTTGTTCAGCTGAATCTGTCAATGCAGTCGCTCCATTTTTTCTTAATTCTGCTATTGATCTTAATTGAATTAACATAGTGCCTGAAATTGAATTAGAAAATGGATGAACCATTTTAGCAAAGCTCATTTTTGACCACTCTGTCATTTTTGACCCCTCTGTCGTTTTTGACGCCAGAGTGTCTTTTTCAAATGTTGCTTGATCTGAGGGTTTCAGTAAGGGTATAGCTTGTTCGCCCCGGGCAACATCGTCCAAAGCTAATGGCATATGTCCCTTCATTAGCCCCATGTTTTGGTTACGAGTTGTCTCTTGTCCTTCTATCACTACCTTGCCTTGCCAAAAAAAACCTTTGCCGTAGATATCTAAGGGCATGTTGGATCTTTTACCCTCTGCCTTTTGAACAACTAGAAAACTACTTTTTACTATCAATTCTATCTTTGCTCTATCTTCTACGGTAAATTCCTCAAAAATTTTTCCAAATTTAATTTTTGCAATATAATCGGCATACTCCTTTATTAGATCACTGTCGTTATATTTAGCCTCGCCCTTTAAGATGTAATCAATAGCTATGACTTGTTCAGGTGATAACATTTCAATTAAGGCATCAACATGCCTAGTTAAGGTGGCCATTTCTATTTTATCTAAGTTTTCCCTTAAGGTTTCATAAGACAGATGCGTTTCAAAATACCTTCTCGTTGGATCATCATTTATTACGCTAGCATCGTAGGAAATTTGGTATCCTTCTAATATTTTATCCTCGAGTAAACTCTTTATTTCTTCTTGTTGAGATACATTTGCGGCACCACTCAAATACAATTTTTTTAATTGCTCGACTATGTCTCTATATTTTTTATAATGGTTCATTAATAATAGTAAACCTTGTCCAGGAGAGATAACATGTTTAGGCATTATTTAATCCAAAAGTTAATAATCTATGCTGTAATTATAGAGTATAAATTGTCAAAATGCAATGTTTTTTGCACCTTTAACCAA
>JBCKWE010000072.1:0-6234 GCA_038923045.1 Legionellaceae bacterium
CAACACATCAATGGCCGGAATAATAACCTGCTCGGCCCGACGATTTTTCGCAGCCAATGCGCCCACAACGAAGGTAAACCCTATGGATAAAATCAGGGCGATAAACATCCGCAGCACGGTTTGCATGGCATAAAATGGCAATTGATCTGGATCGAGTGAAATCGGTAACGGCTCGCCTATCAAATAGGACCCCGTCATTTTCTGGCAAGCCGCACTCAAAAAAAATAAAACAGCAAATAACCCGATCAGTAACAGGAAATCCCAGCGATTGAAAAACCGGCTGACATTTTCACGGTTGGCAAAATAAACTTGATTATTATCCAAATAAACCCCTCGTGCCTCATGCCGCTAATGTAATTTCTGCATGAATTTTGGTATAGGGAACTAACAATCCATACTGTTGTAAACTGATAGTCCGAAAATTATGACAACGTTTGAGATCTACATAACGAACGTACTGAAACACGCGCCCCAATCCAACCCAATCCCATTGCAAGCAGCAACAACATCACCCCTTGCTCAGACGACAATCCCATCAAAACATAATGCATCTGATAGGTTTCTGCCAACTGGTCCACCAGCACCGACAAACTCAACGTCATGATATGCACGAGTAACATGGCTAATAGGGCGCCAGCTGCACCGTAAAAAACACCTATATATAAAAACGGGCGAATGATATATGAATGGCTTGCACCAATAAATTTTAATACCTGGATTTCTTCATGACGATTAAGTATAGCCATACGCAACGTATTACCAATAATTAAAACAACGCCTGCTGCCAACAACACCATGAGCGCATCCCCAATGCGGGAGGCAATATCCAGCAAGGCGTACAAGCGGCTGACCCATTGCATATCAAATTTGGCCTGCGCGACATGTGGATATGATTTGAGTGATTGATACAAGTTGTTCATCGCATCCGAACTACTCACATCCTGCGCGGGGATGACATCAATCACGGTCGGCAACGGATTCTCAGGCAGGTATTGCATGATGTCTTGCATGCCTTCCTGTTGCTGCAACTCAGCCAGACCATCAGCTGACGACTTTAACTGTGCGGTGCCAACGCCCGGTGTCGTGCGAACTTTCTCAAACAAGCCAGCTGCATCGGTTGATGACAGTGTCCCATCAAGATACAGTGAAATATGGCTGCCGCGCTGCCAGTTGCCATCCAACTGTTGTAAGTTATTCACAACCACTTGAAATAACGCCGGCAGCGCCAGGGAGATGGAAATCACCATTACCGTCATCAGGGTTGCAAATGGTTTGCTCCTAAGTGCTCGTACACTGCCAAGGCCCGCCTGCAGATGATAGGCCAGTCGCTTACGTAATCCGTTTAACATAGCCTGCCTCCCTTCAACATGACAATGCGGTGTTTCATACTGGCGATCAAGCCCAGATCATGAGTCGCGACCAACACCCCGACACCCGATTGATTTAATTGCTCAAACAGCGCCATGATGTCACTGGATAAATCTGCATCAAGATTACCGGTTGGCTCATCCGCAAGTAGAATGGCCGGCTTATGAACGATGGCGCGTGCGATGCCTACCCGTTGCTGCTCACCACCCGACAGGCTCTGGGGCAGCATTTTTTCCTTTGATAACAACCCAACCTTGTCCAGTGCTGCGTGCACCCGTTTGACGACTGTTCTTGATTCGACACCTTGAACCTGCAATGGCAAGGCAACGTTGGCAAACACGCTGCGATCATTCAACAAACATGGCGTTTGCAATATAATACCCAAACTTGAGCGGTAACGGGCAATGTCACGTTTTTTAAGTAGATCCAAACGCTGCCCATTGACCACAATCTGACCCGCAGTCGGCAATTCCAGCATGGCGACCAGCCTTAACAGGGTGCTTTTACCAGCGCCTGAATGCCCCGTAAGAAAAGTCATCTCACCTTTGCCTAAGGATAAATTAACCTGGCCCAGCGCTTCATAACCGCCAGGGTAGCGTTTACTGACTTGATTAAAGGTGATCATGATTAAATATCTCATTAACGAACAACTGTGCATCTAGCGGCTGTAAATCGCCGATTCCCTCACCCATACCAAGATAACGAAAGGGTATTCCCATTTCATTGGCAATGGCAAATAGTATGCCACCTTTCGCTGTTCCATCCAGTTTCGTCATCGTAATCCCTGTCAACCCAACCACCAGATTAAATTCCCGTGCCTGATTCAACGCGTTTTGGCCAATGCCTGCATCCAGAACCAGCATGACTTCGTGTGGCGCGTCCGGATCCAGTTTTTGCAGCACCCGTTTAACTTTTTTCAACTCGTCCATCAAATTATGCTGCGTATGCAAACGCCCTGCCGTGTCCGCAATCAGTACATCGATACCGCGCGCCTTTGCGGCTTGCAGGGCATCAAAAATGACCGAAGCGCTGTCGGCACCCGTGTGCTGAGCAACAACCGCAATCTGGTTACGCTCGCCCCACACGTGCAATTGTTCAACCGCCGCCGCTCGAAAGGTGTCTCCTGCGGCGAGCATGACCTTCATACCTTCTTGTTGATAAAGCCTTGCCAGCTTGCCAATCGTCGTTGTTTTTCCAGCACCGTTCACACCGACCATTAAAATAACAAAGGGTGATTGATCAGCCGTTACTGGCGTCAACGGTTGCGCCACAGGCATTAGAATGGCCTGCATCTGTGTTTTCAAGGCTGCAAACAGGGCATCGCCATTCGTCAATTGATGTCTTGCTACCCCGTCCGTGAGTTTTTCCAGAATATTTTTTGTGGTTTCAATGCCCACATCAGCACGAATCAGCAACGTTTCAAGTTCTTCCAACAAAGCCGCATCAATTTCTTTTTTTCCAAGCAACAACCGACCAACACCATCACCCAACTGCTGGCGTGTTTTACTTAAGCCGCGTGTGATGCGTGAAAAAAAACCGGGCTCGCCTAACTCATCCGCAGCGAGCACTTCAATTGCTTGTTCAGATTCAGGGCTAGCCTGATTACGTTTAAACCATTTAATCATCGTCATTCTATTGTTATGGTATACAAAACGGGTAAAATATGGAATTCTACCCTCTTTTTCACTAATAGGGGCGGTTATGCGCATCATGTTAATGATATTATTAACGCTATTATCCAGCCCGTTGCAAGCGCTGACACAGCAGACACAACAGTTTACCTTGGATAACGGATTAAAAATACTGGTAAAAGAAGATCATCGCGTACCGATCGTCGTTTCCATGATTTGGTATAACGTCGGCTCTGCCGATGAGGCCTCCGGCATCACCGGTGTTTCGCATGCCTTGGAACACTTGATGTTCAAAGGCACAAAAAAATACCCGCACGGTGTTTTTTCAAAAAAAATCGCAGCCCTTGGCGGCCAGCTCAATGCCATGACCAGCAATGACTATACCGCCTACTATGAAAAAATAGCCGCGCCATTTTTGGCAGTCAGTTTTGAACTGGAAGCGGATCGCATGCAACACCTCCTGTTTGATGAAGACGAATTTGGCCGAGAGATCAACGTCATTCAGGAAGAACGGCGATTGCGTACAGATAATATCCCGCAAGCACTCACTTTCGAGCGTTTTTTAGCGACAGCCCACCTGAGCGCACCCTACCATCACCCCGTCATTGGCTGGATGAGCGATTTAAAGCACATGGGTGTTGCCGATGCAAAAACCTGGTATCAACGCTATTATGCCCCAAATAATGCGACACTGGTTGTCGTGGGCGACGTCACGGCGGCAAATGTCTACATACTAGCAAAACAGTATTTTAGCCCCATTGGTCAACACGCGCTACCGTTGCGTAAATTGCAGCAGGAGCCACCCGCTCTGGGCCAAAAAACGGTACTGGTGCACGCGCCGTCTCAAATCCCCATGGTGATGCTGGGGTATACCGTTCCCACCCTTAAAACAGCTACTACGAAACTAGCCATTGCGCCCTACGCGCTGGACATCATTGAATGCATGCTCGCAGTCGGGGACAATGCTCGCTTTAACAAGCAATTGGTGCGCGGTTCGCAGGTTGCCAGCGGTGTTGACGCCCATTATAATGCGTATGCACGTTACCAAACCCAATTTGTGTTGTTTGGAACTCCGAGCAAAAACAGCACTATCGCTGCCCTAAAAACCGGGATACTGTCCGAAATACAGCGCTTGCAAACAGAGCGGATGGATGCGCATGAATTACAGCGGGTAAAAACGCAACTCATTGCACAAAGAACCTTTCAGCAAGATTCGGTTTATGATCAGGCGGTGGAGCTGGGAATATTGGAAACAGTAGGGATTGGCTGGCAAATGGCTGACAAATACGTAGCACAGATTAATGCGGTTACCGCGGAACAAATACAAAAAACCGCACAACGCTACTTTCAGGTGAACAACATGACAGAGGCGCAATTAATACCTGAAGGAGATAAATGATGCACAGACTCATATTTCCTCCCTTCTCCCGCTGGGGAGAAGGGAAAATTTTCAGTTTAATTCTTGTAACCACACTCATCTTAATAATCCCTCCCGCATTCGCAAAACCATTTGAAACCCATGAATGGCAAACAAAAAACGGCACCCACGTCGTTTTTCACCAGGCGCCTGAAGTCCCCATGCTGGATGTCAACATCGCATTTGCCGCAGGCTCTGCTTACGATGGTACTCAATTTGGATTGAGCGCCTTGACCACACGCTTGCTTGACCAGGGCAACGGCGGTCTTGATGCCGGGGCAATCGCTGATAAATTTGCTGTAGTCGGCGCGCAGTATGCGGGTGCCAGCAATCGAGACATGATCGTGCTAACCCTGAGAACCCTCACCCGTCCCGACGCACTCAAACAAGCCAGCGACATGTTTGCATTACTCATCAACCACCCTGATTTTCCACCCGATACATTCTTGCGCGAAAAAGATCAGCAACTCATGGCCATCAAGCAAAATAAAGCGTTACCCGATGCCATCGCTGAGGATACATTTTATCAAGCGTTATACGGAAAGCACCCTTATGCACATCCAACGGATGGGTATTACGACAGTGTATGCAAACTCAGCGTTGACGACGTGCGTCATTTCTATCAACAGTATGTTGTCAGTAAAAATGCCGTGATCGTGCTGGTGGGAGCCATTGATGAAGCAACAGCGCATCGACTCGCAGAACGTATGGTAGGGGATCTGCGTGGCGGACAGGCCGCAGCGTCCATCCCTGAAGCATTGCCATTAACAGCTGAAGTGAACATTGAGGTGCCATACCCTGCCCCACAATCGGCGTTACGCTTGGGCCAACTGGGAATCACACATCAGAATAGCGATTATTTTCCGCTGCAGGTAGCAAACTATATTTTAGGTGGTGGGGCGTCAATGGAATCAATGTTTTCCCATGAGTTACGTGAAAAACGTGGGCTAACCTATAGCGTGTTTTCTGAGTTTTCTCCCATGCCCGGAATTGGACCGTTTATCATTTCATTATCAACCAAACACAGGCAGGCCCGCGAAGCGCTGGATCTCACACGTGAGACCCTCGCGGGGTTTATCAAAACAGGGCCCAATGATCAAGCGCTTCTGGCCGCAAAACACTATTTAACCGGCAGCTTCCCCTTGTCATTGGCCAGCAACCGCAGCATTGCCAATTTACTATTAAGAATAGCGTTTTATCATTTACCCAAAGACTTCCTAAATAACTATATCGATCATATTAACGCCGTCAGCACAGCAGAGGTAAAACTGGCTCTCACGCGCCAGATCCATCCTGATAAATTACTACAAATAACAGTGGGGCGCGCATGAACCAAAGTATTCGTATTATTGGCGGTCAATTCCGCGGCAAAAAACTGAGTTTTCCGGCCATGGAGGGCGTGCGCCCCACACCTGGTAGCGTGCGAGAGACACTATTCAACTGGTTAATGAATACCATCCACGATGCACGCTGCCTGGACGCGTTTGCAGGCAGCGGCGCACTGGGCTTTGAAGCATTCTCACGCGGCGCCAGCAAAGTCGTGTTGATTGAACAGGCACCCGTGGTCTACGCCCATTTGAAAAAAATAGTCACTACCTTCAACTCACCCAAGCTAACCCTCATCAACAACGATGCGCGCGTTTGGATGCAGCAAACCAAAGCGCAATTCGACATCATACTCCTCGACCCACCATTCACACAAAACCACCTGCCAGATTGCATCACCATTCTGGAAAATACGCCTCTGTTGGCTCCTAGCGGATTACTCTATATTGAATCCCCTCGCAAAATGGTACTCAATCCTGAAATATGGGAACA
>JBCKWE010000073.1:0-5955 GCA_038923045.1 Legionellaceae bacterium
AAAATCATATTTTAACGACTATACTTAAAATGAGGCGTTCATTATATGAGGTAGGCATATGCCTTTGACCGTACGTAGTCTTTATGGTTATAAAAAACTCACGGGCGTGAGGAGCTCAATGGATGATGCGAATACCATTGCACTGGATGAGTATATTCAAGCGTTTACTATCGCGCTTGAATATACGGAAGGTCCACTTGCAACCGGGCTCCGCCTGCTTTCAGAAGAACAGAAATCCTTGTTAATTGCCGCATTGATTAGTAATGATAGTACAGGCATCGATGCACTGCTGTCACCGTGCCTAGAAAAAACTGATCTTGAACCTTTGACCAAGCCATTATTGAAGGGCATCATCGAACATGATCATAG
This sequence comes from Legionellaceae bacterium, assembly GCA_038923045.1. Taxonomy (GTDB): domain Bacteria; phylum Pseudomonadota; class Gammaproteobacteria; order Legionellales; family Legionellaceae; genus DDPF01. The sequence goes on from JBCKWE010000073.1 coordinate 370, forward strand.
CAATTCGCCAGCCAAGGGCAATTGGCTAAACTCAACGGTGACGATGATCATAAGCAAAATGCTGCAGGCAGATCCCGATGATATAAACTCGCATGCAGGAAACATTCGAATTTTACAATATGCCATGCAACAGATCCCAGAATCAGACATCCGCATCAATGCCAAAATCCTCATTTGCAGAGAAATAGATTCTACAGTACACGACTCCATTAGTGATTATGCCTATAATGAATCACCAGATCCATTAGTAATAAATCGTTTTTCTGGCAATATCAGTGCCAGAGAATTTGCAGCCGCTAGTCAAGTAACTGCTCTGGATTATTCCGAATACCTCATGCTAACCTTGGGCGTTCTTCAGGAGGCATTGGCCTCACAAACGGATTCTCATATAGCCCTCAATCAAATTCGCGAATTATATTTAAACACACAATATGAAGAGGCTGTTGATAAAATAAAAGAGCTTAGCACAAAGCACAAAGACGTTTTGGGCGCCGATCTCTTTAAGTTAATTGAAGACCGATCCACTCCATTAGCTGAGGTAGAGATTCATAAAAATTATCCAAGACGATTTTTTGAAAATAGACTGTCGCAGTTATACGCTGGTCTGCACATGAATATAGAGAGCATTGATAGAATTTCTTATCGAATGACTAAAAAACATGTTAGTAACCCAAAAGAAGCAGAAAATGCCATTTTATATATTTCAGCAGACGATTCTAACTATACGATAGAAAGAGTAGATGAGCTTAAGCAACAATCACCTCTGTATGTTAAAAAAGACAGAATGGCTAAAGATGAATATTACGATAAGGAAACCGAAGTTACGGGAGTAGAGGGACGTTCTGATGTGTACTCTAGAAACAAAGGTATATTGACCTCCAATGCACCCAATTTTTATGACGAACGGAGTGAAAGGGAAATGAGAAACAGAGTATTAGACATATTCTCTACTTCGGGGATGAAAATTGCAGGCTACTCGTTTTCAAAGCCAAGAGCCGCCTTTGCGGGATCCTTATCAGGCCATTTTATTGGAATAGTGGCTAGCCTAGAAAACTATATGAAGACCTATTCAACGGAGAAAAATCTTAGTGCTGATATTAATCATTTTTTAATGGCGGTTGTTACCAGTTACATCAATAGAGGTTACCACGGCTTTTCTGAAATGATCGATATTTTACTGGAAGCCCATATTAAAAAAGTTTTTACCGAGTGTGGGGTCCAGCTAGATTTTTACTGGCTGGATGAGCTTATAGAAAAAGCATCCAAAGATACACAGGAATATACGAAAGTGCTTTGCTTGAGAGAAGCCGTGGACAAGGAAATACTAATGGTGACAGCAAATGCGCTTGAACAAGCATCAAAACGTGACCACGTTAAAGCCTTTAAAACTGTGCTCGATGCAATAAAAAATCATGGCATTGTTGATGTTGAAAATAAATCGATAAAACCGGGGAGAGTATAGGAAGGCGTTGTTGGGCGTTGTTGCATAAATAGGGATGGCTCAAATCCACTGAACACCTACCCTATTTTTCGTAGCCATTTTTGAGAGCAGTCATCGCCCAACAAGTTGAGATACGATACCTTATTTGTTGCAAAACAATAAAAAGGATCACGATGATAACTGCTCACAAAAAGAACCACGGCTCACGCTTTCCATTACCAATCAAAAAAGCGATTGCATTAGAATCACTCAGCAAAAAACAAACGATTGTTAACATTTCACGTCGCTATGACTGCAGTCGAAATACGGTGTATGAACAGCAAAAAATCGCATTAGCAGCAGCTAGCAAGGCTTTTGAAGCAGCGGATGATGGCGTTCTCTTTTATTTGCCAATTACTAAGGATTACATAAGCGGAGTTGTCGTTGATTTATATACAAAAAAGAACAGCCACAGGGACATCCAATCTTTTTTAGAGAGCTCTCTTAATTACTCGCTTTCAGATGGCTCAATTTTTAATATTCTTGATGCGGCGGGTGTTCGCGCCATAGAGATCAATAACTCCTATGATCTAAGCCGCATCAAAGATAGCACGTCAGATGAACTGTTTCACCACAACAGACCAATTTTAGCGACCGTTGATATTCCCTCACGGTTTTGCGCATTGCTCGCTAACGCAGACAATCGAGATGGTGATACATGGGGTATCCATTTGCTGGGTCTACAAGCCCTAGGTTATAACCCAGAAGTAGCGATTATTGATGGAGGAAAAGGCCTTATCAAAGGACATGAAGAAGCTTTGCCGAAAACAAAACTGCATCACGATCACTTTCATTGCATCATGGATATGAAGGATGTTGCTCTATTTCTTAAAAATCAAATCGCGTCAGCCGCCACCGCTGCATTGAAGCTCTTACAGAAATCTATCAGCGTAAAAAATCCAGACAAGAAAAATGAATTTAAGACTATGTTTGACGAGGCGCTCAGTAAGCATGCGCATCTTGAATCGGCATCCAGCCTGTTCAATACACTTTCCAGTTGGTTACAATACGACGTATTGCAGCTCGCAGGCCATCCACCAATAATTCGCGCAACCCTGTACGATTTCATCGTGTCAGAAATGACTGTATTAGCAGAAAAACATCCGCATCGCACTAACGCAATTGTAACAACACTCAATGCACAACGTGAGGCTCTGCTTGATGTGGCTAATGAATTAAACGATAAATTCATGGTGGTAGCAAAACAGCGGGGTCTTTCCCTCGATACAATCTGGGCAATCTGCTACCTCGCTAGGTACGGCTTTGAGGGAGTAAATTACTGCGAGAAAGCAGCTGAATTAGAGTTGTTAATCGGCTCTAAATACGACGAGATTGAAGACCAAGTGCTTCATATTCTAGACACAACGCACCGCTGCAGTTCCATGATCGAAAACTTTAATAGTCGGTTACGCCCTTATCTGGATAAGCATAAATTCATATCCCAAAAAATGCTCGCATTAATTCAATTTTACCTTAACCACAGGCCTTTCCCTCGTAGTCAGCATGAGCGATTGAAACACAAATCACCTGCAGAAGCACTAACAGGACACCCACATAAACCATGGCGTGAAATTATTGGTTTCGAGCGAGTGCAGCGAAAAGCAGCGTAATTCACCAGTTATTTTTAAAGAGCGATAGAATCGTAATATTCATGCCTAAATGGTAACACATTAGGGCAGGATTCCGCATGCATAATGTTCACTAAAACGGGTGGTTTTTGAGCCATCCCAAAAAGGGTTCAGTTGGGATTGAATGCATGGAGTTTGATTGATTGTGACACTGATTTTTGTCAATATTTTAATCACGATACTTCTGGAAATTAGGGAATAGGTGCTTTATACTACCTATACTCATGGGAAAGCTGTTAATAACCTGAGCTCGCTGGCTAATCCTAGCGCGTTGGATTATTTTAAGAATAGAGAAGATTTGTGTAACTAATTCATTGAGTCCAATCATCTATCTTCAAGCCGTCAACCTGATAAAATGCCTTGTCATTGGTAATTAATACCAAATCCAATGCCAAGGCATGGGCCGCAATCAGCATATCCAGATTACCCAATACTCGACCTTTTTTCTGCATGCTTGCCCGAAGCGTTCCATAACAGGCGGCAACCACACTATCCCACGGCAAGACATCAATACGGATCAAGAATTCATGCACAAGCATTTTCAGTTGTGCAGCGTCCGGCTTTTTTGCCAAACCAAATAACAACTCGCCCTCTGTAATAGCAGAAATACCTAACGCTGACATTGGAAGGGAGGTAATCTTATTGCAAACACCATCCGTGTTTTTGATAAAATGACTAACGATATTGGTATCAAGCAAATACTTGGTGCTTATGTCGTTAGTCATTAAAAAGATCCCTTGCTTGGGGAATGTCATCTTCACGATTTAGCATGAAGTCATGAGGAACCTTAACGCGTGCTTTCAACGTTAAAAAGTCATCCCAAGTATCAGGCTTGCGTGACAAGATAACATCGCCTGTTTTCCAATCTTTTCGTATATAAACTTCCTTGCAATCGAATCGATACGCTGCCGGCAAGCGTAAGGCCTGACTGCGACCATTGATAAATAGTTTAGCTGATTGAGTCATGATTCGCCCCTTATGGTATATATCAAAGTATATGCCTAATAGAGGAGAAACACAACGCTATTGAGACATCAGCAGCTATTCCCGCCAAAATTGAAAAACACCCTCCAGACTCATGACTAGTTCAATATTTGAGCTTTAGGAGCCTATTTGATGAAAACAGGTCTTTCATGGGCGAGGATATCTGCATGCATTTTAGCCAAACACCACATTGCGGACGACGTTGATCATCAACGATTAATATAACCCCTGCTCAGATGACTATCTTGTCAAACGATTGATTTCAACAGGTGGTGGTCTAGATGCTGGATTACCAACATACACATAAACACTCTGCCAACTATCAAGGATATTGATACGAACGTAAGAACGCACTTGTTCAAATAACGAACTTAATCGTCCTGAATGTTTTCTGGCTTGTTGATAAACCTTTGAACACAGCTGCTGGACTTGATCGATTAGAAAAGCCAGCATCATCAACATGGTCATTTGGTGCAAAGATTCTTATATCCGTGGCCATAGTTATGCTCGAAATTATACCCCTGATTTTTGAGCGTATTAAACGTCTCGTTCTCAATCCGCCATCGAGATCGCCCGGCGCGCATGATTTCATAAACGTTTTTTTCTATAATTTCTATTTTTGTGACCCAGCTAAAATACTGTCGCTTCCCTGATTTTTTTGGTTTCCCAATACTCCAGTACGGTAACTCGATAGTCATGATTGGCGTCGTTCAGCGGCACGTTTGAATAATGATGAAAATCATGTTGCGTTCCATCAGCATCCGTTTGCTGGTGAACCGATGGTTTCAAGTCCTTAATCCAGTCAAACAAATAAGCATGATCACCTTGCTTAACACCAATCACATAATTCATATTCAATGAATCAAGCAATGAAAGATGAGGCGCATTTGAAGCAAGCCCATCCTCAACAATTAGTATTTTGAGATGAGGATGTTCGCGTCGTAAATCCGATAATAACCGCTTAGAGGCGTTACGTTCGCAGTCATTTTTCGTTGCGCCATCGCCTTTAACAATGGGTTCTGGCGCCAGAGGAATAACCACCCGGTGCTCGGGGTGCACCAACACCGCGCCCAACATTTGATGATAATACTCAACGCAACCATTACGATGATGCTTTTCGCAACAGTTATCACAATGCACGTTTGAAGACGAGTACTGTCCTGTTCCATCGATGGAAATAATGTAATGACCATCGAGATAGCGAAACTTTTCCAATGCTTTGCCTCGTTGCAGGTAAGAAAATATTTTTTTGAATGGTCGTCTTAGTTGCTGCGGTGAAATTTTGTCAAGCCGTTCACGCATACAGGTGTCGCTCGGTGCTTTTTCAACACCATACAATGTTCGCAAATTGCGCCGTATAATTGGTTCGTCTGCTTTATCTTTTTCAAATTGCAGCAATGACGGCATTTTGAAGCCAAAAACCGCCAAGCCAGACATGATGCAGTCTTCCCAACTGTATAGGGTGTTCTTGCAGGGTTTAAACGATTCATGACG
>JBCKWE010000074.1:0-5814 GCA_038923045.1 Legionellaceae bacterium
AAGAACGGCTTATCGAATCCAATACCCGTTATGCTTTTTAAGTGTTCGGTGAGCGCACCATAAACTTTCTTATTGGTGAGATAAGCATTATGTTGTTTTTTGCTACTGCTCAATGCCCGATTAAGACAAATTTCATCAAGAAGCCTGTATTGGTTATCGGCTACATCGCCAACTATGAGCGATGAGATCTCTCTAACTCGCAACCCTAATCCAAATGAGCAGTATATAAGCGCCACATTACGAATAGCATACGGCCCAATTTTTGCAGCAACGAGCAATTGCTCAAACTCCATTTCACACAAGACTTTTGCTTTACCAGTTTTTGGCATATGGCACCATAATTAAAATACCTCGATTAAGTGTTCCCAATTAATAAACATTCACGCGCTGCTAGCACCACTTCGATGGTGATATGTTGTAAATTATTCAATCTTAATAACCGATCAATTTGCATAAATAGTCGATTTAGCAATCTAAAATTACCATTGGTGATACGCATAATGGATACCATTGCTTCATCATCGGAAAATTCAGCGGGTTTCAACATAAGACCTAATTTTTTCCAGTTATGCTCTAACGTAAACAACATTTCTGCCTTTGAAAGAGCCTTGTATTCATGTGCAAAACCTATTCTTGAATAAAGCTGAGGATACCTGTCATGGGCCACGGCCGTCTAATTTCGCCTTTATCATCAAGAACGTACAGATCTAGCAAGGTATGATCTGCTTGCCACATATGATTTGGTCCCAATGCTTCCCTGATATAAAGTAGATCATATTTTTGTTGATATTGTTTTATACCATCATGAGCGAGACTAATGAGATCCGGTGAAATATTGTTAATAATTTTTGAAACAACGGCATAACTGGGTATTGGAAAATTATTATCCTGAGTATGGCGAGCAATTTGTCGATGAATTGCAGCAACTGTACGCTTTGGTTTTTGTAACGCCAATCCTTCAATAGCCTGAATCAAATTTTCGGACAGCTCTCTATAACATCCTTTATCATCTCGACTTTTTGATTGTAATCCATCCAACCCATTTGTCTTGTATTGGTTAATCCAGCGATGAAGACTTCTAATCGAAACAGCAGTTTCCTTTGCTATGGAAGTTAAGGACACTGTATCTTCCAAATAAGGTTGGATAACTTTATATTTTCCAAAAGCGCTTTTTGTAATCATAGTTCTTAAACTCATTCCAAAACGGTTGCATTTAACATTAAATGATTAACTCAACCAACCTAAGTTCAGACATAATCACAGTGCTTGCATATTATACTAAATGAAAAATATTTTGTATAGCTGATAACGGTCGATGTTTAACATATGTTTTGTTGATGTATTACACTTTATAGTTTGGTGATTAACTGTATAATTACCACCACAATAGAAGGTTAAATGTTACCGGACTGTTTTCAGAGTAAATTATGGCCAAAACAATCGCATATATTCGCACCTCCACGGACAAGCAGGATTTAAACAATCAAAAGCTTGAAATTTTCGAGTTTGCCAAAAAACAGGCTCTTGAAGTAGATGATTTTATTGAAATGACAATTTCAAGCAGGAAAACCAGTAAAGAGCGCCGCATCGATGAAATGCTTTCTGTGTTGGACGATGCAGATACACTGATCGTCACAGAATTGAGTCGATTGGGTCGAAGTACTGCCGAAGTCATCGGATTGGTTAATGAATTAATCAAAAAACAGGTGCGCGTGATTGCCATTAAGCAAAACCTGGATATTAAGCAGCACGACATGAACTCAAAAGTGATGATCACTTTGTTTTCTCTTTTTTCTGAACTTGAACGAGATCTGATCAGTCTAAGAACCAAAGATGCGCTTGCCAGTAAGAAAGCACAAGGGATCGTGTTGGGCAAGCCAAAAGGCACAATTCAAAAAAGCAAATTCGACAAGAATGTTGATAAAATCAGGGAATTATTAATGCTGGGGTTGTCGATTAGGAAAATCGCAATTTTTTTAGGCTATAGCAACCATATTGGCCTTAATACCTATATTAAAAAAAGACAATTGCGCCCCATGATTAAGAGTCGTGCTATGGAGCAGTAATCGTGGCCCATGACGCCATGTTAATCATGCTTATTTTGGCGGCCATGTATGCCATTTAAAGTTTAAATTTTCCTGCCAAATAAATATAAAACTTACACCCGCGTCAAGTTTGGCACGCCAAAAACCATTGTGGTTACTGAACACAGCTAGGTTTGTATCTTTCTAGCAGTGTTTGTCGTGTAGCAGTGCGTATCATAAATGTATCAAGGCATTTGCTACATGTAATTGATTTAAAAATAGCCATTTTTGACGCGCAATGCCTTGTTTTACGCAGCCTCACGGCATCGCGTGCCTGTGCCATGGGATAAATGTATCAATGCAGCAGGGCTGGTGGGTTATAATGTCAACATATGCAAAACTTGAGATAGACAGATGACCATCAAAGTCGTTGTTAAAATGGGAAACCAGCAATTAGCCACACCTTCATTGTTCGTTGAGGACATATTGAGTGTGAACATCCGGGCAATTGTAAAAGACATGCGCGACACCATGTTAGATGAAGGTGGTGTCGGCATTGCCGCACCGCAAATTGGCTGCAACCTGCGTATTATCATGTTCGGATTTGATGACAATGCGCGCTATCCTGATGAGGATCCCATCCCGTTTACCGTGTTGATTAATCCGGTGATTAAATTCCTGTCCGATGAAATGGTCGATGGCTGGGAGGGGGTGTTTAAGTGTGCCAGGCTTGCGCGGCTTGGTTCCGCGCTTTAATAAAATTAGCTATCAGGGCTACGATCTGGATGGGCAGTTGATTACGCGTACGGCCACCGGATTTCATGCCAGGGTCCTGCAACACGAATGTGATCACCTTGATGGTACTTTATACCCACAGCGTATCAAGGATCTTAGGTTTTTTGGGTTTGAAGATGAATTACATGCAGTATCCGCCTAAAAACACATTCGAGTCGCTACGAGAGCTTCCGGTGACACCGGCATGATCATTTTTCAAGCTAGGAAAAAAAGCCAATCTGAATGATGCGTCTGTATTAATCGCAGCTATTACTGGCTGTGCTCTCAGGGCAGGTTGATAAGCATTAATGACTTCTTGCGCATTCTTTCGTACTCCTAGATCTGAATCTCGGGTCTGTTGCTCTGGTTTTGATAAAGCATTCGCATTAATAATCTTTGTTTGATTGTTTGTATTGTTGGTTGCTAAATTCAAAGGAGCTCTTGCCGTGTTTTCTCTGACCTCCATATTAGCATCGCCAAGCAAACTCACCAAAGGCACAATTCCTCCTAGCGTTGCGTTGGCGGCTTCATCGACTGTGTTTACTGCAAGGTTGGAAAGCGCTCCGGCTGCGTTTTCTCTTATCTCCGTATCAGCATCGCCAAGCAATCTCAGCAGAGGCAAAATTCCGCCTGCCGCTGCGATGGCTTTTTTATTGGTTGATCTTATTGCAAGGTTCCAAAGCGCTCTTGTTGTATTTTTTCTGGATAGAATATCCGCATCGTCGAGCAAGCTCACAAGCGGCGTAATTCCGCCTGCCGTTGCGATGGCTGTTTTGTTGACTGTGTTTACTGCCAGATTTGAAAGCGCTCCTGCTGAATTTCGTCTGACCAGCATATCCGCATCGCCAAGTAATCGTACCAGTGGCGCAATTCCGCCTGCCGCTGCAATGGCTTTTTTATTGGCTGCGTTTACTGCCAGATTAGAAAGCGCTCCTGCTGCATTTTCTCTGACCTCCGTATTAGCATCGCTAAGTAATCTCACCAGTGGCGCAATTCCTCCTGCCATGGCGATGGTTGCTTCATTGGCCGTGTTTAGTGCAAGATTCGAAAGCGTTCCTGCTGAATTTCTTCTGACTTCCGTATCAGCATCGCTAAGTAATCTCACCAGCGGCGCAATTCCGCCTGCCGTTTCGATGGCTTCTTTATTGGCTGCGTTTATTGCAAGGCTCCAAAGCGCTCTTGCTGCATTTTTTCTGACGCCCATATCCTCATCGCCAAGCAAGCTCACCAGCGGCGCAATTCCGCCTGCCGTTGCGATGACTTTTTTATTGACTGTGTTTACTGCCAGATTAGAAAGCGCTCCTGCTGAATTTCTTCTGACCAGCATATCCGCATAGCCAAGTAATCGCACTAGGGGCGAAATTCCGCCTGCCGCTGCAATGGCTTCTTTATTGGTTGTGTTTAGTGCAAGGTTCGAAAGCGCTCCTGCTGCATTTTGTCTGACCTCCGTATTAGCATCGCTAAGTAATCTTACCAGTGGCGCAATTCCTCCTGCCATGGCGATGGTTGCTTCATTGACTGTGTTTACTGCAAGATTGGAAAGTGCTCCTGCTGCATTTCTTCTGACCATCGCATTAGCATCGGTAAGTAATCTCACCAGCGGTGCAATTCCTCCTGCCGTGGCGATGGCTTTTTTATTGGTTGCGCTTATTGCAAGGCTCCAAAGCGCTCCTGCCGCATTTCTTCTGACCTCCGTATTAGCATCGCTAAGCAAACGCACCAGTGGCGAAATTCCTCCTGCCGTTGCGATGCCTGCTCCATTGACTGTGTTTACTGCCAGATTCGAAAGCGCTCCTGCCGCATTTTCTCTGACGTCCGCATCAGCATCGTCAAGCAATCTCACCAGTGGCGAAATCCCCCCTGCCGTTGCGATGGCTGCTTCATTGACTGTGTTTACTGCAAGATTCGAAAGCGCTCCTGCTGCATTTTTTCTGACCACCGCATCAGCATCGTCAAGCAAACGCACCAGAGGCACAATTCCTCCTGCCGTAGCGATGACTTTTTTATTGGTTGTGTTTAGTGCAAGGTTCCAAAGCGCTCCTGCTGCATTTTGTCTGACCTCCATATCAGCATCGTCAAGCAATCGCACCAGCGGCGCAATTCCTCCTGCCGCTGCAATGGCAGTTTCATTGGCTGTGTTTAGGGCAAGTTTTGAAAGCGCTTCTGCTGCATTTTTTTTGACCTCCGCATTAGCATCACCAAGCAATCTCACCAGCGGCGCAATTCCTCCTGCCGTTACGATGGCTGCTTCATTGACTGCGTTTACTGCAAGATTGGAAAGCGCTCTTGCTGCATTTCTTCTGACCAGCGCATTCGCATCGGTAAGCAATCTCACCAGCGGCGCAATTCCTCCTGCCGCAGCGATGCCTGCTTCATTGACTGTGTTTACTGCAAGGTTCGAAAGCGCTCCTGCTGCATTTTCTCTGACCTCCGCATTAGCATCGGTAAGCAATCTCACCAGCGGCGCAATTCCTCCTGCCGTGGCAATGGCTTTTTTATTCGTTGCGTTTATTGCAAGGTGCGAAAGCGCTCCTGCTGCATTTTGTCTGACCTCCATATCAGCATCGCCAAGTAAACGCACCAGCGGCGCAATTCCTCCTGCCGTGGCAATGGCTTTTTTATTGGTTGAGTTTACTGCAAGATTCGAAAGCGCTTCTGCCGCATTTTTTCTGACTTCCGTATCGGCATCGCCAAGCAAACGCACCAGCGGCGCAATTCCGCCTGCCGTTACGATGGCTGCTTCATTGACTGTGTTTACTGCAAGATTGGAAAGTGCTCCTGCTGCATTTCTTCGGACCAGCGCATTAGCATAGCCAAGTAATCTCACCAGCGGTGCAATTCCTCCTGCCGTGGCGATGGCTTTTTTATTGACTGTGTTTACTGCAAGATTTGAAAGCGCTCCTGCCGCATTTTTTATGACCAGCGTATTGGCGTCGCCAAGCAAACGCACTAGCGGCGCAATTCCTCCTGCCGTTGCAATGGCAGCTCCATTGACTGTGTTTACTGCAAGATTGGA
>JBCKWE010000075.1:0-5733 GCA_038923045.1 Legionellaceae bacterium
GCATTTTTTCTGATCTCAGTATCAGCATCGCTAAGGGATCTCAGCAGAGGCGACATTCCTCCTGCCGTTGCGATGGCTTTTTTATTGGTTGTGTTTACTGCCAGCTTCCAAAGCGCTCTTGCTGCATTTTGTCTGACCTCAGTATCAGCATCGCTAAGCAATGTCACCAGAGGCACAATTCCTCCTGCCGTTGCGATGGCTGCTTCATTGGTTGTGTTTACTGCAAGATTCGAAAGCGCTCTTGCCGCATTTTTTCTGATCTCAGTATCAGCATCGCTAAGCAATCTTACCAGAGGCACAATTCCTCCTGCCGTTGCGATGGCTGCTTGATTGGTTGTGTTTATTGCAAGATTCCAAAGCGCTCCGGCTGCATTTTGTCTGACCTCAGTATCAGCATCGCTAAGCAATCTTACTAGAGGCGCAATTCCTCCTGCCGCTGCGATGGCTGCTTGATTGGCTGTGTTTGCTGCAAGATTCAAAAGCGCTCCGGATGCGTTTTGTCTGACCTCAGTATCAGCATCGCTAAGCAATGTCACTAGAGGCGCAATTCCTCCTGCCGTTGCGATGGCTGCTTCATTGGCTGTGTTTACTGCAAGATTCAAAAGCGCTCCGGCTGCATTTTGTCTGACCTCAGTATCAGCATTGCTAAGCAATGTCACTAGCGGCGCAATTCCTCCTGCCGTTGCGATGGCTGCTTCATTGGCTGTGTTTATTGCAAGATTCAAAAGCGCTCCTACTGCATTTTTTCGGACCAGCGTATTGGCATCGGCAAGCAATGTCACTAGAGGCGCAATTCCTCCTGCCGTTGCGATGGCTGCTTGATTGGCTATGTTTGCTGCAAGATTCAAAAGCGCTCCGGCTGCATTTTTTCGGACCTGCGTATCAGCATCGGCAAGCAATCTCACTAGAGGCGCAATTCCTCCTGCCGTTGCGATGGCTGCTTGATTGGCTGTGTTTACTGCAAGGTTCGAAAGCGCTCCGGCTGCGTTTTTTCTAACCAGCATATTGGCGTCGCCAAGCAATCTCACTAGAGGCGCAATTCCTCCTGCTGTTGCGATGGTTGTTTTATTGGTTGTGTTTACTGCAAGGTTCGAAAGCGCTCCTGCTGCGTTTCCTCTGACCAGCGTATTAACATCGCTAAGCAATCTCACTAGCGGCGCAATTCCTCCTGTTGTTGCGATGGCTGCTTGATTGGTTGTGTTTACTGCAAGGCTCGAAAGCGCTCCTACTGAGTTTCTTCTGACCAGCGTATTAGCATCGCCAAGCAATCTCACTAGAGGCGAAATTACTCCTGCTGTTGCGCTTAGTCTTACAGGGACATCACGTGGTCCTAAATTATTAACGCGTTGATTCATTTTGGCTCCGAACCTTTTCTACAGTTCATTTCAAATTACTGTATATAAATTCAGCAATTCTGGGTGAACGTTAGAGTCCGCTATTTTAAAGGCCCAAATGCCTGTTGAATAAAATTAGTTTCGCAGAATCTTGATGTAGGGTGGGCAAAGAAGCGGGAGCGACGTGCCCACCATGCCTAGTTCTGGTGGGCACGGGCTTGTGGCCCTTTGCCCACCCTACGTTCTGTTCACCCAGAATATCTGGGTATGGAATGCCGTGGATGATTTGCCCATCATTTACACGTTTGATATCGTCCATCTTCAAGCGTTGCAGAATAAAGCGTTAATTGCTGCTATTAATCAGGATGGCGTTGTGTTTATAGCGAATTCACCATAAAACTTGAAATTAAACCAAAATCAAGTATGATTCAATCAAGTGGGGGCCGTTAGCTCAGCTGGTAGAGCAGGAGACTCTTAATCTCTTTGTCATAGGTTCGACCCCTATACGGCCCACCAACGCTTAAATAAATCATGCACGTAACACTAGGGAGGTTTTATGTTTGCAACTGTCTTGTCATTGTTTTACATGGTCGTGGGTTACCTTGTCGGTTCTGTTTGCTCAGCCGTTATTGTATGCCGAATGTTTTCTTTACCCGATCCACGAACTGAAGGTTCAAAAAATCCCGGTGCTACCAATATTTTGCGTATCGCAGGCCCAAAATGCGCCATTACCGTTTTGATTGCCGATATGCTGAAAGGCTTTTTACCCGTATTTTTAGCTAAATTACTCGGTGCAAACGCACACACACTTGGCTTGATTTGTCTGGCTGCGGTAATGGGTCATATGTTTCCTCTATTTTTCAAATTTAAAGGCGGCAAAGGTGTTGCCACCGCATTGGGCGCGCTACTTGGATTTCATTGGCTGCTGGGTGGCATGGTTATTGCAACCTGGCTTGCAGTTATCCTACTCAGCCGTTATTCGTCTTTAGCCGCCGTTGTAGCCATTGTATTCGCCCCTTTTTATTCATTATTTGTGATCCAAAACATGAGTGCATTTATCCCATTAGCCATTATTACGATGTTCGTGGTATACAAACACCATGGGAATCTCACGCGTCTGGCAGATGGTACAGAGCCTAAAATCAAGTTAAAGCGCGATACACCCCCGTCCTCGTAATAACAACTCACACACCCAATCCTGTGCTATACTTGAAATACACTTAAGGTCATGGTTATCACAATGAAAATACTGTTCGATTTCTTCCCCATCCTGCTTTTTTTTATTTTTTATAAATTTTATGGTATTTACACAGCGACGGCCGTTGCCATGGCCGCCTCGGTCGTCCAGGTTGTATTTCATAGAATTAAACACCAACGCTATGAAAGATTACATTTAATTAGTCTGGGCTTGATCTTGGTTCTGGGTGGAGCCACCTTGTTCTTCCACAATCCTTGGTTCATCAAGTGGAAACCCACCGGGATTTATTGGTTATCATCATTGGTATTTCTAGCTTCATCTTTTATCGGCAAAAAACCTCTGATTCAGAAAATGATGGAAGGCAATATTAATTTACCCAAAAAAATCTGGTTACGCTTAAATATTGCTTGGGCTATCTATTTCATGCTGATGGGTGCATTAAATATTTATGTGGCCTACCATTTTGACACGGATGTTTGGGTTAACTTTAAATTGTTTGGCGGTGCAGGATTCATGCTGGTTTTTGTATTCATCCAGGCAATGTACCTGACTCGACACGCGATAGAAAAACTTGAGGAAGTCCCTCAAGTTAAGTAGGTATGGGTTAACTAGAAATAGGAATACGCATGCGATTGCTACTGGTTGAAGACGACGAATTACTCGGTAATGCGCTTAAAACAGGCCTAATCCAGTTTGGCTATGTTGTCGACTGGCTCAAGGACGGCGAAACAGCGCGTTCCGTCATTAAAACCGAGTCGTTTGAGCTTATTATTCTGGATTTGAACCTGCCAATACTCTCTGGAATAAACTTGCTTCAAAGCATTCGACAAGATCAGAATACAACGCCCATTATCATATTGACGACATCAGACTCCGTAGAAGACCGAATCAAGGGATTGGACAGTGGTGCCGATGATTACATCATCAAACCCTTTGATTTAAACGAGCTAGGTGCCAGAATACGTGCATTAATCCGGCGCTCTCAGGGACGCGCAGACACCATACTTCGCTATCGAAATATAACACTGGATCCCGCAGCACATGCTGTCATGTTGGATGGTATGGCGCTTAATGTCCCACGACGAGAATTCGCATTGCTGCAAAAGTTATTGGAAAACAATGGGCAGGTTTTATCACGTGATCAATTAATGCAAAGTATTTATGGTTGGGATGATGACGTGGATAGCAATGCGCTGGAAGTACATATACATAATTTACGTAAAAAACTCAATGCCAGTTTTATCCGCACAATCCGCGGTGTCGGGTATATGGTAGAAAAATAAGGTTGATCCAGACGCCCTACCGCCCCGCCAGAATCTGCAATGCCTGCCGAATCAACTGTTCACAGGTAGTCTGGCCATCATCAATCCTATTAACTGCTTTAACGGCTTCCTGGCGTTTATATCCCAACGCTTCCAATGCGCTAATGGCCTCAATTGATTGATTAAGATTAGCCACTTGTTTTGCGTTTGCTACCACGGTACCTGGTAGCTGCTGTATACTGTCTTTCATTTCAACAACCAGACGCTCAGCCGTTTTTTTACCAATGCCGGGCAATTTAACCAAAAGATCTGTATTTTGTTGATGAATACAGTGAATAAATTCATCCGGGCTGATACTGGAAAGAATGGCAATCGCCATTTTAGGGCCGACACCATTTACTTTAATCAATGCCCTGAATAAAGCGCGCTCCTGTTTATCATGAAAACCATACAGCAATAAGGCATCTTCACGCACGATAGTGTGAATGTGTAATTCAATCGCACCCACCTGTGCTTCCAGTATGAAAAACGTGGGCAAAGACGTTTCAACGTCATAGCCTACCCCATTAACATCAACCACCAGTTTTCCAGGTTGTTGCCTATCCGCAATGCGACCACATAACCTACCAATCATTGAACCCATCTCCTCGTTGTACGTCGCGGACCTATCGCATGTGGACTATTGCGCATGTGGCTATGGCAAATGGCAATCCCCAGTGCGTCGGCCGCATCACTTTGTGGTGCGTTGTTTAACATCAACAAATTAACCACCATGTAATTAACCTGCTCTTTTTTAGCGGCGCCATACCCGACCAGCGACAGCTTAACTTCACGAGCAGAATATTCACTCACCTTAACCCGATGCGATGCACACGCCACCATGGCCACTCCCCGCGCATGCCCCAATTTCAAAGCGGAGCTTGGGTTCTCATGCATAAACACCTCTTCTATGGCCACCTCGGTTGGACTAAACTTTTCCATTAATTGGCAAATGCCATTAAAAATCTCCAGCAATCGTTGGCTTAATTCGCCATCTGCGGTACGAATACAACCGCTGTCAATGTATTCCAGTTTACAGTTGCATTCCCTGATAATTCCATAGCCTGTAACACGTGAGCCAGGATCAATCCCTAAGATAACAGTCATTATTCGTCTGATTCAACGAGGCTCTCAGGAAATTCAGCATTGCTAAAGACCTCCTGCACATCATCCAGATCCTCTAACGCATCAATCAATTTCTCCATGCTAATGGCGGCGAGTTGATCCAACGAAACCGTCATTTGCGCGCGCATGGTGATATGCGAATGTTCAACGTCAAGCTTTGATGCACTCAGAGCAGATAAAACGGCGTGATAAGCTTCAACCGATGTAATCACCTCGATTTGACCGTCTTCAACGGCTACATCGTTTGCACCCGCTTCAATGACGACATCCATCGCCAGCTCATCTTGCGTGGTGGGTGCCAGCAAAATTTCGCCCTGCTTGGTAAATAGATATGACACTGAACCATCAGTGCCCAGGTTTCCACCATGCTTGGTAAACGCATGCCGGACTTCCGATACGGTTCGATTTTTATTATCAGAAAGACAATCCACCAAAACAGCAACACCACCTGGCCCATACCCTTCGTAACACATCTCAGCCATATTAGCGCCATCAAGACCACCAACGCCTCGTTTGATGGCATTATCAATGGTGTCACGCTTCATGTTGGATTTCAGCGCTTTGCTTACTGCATCGCGTAACCGCGCATTGGCTGATTCATCGCCACCGCCTGTACGCGCTGCCACGGAAATTTCACGAATTAATTTCGTAAATATTTTCCCACGTTTGGCGTCTTGCGCTCCTTTTCTAAATTTAATATTAGCCCATTTACTGTGACCGGCCATGTGAACACCTCCTGATGTGTTAATTGGAAAAGTATAAGTAGAGTCAATTA
>JBCKWE010000076.1:0-5712 GCA_038923045.1 Legionellaceae bacterium
TCATTACGATTAAAGTATCGTTATAAGCCTCGAAAGCTCGCCCACCATATACAGAGGCACTGACAAAATAGTGCCATCAAACGTCAGCGGCTGTTGTGAGATACGTAAACCTAAATCAAGCGTTTTTTCATGCATGAATATCTGCAACGATTTAAGTTGACCCGTTGAACCGGCCTTGACCTCAATAGGAATGATTTTCGAACCAAATGCCGTGATAAAATCAACCTCGGCCATGCTGGATTTTTTCTCTCGGCACCAAAAATACACTTGTGACGCGTCAAGAGGAGACGCGTAAGCTAGGAGCTCCTGCCCAACAAACTGCTCAGCAATGGCGCCGCGATTGACCAGAAGAAGATTCTCCTCCAACCACAGATCCGCTGTCAGTCGACTTGCGCGTGCCATTAATCCGACATCAAGAAACACTATTTTAAACTTTTTTTCATTGACTAACGTTATCAATGGCAGCCCTGATCCAGCTGTACTATATATGGGATATATCAATCCAGCGTGCTGTAATAATTCAAGTGCCAACTTTATATTCTGCGAGCGCGCACCGGGATCTACATTTGCATATTTCACATGATTGCCCACGAGCCCTGGCGCTTTTTCAAACACACGTTGAACATATTGGAGCTGAGTGTGCTTCGTGTATTTACTAAAATCCTGTCGATAGGTGCCTAGCAGAATTGTTTGGTGTAATTCAGCTTCAGCCAAATCATAGGTGCGTGTTGTATTGGCTGACGTATCAGCGGTAGACAGATAAGCTTGCAGCACGCCCGGCATTCCACCCAACACCATGTAATGCCTGACCAGTTTCAAAAGTGCCAGATGAACAGGCACAGGGACTGCCTTCTTCAAATCAACATGCTCTAAAAATTCACGCAAATCAGAATAACCCATTGCCGATAAAAACTCCTTAAACGACAGTGGCTTTAAATAAAGTGACTGTACTCGTCCAACTGGCATGCGAAAATCGTCTTGATTTAATGTAAATTCCAGCAAGGAGCCCGCACCAATCACATGAAGTGCTGCATATTGCTCTTTAAAATAACGCAGCGCACGAATAGCGTTGGGGCAATCCTGAATTTCATCTAGGAAAAGCAGTGTTTTTCCCGGTTCGATTTTTTGATGAAGCGACAAGGATAACGCGGTGACAATGTCATGTGGATGCAACGTATCAAAACAACGAGCCAGGAGTGGATCCTGCTCAAAATTAACCGTGACTAGATTATCAAAATGAGCGCGACCAAATTTTTCTACAATAAACGACTTGCCAACCTGACGTGCGCCACGTAATAAAAGTGGCATCCTATTTCTTTTCTGTTTCCAAAACAATAGATCTTGTTCAATATCGCGGTCCACAATCGCACCTTTCTGGTTAAAAGACCCTTGTATTTTAACGTTCTAAGTGACGAAATACAAGGGTCTTTTAACCAGAAAGCACTCTAAAAATCTTGGGATGGCTCGAAAATCACCTGTTTTGTCAGACACGACCCCATTTAGAGAAAAAATCGTCTCTCTGTGCTTTTGTGCCACTGACAAAAATGATCCCTTGTCATATTCTTTATGCGTTAATATGCATCGAATATATAACTTCTGGCGATTAAAATGAATGTTTGCAACAAGTGTTATTAATGGCAGACCAAAAAATTGATATATTTCAATTTAGTTGCTATATTTTAAACGGAAGGACTGCTCGGATGTTTTTGTCATAAGTCCAAATAATCCAAATGGTGGGGGAATGACCATGAGTAGTGATTTTCTGAAAAAAATAAGTACTGCGCTGGTCACTTTTTTTTGGATTCACTTATGCAGTGCACATGGTGATTCATGCCTTGGAAAACCTGTTTTTGTAATAGAAACAGCAACTGTCACAGAAAGTCCGAATCTATTAAAAATGATTGCACCTTATCAGAAGGTTCAGAGAGGAGGCATAAAATATTATTGTGGTACATTTGAACATCATCCAGTTATGCTGATGAATACAGGCATTGGTAAAGTGTATGCAGCTGCAACTACTGCGGCCTTAATTAATACGTATCATCCTAAATTTATTTTGTTTGGGGGAACAGCAGGTCAACTGGATTCCAAATTAAAATATGGGGACATTGTAGTTGGGAGTGAGGTTTTTCAAGTTGAACACCTTGACATGAGTGTAAAACGTACTAATCACGTAAATCCGAATTCAGATTTAATTTATTCGGCATTATTGAAACCTAACAATGAGATCCTCAAATTTGTTAAAACATTACCTTCTTTTAAAAACTTCTCAGTTTTTTATGGCCGAATTGCCACAACAGATACATTCCCTGAAACGAAGGAGCTTATTGAGAAAATATTAAAATCAAACTCTAGAGCGGTTGCGATGGAAGATTACGCGGTGATCGCAACGTGTCAACTATTAAACACAAATTGTTTAACTATACGTGCTATCAGTGGCAATCCTCTAAAAATTATACAGATGAAAAATGCAAATGAATATCATGTTGAGGTAAATGAACGGTTACTTACAGCGAAAAATCTTGCTGAATATGTGAGGATATTTTTAGGTAAATGGCTAAAAACCAATAACTAATTGATATTGTTTCATTGTTTATCCAAAGTCCAACTGAGACGTGGCATTTTGCAAAAAAGCGTCTATTATATAAATTAGCCATCAATGAAGAGAAGCATTATGCCGCATGATACTAATCAAGTCATTGCAAGCAACACACCAACGAACCCTAAGTTCAAGCATCTTACCTACTTTGAAACCAGTACGGCGCAGGCGTTTACAAGTAAACCGCAAGGGGCTTTGGACGCTGGGCGGTTAGCGCAGGGAAGCACGGCTTGTTGGCGGAAATTGACACCTGCGGGAACTGTTAAGAAAAAAGTGTTGATATTAGCGGATTGGTGGGCTGAAAACTGGGATAGTTTGATGTATTTCGACGTTAAAGTGTTATTGGCAGCGTTATTGGGCGAGGGATTTAACATTTATGTTTGGCAGGATCCAAGCTTTACATTACTTGATGATATAAGTTTGTTCAGTGAGGACTGTCTTAGACAAATCAAACCTGAATTTAAAGACGTTTTAACTGCGCAAGCCTTGGCGCAATTAAACTTACCCAATGATAAATTAGCCATTCTTCAACGAGTTGAGTTAGAAGCGCTTCTTGGTCGAACGCCAGAGCAGTCAAAAACAATCAACGCACTTTATTTAGCCAAGACGACACACAGCCTAGAGAAAATTAAAGCGGTGGAGGCATCAGAATTAACCTCGTTTGAAAATGCTTTACTTGTGCAGTTATCTACCTATCGGAATGATGCTGCCTACTACCCACAGCGAATAAAAGATAAATTAAAGGAAAATTGGCCGAGTATTAAGTTGACTGAAAACTATCAGATACTCGAATTAACGGATGATAGCAAATTTTATCTTAATGAAAGCGGTCATGTGTGTATTGATCAATTGAGTGGAAAAGATGATAAAGGTTATGATATGAGTGGGCCTGAAGAAGAGGAGGCCACCCCATTTCAAATGGTTACTATAGGAACTTATAAACTTAAAAATAGCCCATTATCTCTGCGTTTAGATTTAACGACTTTAGATGCAGAGCATCCCCTATCGGTATTGGGTCAATTATTGACGCCTGAACTAAAATGTTTGACGGTAGAAAGTATGCCCGTAGATGCTACAGCGATAGCTATTAACGTAACAGGGCTTAAACATTTAGTCCTAGGGGCTCAATGCCCTATGGCTCTAGGCTTCAAGGTGATAGAGAAAAACACGCTTAAAAGCCTGACGCTTGATACTAGTCAGTATAGTGAAGTTTTCAATCCAGCAGGGCTGGATTTTTCCCAACTGAACTTTCTAACGCTTATTCGAACTAATGATTATGCATTAGAGCACCTGTGTCAGAATGAAATGCCAGAATTAAACTCACTGTTTGTATCTGGTGATTTTACTGAGCCTTGCAACCTGCCTCATCCACTAGAAAAATTGAAATCCATAAAAATGAGCGAGCGCTGTGATGCTAAATGTATCGAACCATTGATGCAAGCAGCACCCCATTGCCGTCGATTGGATTTGGGTGACGCGACTTTAACAGGAACGTTCAGTCCTGGATTTCACTTGCCCAAACTAGCATCGCTTAGATTAGGTGGTTTAAATGAGACAACCCCTGAAGCTTGTGCAACAACTCAATCCCTTATTGAGGCAGCATCCGCATTAACCACGCTGGAAATAAACGGTGATATCAGTGGCTATTCATTTATGAATTCTATTCGTATGACTCACCTGGAAAAATTAACGATAACTGGAGGATACGGCAGGACTATGACTATCAGTGCCGCAAAACTTAAGCCTGTTTTGCAGGGCATTACTGATTTAACTGAATTAAGATTAAACTTTGATTACGGAGATACCTTTCACTTAGATGAAGCGCTCTCGGTTTTATTAAACCATGCTAAAAAAACATACCTATCTTTCAATGGCAATGATGCTGTCGGTTCCATTCTTCAGACATACAATCTTCCTAGGGTAAAATCAATCGCATTAAACAGTCTATCTTTTAGTGATGGGACTGTGATAAATGATATTGATAATTTATTTAAATCAACAACTGACCTTAGGTCATTATCCATTATTGACTACATGTCGAATTTTAGCTACGTTGATAACGTAGCTTGGCCTGCTACAGTAGAATCACTTAATTTAGAAAGCGGTTATATTATTTCAGCAGAAAACTTAAAAAAGATGCTTATTGCCATGCCAAGGTTACAGCTGTTAACCATAGGAGGAGCGCTATATAGGGGGTCAAATTTTAAGGATTGGATGGAAGATGCGCAGTTGCAGGCGTTACTAATGGGCATTGAAAAAGTATATTTGCCGCCTAAGTATTGTGTAGCGATCAAACAAAGTGCCAACCTGAAAAGCGATGTGGGATACGTAACATACGAGTCGGATAGTGAGCGTGCTCTTCAAGCGTCATTACCTATACCTCCAGGGCAAAATCAAGTAGCAGCAATCTCTGAAAAGAGAGACCCATCCAAGCCAATACCAATGGATGCCGATACAACGCCAAGTCCCGATGCCTCGTTTAATTTAACGCGCATTTTCAATGCAACAAGCGGTGATAACCATCCGTGTCCATCGTGCTATCGGCTATCGACGTACAATCATGTTTCACTGTCAGAGACACCTGGCAGCAAGCAGCCATTTGCCCTTCAAAACACAGGGGATCTTGATTTGATACCTTGCGACCAACTCCTATCGGTTTCCGATGTATTAACATTGGGAAAAGGAGTAACGCATGGTGGACACGTTGGCAAACAGACATTTGATTTGGATTCAAGATGGCAACCCATCGCCTCGCTTTCAACCACAGATACTATTTCTCATTTTCATACGTCAGGCAACGATAAAGACCATGAAATTAAGTATTCTAGGCGAGATAATTTATACTACATTCGCAGCAATAATGGCGCTAAAACCATTACCTTGGATTTTCTTGTCAAATCACAAACAGTCCCAACCCCCACTATCACGGATCTAGAAATTCAATCATGGATTGATTGGTTTCGAACATTTGGCGAAGGTAAGTTAGTATTAACCAGTCCTAACCCAATGCCACAAGACTATCTGGATGCATTAATTAACCAAAAAGTAGGCGCTTGTCGTCATCGCTCTGTGGCATTTAAAACATTAATGGCCCTAAACCACCCTGAACTACC
>JBCKWE010000077.1:0-5634 GCA_038923045.1 Legionellaceae bacterium
CAAGCCATGATAATTCTGGTACGGGTTTTTTTCCCCTAACAAGCGCTGTAAGGGTAATTTCCAGTTCAGAAGCCTTTTCAGGCGCTGTATTTTGTTGTGCTTCTGACAGTTCAAAGAGTGTTTGACAGGGTGGAAACGCTGCCGGATTTGACAAAACGCTCAATAAAAGAGCCCGCACACAGATGACCCGACAGTCAGTATCGTATCGACATGCTTTTAATAGCTCTCTGATTTCCTCAACTTTGTTTTTGGGTGTATCTTGTTGCAATATACTGTAATAGAAGAGAAAATTATGTACAAATGCAATCCCAGGTCGCATGGTAAATGCGATTGCTGCGGGATGTTCTAATGCAGAAATCATGGTTTTTTGCATTGCGTGATCAATCCAGCGCCACTCGGCAGAGAGTGCCCGAATATGTAGCTCTGGCCTAAAGAAACCCGTTTGTAATGTAAATTCTTCAGGAAACGAGCATGATTGCGCTTGCAGGTACAGCATGCGACTTTCTAAAATCAAGCCTTCATCTGTAGAGAACAGAACTTCGGCTAACACATTATAAAGCAATCGTTCATGCTCCAAGCTGAGCCTTTGGAACCCCTGAATGCTATTTAATTGATTGAGGTAATTGATGTAATCCTTCGTCAGGGATTCTTTTTGCGGAACACTCATTTCCTTGGCGGTCTGGGACAGCATGATGGCTTTTAGCTGAAGTCGTAGTGCCAAAGCCAGTGGTTGTTTATTGAGTTTGTCTTTTTCATTAGGATTTGGGAGTTCAAAATAGTGCATCATGTTTGACATGGATTCATCCCAGTCGTCCGGATGTTGCCTCAATTTTTTTAAGGCTTCAAAAGCATGAGAGTAATCCTGTTTTTCAAGCGACAAATAGATGAAGTAGAGCAGTGCTTTTGGCTCTTCTGGCAGACCTATCCTGCCTTTTGAATCAATATTATAGGTGAACAACTGTTCTACTGTATCACTGTCTATTTTGAGCTGTACTGGTTTTGCAAATTTGATTTTTTCAGGTGCATACCGTCGGGAGGGGCAAATAAGTTTTTGTTTTCCTTCATCATTGGTTAGGACGAGATAGTGAGGAATGGGTTCAAAAGAATCATTTTTCTGGTGAGTGTCAATGTAGTATCCAAAATGTTTTGAGCTCATCCATTGCACGCCGCCATCTTGACCTATCTCCTGATCGAATCGCATGCCAAATTCTTTTAATTCAATGCTTGTAAGTTCACCAGACACATCATCCTTCCAGGCAAGCATTTGTTTTTGAGACGTAATTCGAGCGAGCGCGTTGATTACGGGTTGATCATAGCTGTTAAGCAATACCAAATGCTTGTTTTTTGGATGATAGATCTTGTCAGGGGTGGCGTGGCACATCAGATCGTCGGTTTTTCTATTAATAACGCGTACTTTTTTATCGCTGCCAACCTTGAACCAGGCCACCGCATCTGATTGCAGGTAACCATCTGTATCGCGTGAACAAGGGTGCTCTGTATCTAGTCCATACTGATTAAAGGGATCATATTTTTGAAAACTGTAGCTAGCCGTCTGACCATCGTCTTCTACAAAAGATCGAAAAATACGAATTGAATGTTCGGACGGCGAATGAATCCGATAGGTGATTTCTTTTTCATCGATAAATTCATAGTAACCTGGAGAAAGCTCCTGCGCGGGATAGTTCATTTTAAACAGTTCGGAGTATAAGTTATGATCAGCTATCCAGCCGGGAAGCATTGTGGTCTTTACCTTTTCCCGTTCTACGCTGTCAGCCAAATGAGGTAAATTTTTAATTAAAAAATCACCGTAATGCATGTCTTCTCGAAGATTGAAGTCAGCATTTAGGGTGATATCAGGTTGCGTGACAGTTAATGTTGCTCGAATAGTATGAATAGTGGGCATCATGGCTGGAAAATTTGAAAAATAAGGCACCATCGACATGAGGCAATTATCAAACGTTGCGTGAGCAGGTTCTGTCATTTTTTTCAGGTTTGACTTGGAGCTTGCGACATCGAGTTCCTTGCTGAATGAGGCGACCAGCTTTTGTGTTCTCGGACTCTTGCTCTGATGATGCAGGCAATAAGACAACGATATTGCATTGGCTCGCAGGAGAAAGAAGTAGATTGCCCAGGAGTGTGTAGCGCGGGCCTGTTTAAGTGAGACGAGCAGAAATGCAAAGAAGTTGTCTATTTCCCTGTCTGGAGGTGAACGGTTCAATGCGGCTATGAGTGGTGATTCGAAGGTGTTTTTATCGGTGTTTTTATCGGCTTTAAAGAGAAGCGTCATGAAGAGTGATTGAAAGAAAGGTTGTACAAGCCGCGGCAGGTTTTCAGTAAAATAGTGCTCGATTTGTTGAAGAGGTAGGCCATCCTTTGTTCGTGCTGCCAGAAGATCCTGAATTTCGAGCGGGCCAAGGGGTATCGAATTGATTACTACAGGGTGCTTGAATATCGCAAGGGCATTATGGCTTAAGAACCTAAGGCCTGCCTTTTTATACGCTATACCCAGATCAAATGTCGCAATATGTTCTGCATTTTGGTCGAAACCAGTAAATGCATCTGCAAAAACAGCCTGATTATGGCAGGATTTATTTTGTGAGTCCATCCCATCAACCATGGCGATAAAATAACTGGAACCTTTCGTGGTGTAGGTTGTAAAGCACATGTTTGGATGCTCATGAGTAATTCTTCCTCGAAACTCAAGGGCGAGATTTAACAGAAAAAAACTTTTGCGCAAGGCTAGGTATTCTCGATGAGTACCTATGCTGTAGTTTTGATGGTCGCATGAAGAAGACTTGTATGTATCTTCAATGCCACGAATTTCATCATCGCCTGACATGCTAATACTTCTTCGCACTTCTGGTTGAGTTTTACTGTAATTGTAAAGGTATTTCAGCTCAGGGTTGTCCAGTGCATCTTTCAAACTGTCAATTTTAATTCTTGAATAATGCATATCAGCATTCGGGCTTTCCGGAGTAAGGCGGCTGTCTACGACAGCGTTTTCGCTCGATTGACGACTATCTTTGCAAATAAACGCCATGGCATCTTGAAAGCCTTCGAGGTCTTCTGGTGAAAAGGGGCAGAACAATGCTGGGAGGCGGTAATCAATTAAATTTTTCAATCCATTGGCATAATACTCGCTCAGTTCTGGTGGCAGTTTTCGCCTGGAAAAATGATAGGTTATTCCGAACGTTTTTCCCCAGATGCAAGCCTGTTGGGGTGTAATAATATATTGCCTGCCAGTGTTTTCAGCCGATTCAAGCAAAATCTGCTGCAGATCACCAAGGTTTTTTAAAAACCGCTCAGGGTCCTTGACAGACGACCATGCTCCTTCATCGGATGGGTTTGGCAGGGCCCTAAGGGAATAAAGCACGATACTTTTGGCGGTTTTGAGCGAGCTAGCATTTGTTGCGTTTAAAGCTTTTCGCAGTTGTTCGGAGATAAATTGCTCAAAATTAACCAGGCTTGGTTGAGGCATTACTGGTTGTTTAAAGGCTTTTGTCTCACCGAGTGTGGGCATTGGGTCTATTACAGGGAGTTGCAAGGCATAATCTGTTGTTTCTTGAATTTTAGTGTTGATATCCGTTGTTTGGGATTGCAGTCTTTTTATTTTTGCACTTAAGACGGCTGCGATTTTTTTCTTGACGTCTTTGCAAAAAGCGTTAATCATCCCAGTCTCTGCATCACTCATGATTCCACTGCCTTTAAGCTTCAGTGCTCGTCGAGACAATTTAGGCAGTATCGCTGCAATTTGGTCTGCATTATCCTCTGTGATACCAACATGTTTAATAAAGTTTTCCCATGAATGCAGGGTGATATGAAATTTGGCAAGTTTCCCGCTGGGATCAGCCAGGCTATTGAGCATCTCGGTGATTAACGGTTTAATCGAGCAGGTAGGCCCTCTTTGATAGATGCTTGGCCTTGGATTTTCTGAGTACGCAAGACGGCCTGGCCATGAGGGAAGAAAGACGTTGTAAAAATCTTCCTCATTGAAGGTTGTAGACAGCATAGTATCTTCAGATGATTTAATCCCGTTGTCTTGAGGCCGTGACAGGAAATTCAGCTGAAGGTAATTTCTCAGGAATGTACTGTTTTTTAGCTGCTCTAGTGGAATTTCTCCAAGCGCAAGCTCCGGATCATAAGCGAGTTGTGTGCCTTTGATGAAGGCCTGATGGTGTTGAATGCCAGCGCCTCTGTTTTGTATTCGGCCTTTGACCATCAAAACACCATCGCTATTTCTAAACGGTGTTAATTCGAGTGTTATGTTATGACCCGCAGGCCTGCCAGCCCAACCTGAGGCAAGATATAGCGTTTCCTCTTTGTCCAGGTGAGCAGTTAATTTTTGATTGAGGCTATGCAAGCCGGTATTAAACTCGTTTGTTGTAGTGCAACGCTTGACAATGGCATCTTTTAAAATTTCTACCTCATAAGCCCCGCGAAATTTTTTCAGAAGCTGGTCTATTTTGGTTTGATCTTCCTCGGGTAATTTATGTTTGGTGGCTTCTAATGAAGCAATCATCAATGCCAAACCATCCTTGGATGTTGTTGGATAATCCAGATCCAGATTTAAAAAATCACTATTTAGAAGAGCAAAGGCCATCGATGCTCCTTCTGGTGTTGAAAAATCCAATGCAGCTGGGTCAAGGTTAAGTCGTCTAGGAGGACCGACCTCTGATTCTTCCTCTTTTGAAAAAGGTAAAAAAACATGCTTGTCATTATTAATGGCAGGTAGCGTAATTATTGGTCTTTGTTTTGGTAATGGCGCTGCTTCACTCACGGACGAGCGCCCGGTCTGCGGGATGTCCTGAGGCAAAGCAGGTTGGGCACATGCCTCCCATGCCTTGTAATCAGCATCTAATGCTGTCAGTACATCTTCTTGTATTCGCCAATCAGTTTTTTTCGAACCATGGCGAAGTATATACCAATAATGAGTCAACTGTAATGGATTATAAGGTTTATCAGGCTCAGAGCATGTTGGAGATTCATCAATGTCAATGATGGGTATCATATCAGCCCACTGGTTGTTCCTAAAATCTAATGCTATTTGAGACCATGCTTCATCACTATCTTCTTCATGTATTAACCTTATCCAATAATAACCTTTGTCAGAGGCATCCTTCATTGCTAATATTTGATGTATACGCATTTTGCGTTCTCATTTAAATGATTTATACTTTAAATATAGCAAGGAATTGCTATTTTGCAAGGACATGGTGCAATGGCACTAAGTTAAGGATAATTGGGATGAGGTATTATTTAATAAATTTGAGTCATGCTGGCATAACATCCTTATCGATAAGCCACATGCCCCATAGTCAGCTTTGCATTGAGATACCGATTTAAAGATATATGCGCTTCCGACGCTTCCAATGTTAGCTGACGATGTAAATCAGGGGGAACTCTTACCAAGAGTTTTCCGCTAAAACGCTTTGTTGCCAACGCTTCTGGAATGGCTTCGTTATTTTGTTTTAAATCAGTTACCACATTTGCAACAAGATGACGGATCCCTTTAAACGCAGCATCTTGCGATTTATCAAGCCAGCTTAAGCTCGGGAATTCAGCGCATAACGCAATGTATTCGTTATCCTCATCAGACCAGGTTACACGGTATGTGTATTTTTCATGCATGAGATT
>JBCKWE010000078.1:0-5458 GCA_038923045.1 Legionellaceae bacterium
TGTTTTCAACCTAGCAATTGGAAGCAAGCCCGTGGTAAATAACCAAGTGCTTGAACGGTGATAACAGTTGATTAACTCATTGATTTTAAAGAAATTATATGGTGCGCTCGGAGGGACTCGAACCCCCGACACCTTGGTTCGAAGCCTGATCCTCTGTTGTATTAATCGTTATATATCAATGCCTTGCGATACGTCAAAACACTTAAAAACAGTCTAAAACACCTTAAAACGGTGGTCGACTGTCACAGTTACGTCACGTTTATGCCACAGTTAAATGACCCTTGGCCATAATCCCGCAATCAACGCTTCTTGCTTATTGATTTCATATAAGCTTGCCTAGGGTCATTAGGTGTTGTTGGGAAAGCCATTATCAGTTGTTTTGATTTTACCAATTGCGATAAATATTGTCCTCTCAGCGTTCCTGGCTTTCTTTGTAAAAGCTCCGACAGTGCAGAAATTGTGATATATCTGTCAGTACAAATATCAAGAATAATTCTTTTCAGTAATTCAGTTGAACAACGTTTTTTTGCCCGAGCATCCAACGCCATATTGAATAAGTTATTTTTTAAATCCTCTGATATTTTTTCAATATCATCTACTATGGGGCGACCAATATGTTGACTAATAATACATCCATCTTCATTTCTTACCTGCTCGTTATTCACTAAGCTTGTGCCGCTATTCGCTAAGCTTGTGCCGCTATTCACTAAGCTTGTGCCGCTATTCGCTAAGCTTGTGCCGCTATTCGCTAAGCTTGTGTCGTTATTCATAGAGCTATTATCTAATTTGGATGTAATGGAGCTCTGTGAAATACCGAAAACATCTTCTGGATTAGGCGTTTCAAAACCAGGGATATGATAAACCGCGCCCCGACTCGACCCAGTTTGGCAAAGCATATTTTTACGGACTAAATCACGCAAAATACGACTCAGGTCTGATGTATGGGATTTAGTATGAAGTTTTAATCGCTCATGTGTTACCGTACCCTCGGAAGCCGCAATTGCAAGAGCTACCTGTCCAGCATGATCAAGTTGATCATATTCATCTTTGAAGCGAATTCGAAGGTTTTCGACAATCTTCGCTGGAAATAAATCTATCATACGCATAGAAAGAATGGTTTGCTCGAATGGTTCGCGTTCCTCCTTCAACTCTGGAGATCGCCAATGATTATCTTTCCAACCAGCCAAAATTTTAGGGATTCCAGAACCAGCTTGATCTCCGATGCCCACATATCGAAACATTTGATGCAATAATCGATTCCGACAATCATGAGCACCACCTTCTAAAGCTGTTTCCAGTGGAATTCTCATTAACCCAGGATTTCTAAACCCAAACATATCTGGCCGTTTCACGATAAGAATAGACGCCCTTTCTGTATAATCAGCATGCACCAAAACATTTACAAGCGCCTCACGTATGGCAATATGAACTGACGTCTCTTCACGTCGTTGATCTCCGTCCAAAGCAAATGGTATTTTTAAATTATCAATAAGTTTTAAATAAATTTTACGATAAAAATCAAATAAATTTCCTGACCAACTACCATCCAACGTAACACGATCAATCCAACGCGCTTCAGTTTTTACTGCCGACCTTTCTTGATAATCGAGCATATAAAAAGGAAGCACTTCTTGAATTATGGGATGAGTTCCAAACATTAAAAGACCTGCAAGAGTCAGACCAGCTTCATCAGTTTCACGGTTTTTCCTCCAAGCTCCAATCCGTTTTAAAAAATCCACATCAGACTCGTGGTTCCAAGGATTGCCGGGAGTACGATTAGCAAAAATTTGACGATAATTACGTAACGTATCCATGCTCAGGTCATTTATATCAAAGCCTTTTAAAATTCGATTATCCCGACTATCCTCTACTTGCTCGGCTAACAGGCGTTTAACTGACTCATCACTTAGTTTTTGATCTGCTTCATGTAAACGTTGATAAGCATTTCCACCAAAAGGATTTCCATTAAGATAAACAGGCTTTTGTTGCCGAGTGGCTCTTGGGATATAGATCTGTATAATTTTTTTACCTTCAATGAGGATTTCTTTAATACAACGATTAGTCAGTAAATTAACACTAACTTTACCCTTGTTATTTGCAATATCAACCAACTCTTTATGCACTTTGTTAATGTTTTTTATGCCATATACTTCAAATTTGTCCTTTTTTTGCTGAATTCCTAACAAAACAGTCCCGCCGGATGTGTTCGCCATCGCTGAATAAGTTGCCCAAAACTCATGCGGTAATTGACCATTACCATCAGAACCAGCAGCTTTCTTGCATTCCAGCTCTTCCGATTCTGAAAGTAAACTAATATCGTCCACTGTAAGCAATCCAAACACCATACAACTTCCTTTCATTCAGCAGTCCAAATCAATAAACATAATTGTAATGATTAGTTTTCAAAACAGCTAGAAATTAATATCCACAATAAAAGATCGTGATCCGACACCATTATCTTGCCAATATCCTAATAAGACTGATTACCCACCCAATGATTTTACCCTTATTAAGACCATCAATCCGAACCCCAGCCCAAGCCATATTAACAGCAAGCAACTCACACTCACGATTCAGAACAGACAACTGCCTATACCGACGAACAATCACCTCACCGCTGTCTTCCCGCTGTGCCACAACAAAACCACCAGGCTTCGGTTCTTGCTCTGGATCAACGATTAAAATATCACCTCTCTTTAATTCCGGATCCATGCTGTCATCTTTCATTTTCAATGCAAACGCATGTTCACTCAAGCACTCAGAAAATTCATGGTTAACAGGAATAAACGATAACAATTCGCCACCCTCTTCTTTAGCAGCCTGAACCCAAGGATGTGGATCACACGCTTGCTGATGATCCAGCACGGGGATCAAAGCCCCCACAGGCGTTGCATAGCGATTTTGGTGTTTATTATCAGTCAGACACATAAGAAATGCTGGCGACACATCAAGTGCCTTCGCGAGCTGTTTAATTTCCTCAGGACCAGGCGTTCTGATACCACGCTCCCAGTTATTAATCCGGGACTGTTTTAAGTCGTCAGTTAGCTCTGCAAGCGCTTTTCTAGTTAATCCGTTGGCCTTGCGCGCCTCTGTGATGCGCTGCCCT
This sequence comes from Legionellaceae bacterium, assembly GCA_038923045.1. Classification (GTDB taxonomy): domain Bacteria; phylum Pseudomonadota; class Gammaproteobacteria; order Legionellales; family Legionellaceae; genus DDPF01. The sequence goes on from JBCKWE010000078.1 coordinate 3,107, forward strand.
ATAATTTCTTTGATATTCATTGCTAAAAATTACCCACCATTAAAAAATAATACATTAAGTCATTGACAATCTCACCAAAGGTGCTAAATTACAAGCTATGATTGCACGTTACGTGTTTATTATAGGTGTATCTAACCACAAAAAGATACCACATAAAACGAAAAATAACGAACTTGGATTGGCTAAACGCCAAAACCATACGGAATAAAGAGTTAACCATGGATTTTATGATAACTGACGAAGAACTGGATGCACTGTGCGGACTACCGCACTTGCAGCAACTGACTTACTTGAGAGGAATACGGCCTTATATGGACGTCAAAACGGGTGTGGTGGGGGTAAAGCGCGGCATCAGTCATCAATCGATTGCTGAACAGCTTTATGTTGAACCACAGCAAGGCATCAAAAGCAGCAATTACTCTCGCATGCAAATTCGACGAGCCATATCTGGCTTGGTGCGCGCGGGATTAATCAGCATGCAATCGCAAAAACTTAAGCTTATTTTAAACTGCAATTTAGCCTCAAGGGGTTATTCCGTCCAAAATAAACCCGACCTAAACCCGACCTACCAAGCCGACACAAGATCCGTTTCGCAACCAATTGAAATAAAAGAAATTTACCCGTCTAAACTAGAAAAACCCGACACAGTGAAAATGCCAAAAGCCGACGCACCTCTAAAAGATAATAATTATATATATTTATTATCCCAATTTGAGCAATTTTGGTCTCGTTACCCGGAAAAGAAATCCAGGCACAGTGCTCAGGCCGCATTCCAACAACTCAACCCTGACAGCGTGTTGGTTAACAAAATCATGCGAGCGATTGATGCACAAATAAAAAGTCGCGAAGAAAATCAGGTGCATGGCTCATGGCTTCCACCATGGAAATACCCGGCCAACTGGTTAACGCAACAATGCTGGGAAGATGAACTCACTTGCAACACGAACACGACACCGGAGAATAAACATGCAAACCGTAAGAAAAATACTGGATCTGAATCAGGCAAGGATATGTTCTGGGGCGGCGTTGAATCAGACGCCGAACCTTCCAAAAACAACGTCGTCCAGTTCATACGGCACTAACCCGCAAAGCAAACGCATTGACATGATGTTTTCCCGCTTCGCCGCCTTTTACGGCCATGTCTGGCGCAGTCAATTCAAGAACGAGGGTTTTTTGGAGTTTGCCAAAAAGGGACATCGTCCTTTCACACTTGCAGCAATGCAAACAATTTTTAATCAATTAACAAGGGGAACGGCATGCTGGTATTAACACGAAAAATTGGTCAACAGGTTCTGATTGGCAATGGCTCCATTCAGATGAAGGTCCTCAAAATAGAGGACGGCATCATAAGCATTGGCTTTAATGCACCATCGAACATCGACATTGATCGCGAGGAAGTGTTTTTAAAAAAGCTCGCTCGACGAACCGCCTTATTAAATAACGCCAAAACCTTTTGATGAACACGGAGAACATCATGAAACGAAAACTAAATGCTGCCATGAAGAAACTGCATTACGGATTATGGATGTTACCCGCCACCAGTCAGGCTGCCAGCATTCAAAGCATCCTCGACAAAAGTGCGAGTTTTCTAAGCGGTGGTTTGGCACGTTCCGTGGGCATTGTTGTGATCAAAAACATACCCAACAGTCCGAATCAAATCATCTGGGGAGTCCGCTGCTATGAGCCGTTTTAAATCATTAAAGCGCGTGAGACGCGAATCACGCGACATGGCGTTGCGCGCCATTGAATTAAAACGCGCTCAACTGATAAGTGCTGATGATTTAGGCGTGACGCAAATCGCACAGTTAAGCACGCTGGAAGATGACATTGCCAGTGATACCGCTCGCCTGGGCTATCACCATAACAGCGTGTTATTGCTGGCGGATACAAAAGTAGCGCTTGTGACAGCCATATTGGATGCCACCAAACTGTATAGTCAGGTTGACATGATTCTGGTGAAAGAAATCGCATCCCTTGGTTTGGAACCCGTATTCTGGGCGCAAATTCCGGGCAATCAGCACTTCATTGCGCGAGCCGCGTTAATTACTTCACAAAATTTCGTGGATTTTTGCTCGCTACACAATGAACGATGCGGCTTTCATGATGGCAATCACTTAGGCGCAGCCGTCAGTGTGCTGGAAAGTGTCTCCAAAACACCCGTCTATTTTAATTACCACACCACTTCATCCAAGACAAATCCTGCAAACGGCCACACAGCCATCTATGGTGCTACGCAATCGGGTAAAAATACGCTGGTGGCGTTCATGGACTCCCAGATGGGCCGCTACAACGGGCGTTCATTTTTCCTTGATAGAGATGAAGCCTCAAAAATTTACGTCCTAGCTTCTGGCA
>JBCKWE010000079.1:0-5316 GCA_038923045.1 Legionellaceae bacterium
CGCAGGCGACCGGCAAGCCAGCTTGAATCTGGCCAAAGGCAACATTGATGATGCGTTACAACATTATGCGAACAAAGGCGCTGTATTTCTCGGTGCGTCCCCCATGGCGGCAACTGAGCAGTTAATTGATGACTGGCAAAAAGATATTACCGAGGCATCCATTAAAGACTCAATCCTGCTGGCGTTTACTAGAGCCACCGTTGCTGATCTCAATCAGAAAGCCAGAAGTGCGCTGAAAGGGAAAAGCCTTTTAGGCGATGAGGAAATTGATTTTCAGGGATTTGACAAAGAACTGAAAATCTCAACCGGTGATCGTCTGCTATTTCGGCAAAATGACAGGGATATTGGTGTTAGAAACGGCGATTTAGGCACGGTCAAATTCGCTTGCAAACAACAATTGCAAGTCGAACTGGATAGCGGGGAAAAAATAACGATTCCCAAAACCTACCAGTCCATTGATTACGGCTACGCGCTCACCGTCCACAAATCCCAAGGCATGACCGCAGAGCACGCGAAAGTGCTAATTGATAGCAAATACTGGGATAGGCATTTGAGCTTTGTTGCCATGACCCGGCATAAGCAAAGCTTGAATATTTACGCTGATACCACGAATCATCCGAGTATGGACAATTTAAAACGCACGCTGGCGCGGTCTACCACAAAGGATAATGTGATTGATTGGCCGCTGGATTATGCGATAAGAGCGGGTTTTAATCCTGATAAACTGATTGGCAGGGTTGTTAATCATTTGGCTGGGGTTGGGCATAAAATCAGGGATGGATTTAATTATGTGGCGGAACGCCATGATCAATTGCTTGTTGCTAAACAATACGAACGTCTTAAAACTGAATACCCTGTTCTTGCTCAATATGATGCACTGTTGCAGCGGCGGAAGCATTTGACTGGTTATTATCGGGAAAAAACGGATAAAACAATGCAGGAAATGACGAAAAAATTAATAGCGGACAAAGTGTTGTTGGCTCAGATTAAACGGGTTTCACCTGAAATCGTTAAGCGAATTGAAAAAAACAATCATTCAGGAAAAAGTTTTGAACATGAATATTAAGCCCTCAAACATCGTTTCGGCAGCAGCATCCGAGTAGCGCTCCGGACCCATCATCTCCGGACCCATCATAGTTAAAGTCAATCACCCAATTGGTTCCGGTGTAACGGGAGTGGCTTGTAAAACCATTGTCAAACAACGGTTATGTCAATCCGGGATGCGGTGGAAAGGTAAAGGCGCAAGGTCGGTTTTGAACCTCAGAGTCTTTTCCAATACAAGATGAGCCTGAAATGGAAGAGACTTCATCTTGTATTGGAAGAGACTGTATGTTATAACAGCAACCATTAAGGTCTAAAAAATAATTGATTACTGTATTATTACTGCATAAGATGAGGGCATACTATGAAATTCAAGTCGAAAGCTGAGCGAATGGCGCATCCCCAAGCAAGATTAATACCGGAAAGCCTGTGGAACAACCCTTTGTTTTTTGATAGAGATTTACCTGACTATCTTATATCGCTCATGCAGGAAGCCGATGAAAGCATCATAACGGCCTACAGCCAGGCCGAAAGATTTATTAACTACTATAAAAGAAAATGCGCTTGGTTGGCTATAGCCTTAAGTCATCCGAATTTAAGTATTCAAACGCTCCAACAGTTGGGTGGGCTACCGGATAATACGGTATTTTCACTCGCCGCAGCATGGGGAAATAAGGTTTTTTTTGAGACGTTGGCCAATGATTATTTAATCCAAAATCAACTGCAAGACATGATTGCAGTTGATAACTACTTAGTCTTTCGGGTGGCTGCCGAAAACGGCCACCTGGAGGTCTTACGATACTTGGAAGACAAAGCCCCCGCCCAACTGCAAGCCATGATTGCAGCTGATAACTACTTCGCCTTTCGGTTTGCTGCCCAAAACGGCCACCTGGAGGTCTTACGATACCTGGGAGAAAAAGCCCCCGCCCAACTGCAAGCCATGATTGCAGCTGATAACTACTTCGCCTTTCGGTTTGCTGCCCAAAACGGCCACTTGGAGGTCTTACGATACCTGGGAGACAAAGCCCCCGCCCAACTGCAAGCCATGATTACAGTTACTGACTACTTCGCCTTTCGGGTGGCCGCCCTAACCGGCGACCTAGAGGTCTTACGATACCTGGAAGCAAAAGCCCCCGCCCAACTGCAAGCCATGATTACAGTTACTGACTACTCCGCCTTTCGGTTTGCTGCCGCAAACGGCCACCTGGAGGTCTTACGATACCTGGAAGCAAAAGCCCCCGGCCAACTGCAAGCCATGATTACAGCTGATGACTACTTCGCCTTTCGGGTGGCTGCCGCAAACGGCCACCTGGAGGTCTTACAATACCTGGAAGCAAAAGCCCCCGCCCAACTGCAAGCCATGATTGCAGCCGGTGGCTACTCCGCCTTTCGGGTGGCTGCCCAAAACGGCCACCTGGAGGTCTTACGATACCTGGGAGAAAAAGTCCCCGCCCAACTGCAAGCCATGATTACAGTTACTGACTACTCCGCCTTTCGGTTTGCTGCCGAAAACGGCCACTTGGAGGTCTTACGATACCTGGAAGCAAAAGCCCCCGGGCAACTGCAAGCCATGATTGCAGCCGGTGGCTACTTCGCCTTTCGGGTGGCTGCCGAAAACGACCACTTGGAGGTCTTACGATACCTGGAAGCAAAAGCCCCCGGGCAACTGCAAGCCATGATTGCAGCCGGTGGCTACTTCGCCTTTCGGTTTGCTGCCCAAAACGGCCACCTGGAGGTCCTACAATACCTAGAAGCAAAAGCCCCCGCCCAACTGCAAGCCATGATTGCAGCCGGTGGCTACTTCGCCTTTCGGTTTTCTGCCCAAAACGGCCACCTGGAGGTCTTACGATACCTAGAAGCAAAAGCCCCCGGTCAACTGCAAGCCATGATTGCAGCTGATAACTACTTCGCCTTTCAGGAGGCTGCTCAAAACGGCCACCCGGAGGTCTTACGATACCTAGAAGAACAAGCCCCCGACCAACTGCAAGGCATGATTACAGCTAATGACTACCGCGCTTTTCAGCAGGCTGCCAACTGCAACCATGTCACCGTAGTCAATCATTTACTTCTTTATCCAGCCGCATTTGCCTACGCAGAGCAGCATACGCACGAATATGGCGAAACATACGTCATCCCTTTTGTTACTGAAAAGCTCACGGCCTTGCGCGTTCAAAAATTAGAAATGGAACAAGACCGCCCCAATGCGGTGTTTGATATGGCTGATGCTGAAGAAGCAAGATTGTGTTTTTATATGTTAAGAAACCTGATTCGACGTAACGATGCCGGGCTGCTCGATGACATCCGCTTTCTATTGGATATTCCTGCCGTCAAGCGTTTGGCACACACGGCCGTGACACCGCGTGTTCCGAATGAACTGGTACGCTTGGCGATAACGACCGGCAATCAGGCTGCCGCCGAAGTATTACTGACTATTCCGGCCATTCGTGCGTTAGCCGAACAAAATGATTATTACCGCAGTGAAGCACGCGGCGGCTGGGATTTGCGAGCCTTGGCTCGTGACCGTGAATCCTCCATGCACGCGCTGTCAACCGGCGAACAAAAACGATTGCAGCGAGCCACTGACCGCTATCAGCCCATGATAAAGACAGCTGGGGTTCATAACCTCATGGATGAGCTAAGAGCATTGCTTGAAACCCGTTATAGGCACGACCCTGCCAAAATTACCCGAGATGATGGGTCCGAGCTCGTTTTGCCACAAGATTGGCGCGAGTTTAAGGCATTAATACCTCTCAGTCCCGAAGAAACAGAACACGCCTTAAAGGCCTATTATCAAAACAAAGACCACACGGTATTGCGTTACCTGTCTAAACCAAACCCTTGGATGCATGAAACGGCTTCCTATGTCGAGGTTAACGACAATCACACTGAGAGATGGTCTACCTTTGAAGACCATCAACCCCTCATTGCCCTGTTTTTTTTGGCAGCCCAGGATAGCGAAATCCGATGCATTGATGGCTATACCGTTGAAACCCGGACAGCGCATTTCATTGATGAGCTCGCTCACATTGGCCGCGCGCATAACTGGGATAAGACTCGGGTGAGGTACGATGCAGCGGGTGCCCCCATACTGAATGACGAGGGCGAGCCAACCACTGAAGAGTATGACGACCTAGAAGGCGACAGGCCCAGCTGCGTTTCTGGTGTTAAACGCCGTCTATTCCAATCTGTTTTAGGCCATCCTCTGTTAAAGATGTTAACCAAAGAAGGCATTGATGAGGAAATCCGTGATTTTGTACGCCTTCATTTCAAAGCGCGCATTGATGATCAAAATCGTGACAGCCTGAAAATAGCTTGGGATAGAATTATTGCGGGTGACGGAACTGATGACGATAAGCTTCTGTTAAAAACATTGGATGTATCGCTTACGCAACAAGTCGATTTTATTGGCTTCTTAGTCGCTAAATACGGCGAGCAATTTACTAGCGAACGCGGATTCACCCAACAAATTAGGCTCGCATTTCAAATCACAGCACAGAATGACTCCCATCCCCTTAACTTCGGCCACCTTAATTGGCAACAGTTCCTTGAGCCACCCACGCGGGGGCCTGGAAATGCCTGTTTTTTTGCAACATCACCGCAACCGCAGTCTGATAGCCTAGGTGACACTCCAACAATGGGTCCTTCTACTTCCAATCTCTAGACTTGTTAACGGGTTGTTGAGGTGGTTTTTTTTCATTTTAGATTTCCATTGACTCTGGTTTTTGAGGTGTTATGTGATGCTTAAAGGGGTAATGAAGCATAGTTTGATGGGACACTTTCGATTGACCACAAGGTAAATTGTTCATCTCAATTGCCTTGTACCAAATCCACTGCCCAGCCTTCACCGGCGCATGTCCCGTCCGCATAATCAAACTTTGATTTATAGGCAACCGCATCACCTCCTCAGGGCGCAGCAACGGCACAGCCTGATAGTTATAACTCCTCGATTCAGAATACCCCTGCGTTTGACTACTGGCCGATCCTGCCGTAACCCGCAGCGTGCGAGTACCCAATAATTTACTGATGTATTCCGCATCATGAATATCCTCAGCCGCAAACGCGATCTTGGTTTTAATGTTGGTAAACGCCTTGGCTTCATCATGAGAATATTGTTCATAGGTTTGCGCAATGTATTGCAGCATCAGCACACAACGCACCCGGTATTCACGCAGTAACTTTAATGATCGCCGTAATCGTTCAATCCGGCCTAACGATGAAAACTCATCAATCAAGCACAGCAATGGATAAGGTTCGTCTGTTTGATCCGGAATATTT
>JBCKWE010000080.1:0-5269 GCA_038923045.1 Legionellaceae bacterium
GTGCGATTTGAGTCACGCCCAAATCATCGGCACTTATCAGTTGGGCGCGTTTTAATTCAATGGCGCGCAACGCCATGTCGCGTGATTCAGGGGCAAACGTGTGGGTTGATATGAATTCACAATCCAGTTGCAGCAGTGCGTCCAGCGTCACGCTCCCGCTTGCCTTGCCATATTTTTTAACCGACAGCATCGCCCCAAATCGTGTGTCGCTATCAGCTGCGCCCTGAAATTGGATGCAATCGCCTAACAAAATGCGTTTGGTACAAATGTATTGCCCAAGATGACCGTTTGGGTAAAGGGTTTCGGCTGTCCACACCGCTGGAATGCTTGAAGCGATGGGTACGCAAAATGCAGGGCGCACAAAAGGTATTGATTCGCCACCGTTTGGCACGAGGGATAAAAATTGCATCAGTTCACTAAATCCCAATGCACTGTCTTGATCGCCTAGTAGATGGGGTGAAAAGCGTGATAACTGTGATTTGAGTTGGTTCACACTGGCATTTAAGGTGGTGATATTGTGTGTGCGCGCCAGTGCACGTGCATCTGTTGAGCGCACGTCTTTCATGCGCTTAACCCAGCCTAGTCCACGTGCAACTTTGCCGGACGTGTCACCTTTTAAAACGAGCGAGATGTAAATCTCGTTGCGATACAGGCTTTGGTGATGAAAGCGTGCGTGGTATTTATTATTCACGGCTCGTGCGAAAAGTGATTTAAACTCACCGGTTAGCTGCACGGTGTCGCGTGTGCGGCGAATGGTGACATAGATAATGAAGCGTTCATCCAGCGTTGCTATGGCTTGATGCAACTGGTTGGTGAGCTGGTTTAACGTGGCTTCATCTGCCGTCACAAATGGCACGCCTTGCACACGCAAGACACTGCCAATCAATCCGCTTTTGGTTTCAAACACGTGGGCGGCATTAAGGTGCGTGATGGGGTACATGCTGGACACGCGTGATTCGCGTCTCACGCGCTTTAATGATTTAAAACGGCTCATAGCAGCGGACTCCCCAGATGATTTGATTCGGACTGTTGGGTATGTTTTTGATGCGGTTATACATCATCGTAAAAAAACGCGGCTCTTCACGGCACACCAGCCAGCCAACCGCATGAATGGGTACGAAGATCAGCCCATACAACGGATTGCCCAAGCCGATAAACGCCGTCATGGACACCATGAGGTTGAGGCCGTGGTATTCAAATGTCACGCCTGCTGTCATGGCCGGACGCGTGAGTGCTCCAAATACGGGGTGCATATCAATGCCTTCGTTCAACTCAGTCATGTGCGCGTCCTACCCGATTAAACTGCCATACAGGGATGAACCACCAAAAATGATGCCCAAACCCACCATCATCATCGCCAGTTGCTCCTTGGGAAATTTTTGTTGCACCAGGCACATGTAACCTGCGCCAATCAGCACGACAATGCCCACGGAACGTGCCAAACCACCGCTTAGAAAACTCGCACTTTTGTCGAGGATGCTTTGAATGCTGGCAGCCTGACTGGTGGCAGGTAACATCCATAATCCGTAATGCAGTTTCTTCATGGCAGCATTTAGTTTTCGTTTCATGATGTTCTCCGTGTTCATCAAAAGGCTTTGGCGTTATTTAATAAGGCGGTACGTCGAGCGAGCTTTTTTAAAAACACTTCCTCGCGATCAATGTCGATGTTCGATGGTGCATTAAAGCCAATGCTGATGATGCCGTCCTCTATTTTGAGGACCTTCATCTGAATGGAACCATTGCCAATCAGAACCTGTTGACCAATTTTTCGTGTTAATACCAGCATGCCGTTCCCCTTATTAATTAATTAAAAATTGTTTGCATTGCTGCAAGTGTGAAAGGACGATGTCCCTTTTTGCAGGCACGTGTTTTCGATCTGCCACATAAAAATGGGTTTGTTTTTTAAACTGTCGGCAATAGGCAATCACTTGCGGCAGTGTCGGTGGCATTTCACACTGTTCGCGGCAATTGAGAATAGCGCGGTGAAGCACGTCATCCTCAAACTGACACAACCCCTCCAGCCATTCCTTTTTGGCAAACTCCAAAAAACCCTCGTTCTTGAATTGACTGCGCCAGACATGGCCGTAAAAGGCGGCGAAGCGGGAAAACATCATGTCAATGCGTTTGCTTTGCGGGTTAGTGCCGTATGAGCTGGACGACATTGTTTTTGGAAGGTTCGGCGTCTGATTCAACGCCACCCCAGAACATATCCTTGCCTGATTCAGATCCAGTATTTTTCTTACGGTTTGCATGTTTATTCTCCGGTGTTGTGTTCGTGTTGCAAGTGAGTTCATCTTCCCAGCATTGTTGCGTTAACCAGTTACTCGGGTATTTCCAAGGTGGCAGCCATGAGCCATGCACCTGATTTTCTACGCGACTTTTTATTTGTGCATCAATCGCTCGCATGATTTTGTTAACCAACGCGTTATCTGGGTTGAGTTGTTGGAAAGCGTCCCATGCACTGTGCCTGGATTTCTTTTCCGGGTAACGAGACCAAAATTGCTCAAATTGGGATAATAAATATATATAATTATTATCTTTTAGAGGTGCGTCGGCTTTTGCCATTTTCTCTGTGTCGGGTTTTTCTGTTTTAGATGGGTAAATTTCTTTTATTTCAACAGGTTGCGAAACAACTCCTGTGTCGGCTTGGTAGGTCGGGTTTAGGTCGGGTTTATTTTGGACGGAATAACCCCTTGAGGCTAAATTGCAGTTTAAAATAAGCTTAAGTTTTTGCGATTGCATGCTGATTAATCCCGCGCGCACCAAGCCAGATATGGCTCGTCGAATTTGCATGCGAGAGTAATTGCTGCTTTTGATGCCTTGCTGTGGTTCAACATAAAGCTGTTCAGCAATCGATTGATGACTTATGCCCCGCTTTATTCCCACCAGACCCGTTTTGACGTCCATATAAGGCCGTATTCCTCTCAAGTAAGTCATTTGCTGCAAGTGCGGTAGTCCGCACAGTGCATCCAGTTCATGTCCGGTGATTAAAAAATCCATCTCTCTTTCCATTATCAAGTTAATCATTCATTTCAAGACTAATGTTGTCTCAAACCCGACTTTTTCACTCACACAAAACTGCTCTGGTCAATCACATGACACAAATATTTTTTCTGTTGAGCAGGAATTATTACCCTACTCAAGACAATACGTTCCTTCGTATGTCATAATGATTAATGTACAGAGGAATATTATACCTTAAACGCGTATATGTAAATGGATTATACCTAAAATAAGTATTATAAGAAGGCTTGTTACATTTATGATAAAAAATAATGATAATGCAAGAGTAAGTACCGGGCGTCGTATTAAAATGTCACGAACGCTGGCAGGTATTTCTCGCAAGAATTTAGAAGATCAGTATAAGATTAGCATGCACACGCTTCAGTCTTGGGAATTAGGCAGAAACCCGCTGACAGAACGAGCCGCATCAAAGTTAGTGGAAATATTTCACAGCAGCGGGGTTAGTTGCTCTATTCAGTGGCTTCTTGAAGGTTTAGGTAAAGGCCCTGCCCTACTGGAAACAGATTTTACTCCCTACCCTACGATTGATAACGATCTTGCTCTTTTGTTAGATAAAGAAAATACCATTCAAAAAGAAATCGATTTTTTTAGAACCAACAACCCAAATGCAGTGGTCATTATGGTTTCTGACAACACCATGGAACCCGTATATTCTCTAGGTGATTTTGTTGGCGGCATTCAGTACCTCGTACCGCAAAAAATAAATGAATGCATAGGACAAGATTGTATTATAGAAATTGCTGATGGTACTTTTTTTCGTCGATTGATTAAAAGAAAAACAGGGTATGCATTAGTCTGTTTGAACACACAAACGGAAACGGATGAGCCGGTTATTTTTTCAAAAACCATCTTGGCAGCTACACCCGTCATTTGGCATCGGTGGAAGTTTAATAAATCGAATGAAGCGGTGTCATGATTGATCTTAATACACCCAATCAATCTTCCTAACCGCATTCATTTTATGCTCCGGTGCCAAATGCGCATACCTGAGCGTCATTTTAATATCCGCATGCCCCAACAATTCACGCACTGTATTCAGGTCGATGCCTGCCACAACTAATTTACTGGCAAAATGGTGTCGCAGGTCATGCCACCGGAACTGTATGATCTGTGCTTTTTTTAAAATAGAAGACCACGATCGTTTGACGTTGTTAAAGGGTTGGTTATTTTTACTGGGGAAAACCAACCCTTCCTTGATAGCACTTTTTTTATAAAGCTGCTGCATAATAGTATTGGCTTCATCATTCAATGGAATATAGCGGGAGCTACTGTTTTTCGTGATATCTCCTGATAAAATAATGGAACCCTCCGATAGATTCACCATATCCCATTTCAAATTAAATAATTCACCTTGTCGTAAGCCTGTATTAATGGAAAGCACAATCATCGGCATTAAATAATCACAACAATCATCGTCAGAACACTCAGGAAACAAGGCATACCCTCGCTCTTCTCTCCATTTATTTGCGCTCTTTCGCTCTTGCTTTAATTGACGCTCTCGCTCTAATAATGCTTGTCGCAAACGTGATTCTTCATCAAACGATAAATACCGTACCTTAGGGGAACGATCTATTTTAAACAACTTTAAATTTTTTAACGGATTCTCTTTTAAACATCCCCATTCAGTCGCTTTTGTCATCACTGATTTTAGTGTAGCAACATTTCGATTCAGCGTGACATTGGATATCCCATCATTTGAACGTTTAACGCGCCATTGCTCTAAAATAGATGGCGTAATTTCGATAAGTGTTTTAAAAAAGAATTGATTAAAGCATCGTGTAAGTGTGGCAAGGGTTTCATCTCCTCGTTTATGATGAGATAACACCCATGGCTTATATTCTTTTTCAATAAACTCTTGTAGCGTTTTCGGCTTGTTCCCCCCTCTTTTTGCTTTTGGCTCAATGCCCTTATGGAGGTCATTTAATATTTCAACTGCTTTTTCACGCGCCTGAGCCGGTGTGATAACACCAACCGTTCCTATATTCGTCTTTCGTCCACGTTGATATTGGCATATATACCGCATGGTTCCTGAAGGAAAAACCCTGACCATAAAACCTTTTAAATCACTGTCTCGAACTTCATATTCCTTGTCTTGAAGCGTTAATTTTTTTATAAGCGTGTTATTGATTTTGGCTTTCATTTTTTATTTGTCCAGTCCAAAGGGTGCAGGGCAGTATTGACAACGCGTTGTCAGATACTTCATAATCAAATTGTAGGCTTTTAGGGGTCCGCGCAAGCGCCTCTT
>JBCKWE010000081.1:0-5119 GCA_038923045.1 Legionellaceae bacterium
ATAGGATTGGTCTACAGCCGCGCATATGAACCGCAGTCCAAAGGCAAATTAGAGAGGTTTCATCGTACATTTCGTGAGCAATTAAAGTTTTAATCCACGAATCCTAAAATTTAAACTTTGTTGTGGTATCATCAAAGTAGTAATCGAAAGACTGGCTGGATAGAATTGGTTATGAATACTACAATGTTAACGGTCAACAAATTCTCCAGCGCGCGCAAACGCCTGCTTCAGATGCACTTCGAAAGCGGTGTCGGGCATATTGGTGGAAATTTGTCGGCACTAGATGCAATGCTGGTTGTCTTCCACGAGTATCTGAGTGGTGAGGACAAATTTGTGCTGTCTAAAGGTCACTCTGCGGGTGCGCTCTACATCGCACTTTGGAGTGTAGGGCATCTCCAGGATCACGATCTGAAGCTATTCCATAAGGACAACACTTTGCTCGCCGGCCATCCGCCAGCGAAGGGTATTGCGGACATCCATTTTGCTACCGGCAGTTTGGGGCATGGCTTGTCGCTCGCTGCAGGCACTGCCCTAGGATTCAGACTAAAGGGCAACGATGCGCAGGTTGTTTGCCTGACTTCGGATGGTGAATGGCAGGAAGGCTCAACGTGGGAAGCCCTTATATTTGCCTGTCACCACAAGCTAAATAACCTTACGGTTCTGGTAGATCACAACAATTTGCAAGGTTTCGGTTCCACCACTGATGTCGCCTCCATGTCACCGCTATGGGAGAGGCTGCAAGGCTTCGAGGTCGATCTGCAAGTAATCGATGGACATGATCCCGATGCCATTCGCGCTGCGCTTGCGAGTAAACAGCAACGTCTCAGGATCATCATCCTGCGCACAATTAAAGGCCGAGGTGTCAGCTTCATGGAAAACCGCGTAGATTCACATTATCTTCCCCTCACCGAGGACCAGTTTCACAAAGCTATCAAGGAGCTTGACTCACTATGAGAAAGCAAACTTGCGATGCGTTAGTGGCGCGGTCTGTGAAATCCGAAATGGTATTCCTGACCGGTGATTTGGGATTTATGGTGCTAGAACCCCTCCAAACAGCCATGGGGCCGCGCTTTATAAATGCAGGGGTGGCTGAACAAAATATGATCTCGGTAGCAGCTGCGCTTGCGCGTCAAGACTTTGAGGTCTGGGTTTACAGTATCGCCCCATTTATATATGCGCGGCCATTCGAACAAATCCGAAACGACATTACCTTTCATAACTTGCCGGTAAAGCTGATTGGCAACGGGGGGGGGGTATGGTTACGGGGTAATGGGTCCTACGCATCACGCCATTGAAGATTATGGTGTGCTATTAACCTTGCCCAACATGACTGTCTATGTCGCCGTGTTTGATGAGGATATGGATGCCGTGATTGCTCGGGCCGGATCCTCCAGCCATCCCGCCTACATCCGGATGGGTCGTGGCGAGCCACCAAAAGGTTACACAGTACCAGCCTATGCGCCATGGCGGCAACTGACTCACGGAAATGGTCCTGTGGTGATCGCTGTGGGTCCGCTGGCGGGAACTTATATCGAAGTTTTCGAAAGCTTACCTGCAGAACGTCGCCCCAATCTCTGGGCGGTTGCCGAGCTGCCCATCGAGCAGAACCCGATACCTGCAGAACTGATAGCACAGATTGAGACATCCCCCAGCCTTTGCGTTGCCGAAGAGCACGTGCGCCGCGGTGGGTTCGGCTCTGAACTGCTGCTCTATTTGACCGATCAGGACATTGCAGTGCGCCGCTTTCGCCATCTCTACGCGCGCGCACACCATTTTGAGAAATACGGCTCCCAACCTTTTCTGCGGCGTCTATCCGCACTTGATCCCGGCAGCATGCTCGCCGCATTGGAAGACGCCTAGCATGACCGATCTACAGTCCTACATCCGTGCACTGCGAGGGCCGATTTTGGTCACAGGAGCTTCGGGTTTTGTCGGTGCTAACCTATTCAAGACGCTCACAGCCGTTCGCGATGATGCCTATGCAGTCGTGCGTCGCGAGAAGAGCTGGCGTCTCGCTGAGGTCAGGGATGAGCGCGTCATTGCGGTTGACTTCAACGACTATGCGGCTACCAAGAATCTCATCAACAGTGTTGCTCCGCAAACAGTATTCGACTGCGCTGCATATGGTGCCTACTCATTCGAGGAAGACGCCAACCTGATTTACCAGACAAACTTTCAGTCTATCGTCAACTTTGTTGGGCTGCTTACAGCAAGTCAGACTTTGGCCGCCTTCATTCATAGTGGAAGTTCGTCCGAGTATGGTACGAATTGTGCCGCCCCATCCGAGGTCAGCGTATGCGAACCAAACAGCCCCTACGCGGTATCTAAGGTTGCAATAGCGAGCTATCTGCGTTTTATGGGAAAGCAGCGCAGCTTTCCCTGTGTGAACCTGCGCCTGTATTCCGTCTATGGCCCGCTGGAAGACACCTCGAGGCTGCTTCCAACCCTGCTGCGACAGGCACTTGCAGGAAAGTTGCCTCCATTGGTCGATCCACGCACGTCACGCGATTTCATCCACATAGACGATGTATGTGCCGCTTTTATTATGGCTGCGGCAAAAATGCATCCAGGGCTATACGGCGAAAATTTCAATATTGGCACGGGCATTAAGACCACCATAGCCGAGCTGGCAGAGGTCACACGACGCGTGTTTAATGTCGCGGCAGAACCACAGTTTGGAACCATGGAAGGCCGCACTTGGGATCTAGCGGAATGGTATTCCGATCCGCGCAAAGCGATTGAGCAACTCGGCTGGAAGCCGCTTGTGAAGCTGGAGGACGGGCTACGCTCCATGGCTCTCTGGGTGGAGCAACTCACCGATAGTGAGCTGGTTGCAGCATCCAAGAAGAATATCAAGGTACGCAAGCGCAGTGTCTCCGCCATCATCGCCTGCTACAAGGATGGCCAGGCCATCCCCATCATGCATCGCCGCTTGACAGACACCTTCAATAAACTAGGCATCGATTACGAGATCATCTTCGTCAACGATTGCAGTCCAGACGATAGCGCACAGGCTATTCTCGAAATCAGCAAGAACGACCCACGTGTAATCGGCATTACGCACTCGCGTAATTTTGGTTCGCAGATGGCCTTCCGCAGCGGTATGGAGCTCTCAACCAAGGACAGCGTCGTGCTGCTTGATGGCGATATGCAAGATCCACCCGAGTTGATTGAATCGTTTTACGCCAAGTGGGAAGAAGGCTACCATGTCGTTTATGGTCGTCGGGTCAAACGCGATATGCCCTGGTACTGGGGTCTCATGTACAAACTTTTTTACCGCATCTTCGCGATGTTCAGCTATGTCACCATCCCCCTTGACGCTGGCGACTTCTCACTGATGGACCGGCGAGTGGTTGGCTGGTTGCTCAACTGCCCCGAGCGCGATCTGTTTGTGCGCGGCTTGCGTGCTTATGTCGGCTTCAAACAGACGGGTGTTGACTATGTGCGGCCAGAACGGATGTTTGGAATAACTACCAACAGCTTTCTTAAAAATATCGATTGGGCAAAGAAAGGTATTTTTTCTTTCAGCAATACGCCGCTGACCATGCTCACGACCGTTGGTGTCGTCGCGCTTGGGCTCTCCACGTTGGCGGCCATTGTGGTTGCCTTGATGCGTCTATTCATGCCGGATATCGCGCCGCGCGGCGTCACAACCTTGCTGATCACGATTTTGATGTTCGGTTCGTTCAACCTCTTTGCTATTGGCTTGGTGGGGGAGTACGTGGCCAAGATCATGGAGGAAGTTAAGGGGCGGCCGCGCCTGATACGCGCCGCTTTGATTCGGCATGGAGATTCCACCGAACTTTTGCCTGATGGCAAGGCTCACTGAATGTGCCTAGCGTTATTTTGGGATTGCCATACACAAATGCTAATATATATTCTATTAGACGACAGTCGTCGTACACGTTACGGTAAACAACGACTCAATAAAAAAAAGGATCGCCCTTAACATGGCTGATAAATTTCCGATCTTAATTCTATACGCGCTTGCCCAGTCCACTTTAGGGTTCGTAGACTACCTGCGCGGTGGCCTCGGCCAGTGGGCCAGATATTCTTTTACGCCATCGGCCACCTAGGCATCCATGCCTCTATCCTTGCGGCGCTTGGTTTGGTAATAATGTACCGCACGAGTCATTTAAAAAATAATTCTAATGGGAGTCAACTATGACAGAAATCAGATCATGCCCGGTATGCCACACTGCATCCGAGAAAACAAAACTGTTCCTCGAGAGGAACATTGATCCGGCTAAACTGTCCGGGTTCAGCTTTGCGTCTCGAAAAACGCCGGAATTTATGTGCCACCGGCTGGTACAGTGTCCCACATGCGACCTCGTATATGCTAACCAGCCTCCCGGCGAGGGTGAGCTCGCGCACGCCTACCACGTGGCAGACTACGACAGCTCAGAAGAGGCTAATGACGCCGCCGCCGCCTATATTCGCGCCATCCGGCCGACACTGAATGCACTTCTACGGCGTCAAAGCGTACTGGAAATCGGTACCGGCACGGGGATTTTTCTCGAGTACCTGTCGCATGAAGGTTTCACCGAACTCGTCGGGGTGGAGCCGTCGACTGCCGCGATTGCGGCTGCTCCAGTACATCGTCAGGCATGGATACGTGAGGGCATGTTCGAGGAGAAGGCCTTTGCCCCCGAGTCATTCGACTTGATCTGTTGTTTCATGACGATGGAGCATGTGCGCGACCCCAATATCATCGCCAGCGCAGCGCTTCGCCTGTTGCGGCCAAGAGGGGCTTTCGTCACGGTGACGCACGACTATCGCGGTCTAGTCAATAAATTGCTCGGTAAACGCTCTCCCATTATCGACATCGAGCACATGCAACTGTTTTCCAAGGACAGTTTGCGGTTTCTCTTCGACGGAGTCGGCTATACAGGCGTCACGGTAAACGCCTTCGTAAATACTTACTCGCTGCAATACTGGACACGCTTGGCACCATTGCCTCGCGGTCTTAAACAGTCTGTGACAGGGTTGATGGCTAGGATAGGAGTGGATAATGTCAAACTCGGGGTAAACGTCGGTAATCTCATCACTACTGGTTTTAAAAATGCCTAACCTGTTCCGCCGACTCGTAAGCATGTAAAAGGGTGCATGGCAGCAAAAA
>JBCKWE010000082.1:2500-5100 GCA_038923045.1 Legionellaceae bacterium
AAAGGCGAAAAGAACCCCGGAGAGGGGAGTGAAATAGAACCTGAAACCGTTTGCGTACAAGCAGTGGGAGCACATGGATTTATTCATTGTGTGACTGCGTACCTTTTGTATAATGGGTCAGCGAGTTACTTTCAGTGGCGAGGTTAACTGTATAAGGAAGCCGTAGAGAAATCGAGTCTGAATAGGGCGCGAGTCGCTGGGAGTAGACCCGAAACCGGGCGATCTAGCCATGTGCAGGATGAAGGTTGGGTAACACCAACTGGAGGTCCGAACCGGGTAATGTTGAAAAATTATCGGATGACGTGTGGCTAGGAGTGAAAGGCTAATCAAGCCCGGAGATAGCTGGTTCTCCCCGAAAGCTATTTAGGTAGCGCCTCGTGAATGATTACCGGGGGTAGAGCACTGTTTCGGCTAGGGGACTGTCATGGTTTACCAAACCGATGCAAACTCCGAATACCGGCTAATTGAATCACGGGAGACACACGGCGGGTGCTAACGTCCGTCGTGAAGAGGGAAACAACCCAGACCGCCAGCTAAGGTCCCCAAATTATGGTTAAGTGGGAAACGATGTGGGAAGGCATAGACAGCCAGGAGGTTGGCTTAGAAGCAGCCATCCTTTAAAGAAAGCGTAATAGCTCACTGGTCGAGTCGGCCTGCGCGGAAGATTTAACGGGGCTAAAACCATATACCGAAGCTGCGGATGTGCAGATAGTGCACGTGGTAGGGGAGCGTTCTGTAGGCCGTTGAAGGTGCATTGAGAAGTGTGCTGGAGGTATCAGAAGTGCGAATGCTGACATGAGTAACGATAAAGAAGGTGAAAAACCTTCTCGCCGGAAGTCCAAGGTTTCCTGCACGACGTTAATCGAAGCAGGGTGAGTCGGCCCCTAAGGCGAGGCAGAAATGCGTAGTCGATGGGAATCGGGTTAATATTCCCGAACTTTTTATAAGTGCGAAGGGGGGACGGAGAAGGCTAGGTGATCCGGGCGATGGTAGCCCCGGTACTTGCATGTAGGCGGGGAGACTAGGTAAATCCGGTTTCTTGTATAACGCCGAGGTGCGAAGTGGTGCTGACATTTCGGTGTGCAGCGAAGTCATTGATGCCACGCTTCCAGGAAAAGCCTCTAAGCTCCAGCTTATAGAGAACCGTACCGTAAACCGACACAGGTAGACAAGTAGAGAATACTAAGGCGCATGAGAGAACTCGGGTGAAGGAACTAGGCAAAATGGTACCGTAACTTCGGGAGAAGGTACGCCCTTTTTGGTGATTGATGAACATCATGAGCTGACGAGGGCCGCAGAGACCAGGTGGCTGCGACTGTTTATTAAAAACACAGCACTCTGCAAATTCGCAAGAAGACGTATAGGGTGTGACGCCTGCCCGGTGCCGGAAGGTTAATTGATGGGGTCAACTTGCGCAAGCAGGTGAAGCTCTTGATCGAAGCCCCGGTAAACGGCGGCCGTAACTATAACGGTCCTAAGGTAGCGAAATTCCTTGTCGGGTAAGTTCCGACCTGCACGAATGGCGTAACGATGGCCACACTGTCTCCACCCGAGACTCAGTGAAATTGAAATCGCTGTGAAGATGCAGTGTACCCGCGGCTAGACGGAAAGACCCCGTGAACCTTTACTATAGTTTTGCACTGAACTTTGATGATAACTGTGTAGGATAGGTGGGAGGCTGAGAAGTGTGAACGCTAGTTTGCATGGAGCCACCCTTGAAATACCACCCTGTTATTATTGAGGTTCTAACTTAGGCCAGTAATCCTGGCTGAGGACCGTGTATGATGGGTAGTTTGACTGGGGCGGTCTCCTCCTAAAGAGTAACGGAGGAGCACAAAGGTACCCTCGGTACGGTCGGACATCGTACCAAGAGTGTAAAGGCATAAGGGTGCTTGACTGCGAGACTGACGGGTCGAGCAGGTACGAAAGTAGGTCTTAGTGATCCGGTGGTTCTGAATGGAAGGGCCATCGCTCAACGGATAAAAGGTACTCCGGGGATAACAGGCTGATACCGCCCAAGAGTTCATATCGACGGCGGTGTTTGGCACCTCGATGTCGGCTCATCACATCCTGGGGCTGCAGCAGGTCCCAAGGGTATGGCTGTTCGCCATTTAAAGTGGTACGCGAGCTGGGTTTAGAACGTCGTGAGACAGTTCGGTCCCTATCTGCCGTGGGCGTAGGAAAATTGAGAGGAGCTGCTCCTAGTACGAGAGGACCGGAGTGGACGAACCTCTGGTGTACCGGTTGTAACGCCAGTTGCATCGCCGGGTAGCTAAGTTCGGACGGGATAACCGCTGAAAGCATCTAAGCGGGAAGCCTCCCTCAAGATGAGTTTTCCCATGAAGCCCGTTGAAGACTACGACGTTGATAGGCGAGGTGTGGAAGCGCAGTAATGTGTGAAGCTAACTCGTACTAATTGGCTGATTGTCTTGACCATATAACCTGAATTATTTTAGGTTGGCAAGTGTAGATATAAAGGCTTGTGTGAATACCTCAATTTTTATCGAAGTAGGGTTAGCCTTCGTAATAATTACGAAAGTTGATCGTGCTTAAACCGTTTTTTCTGGCGACCATAGCCGTTTGGAACCACCTGATCCCAT
>JBCKWE010000083.1:0-4916 GCA_038923045.1 Legionellaceae bacterium
CGGGCAGACAAGAGGGATGTTACTCTCACCATTTGTAGGTATTGCCAGGGTAGTGTCAGAATCATTGGGTGCATTGAAGACGCCCAGACGATTAACCAGATTCTGTCGCATATCAATCAACAAAAGAAGCGTTTGACGCATGTCAATATAGGATTAGGTATCCGTGCCCCTCCAACCGCTCAGCCCCCAAAAAAAATCGTCCCAAGTGGGGGGGCTGAGCGGTTACCTTCCATAAATTAAGAGTGCTGACAAACCCCTAATCCTGTGGTTTTTACGTTTGTTTTTATATTTAGATTATCAAAACTGACAATAATTTGATTGTTGTCGAGTTGATAAAGCTGCGTTGTTCCGACGTTGGTTCCGTCCAGACTTTTATACGTTTCAAGCAACCTATTCTTACCCACCGTTGTTACTAAGCCTTCATCAGTTCCTGCAGCTGAATTATTGTACACCCAAGTTACTTTGTATTCACCGGCATTTACTGCTGGTGTCATGGTCAAAACAGAGTTAACCATGACGCTGTTTGAGTCCATTCCCTTACAGTTATATGTTTGGGCATCAGCAGAAAAACCAATGCATGAGAGGCTACACATACCAATCATCGTGACTAAAGCAAAAGATTTTTTCATAATAATTTAGATCCTTCTTTATTGTAAGTTAAGGTACAAAATGTATGCTAGCATGTCAATTAAAAATTTAAAAGCTGCTTATCATAGGAGTATAGGAGGTATAAAGCACCTATTCCCTAATTTACACAGATATTCTGGGTGAACAGAACGTAGGGTGGGCAAAGGGCCACAGGCCTGTGCCCACCAGAACAGGGCATGGTGGGCACGTCGCTGCCCGCTCCTTTGTCCACCCTACATCAATATTCTGCGAAACTAATTTTATTCAACAGGTATTTCGGCCTTTAAAATAGCGGGCTATAACGTTCGCCCAGAATTGCTGGGCTGCACTAGTCATATCGCACTTAATACCTATATTAACAAGCGTGGGCTGCGCTTAAACACAGTCGCGAAATGAAGTATGCACGGAGTGGTCAATATGTGTCCGGAAATTACGACGGTTCTGGGCCAACACCCCTATTGCAAGCTCCCATGTAATGACAATGTAATTCTACTGCCCTTCAGCGCAGAAGCCTTAATTGACGGCCTAATCCAAAGGGAGATGTCTCATCAAACGGTAGTTTTAAGAGACAGACTTTAGGTATCCTCTCGATATTGATGGCCAGCACAGATTTCACGCACTCTAGTCAGTCCTCCAGTAATGGAGAGTGGCGCATCGTCACAGTATTGTCCCTTTGTAATTGGGGATTAATAGTCGACCCATTGACATTTTTTAGCCGTGAAGAGCGCCAAATTATTGTATTTTGGACGAGCTCCCACTCCCCAGTGTTTGTGGTCCGCTCAAATTAGTTCCGGCATTCGCCGGCCCAAGTGGGGCCGCCCCCCGTGCGCTTGTATGCCCAGTTACAGGGGAATTCGCAGTGTGTATACTTCCACCCTGGAGGGAGGTAGCACCCGCATGCTTGACCCCACCCCCAGACGTTTGCGGAAGTGGTAGTTGGTGTGATAGAAATGATTCCTAAAATGGCACTAAATACTAAAGTGCGGACTTTCAAGTTGGTTGATAAAGTTTTCATTTTTATTCTCCTTAAGCACCACGGAGCCGAAGTGCTGGCCACGCTCTAGTTCCATGGAGTTATGAACTTCTTTTATACAACATTTCAATGGTTTGGTTATCTTTTTTACAAATCGATGGGCAAGAATCAGTGTTCACGATGGGCAAGAATACCCAGTTTAAAACTTTTCATGAATTCAAAGAAAAAATACGCGCTTTTTTTAATGAAACATGGGGTATGATTTCTGGCGATTTCAGAACAAGAATTAATGATAATTTTCAAATCTTAAAACCTGTTCTTTGAATCTGGTTGGGTATAGGTAGCCGCTAATCGCTCGCTCACCACTGCAAGCGATTAGCAGCTACCTGGTAAAAAAGACAGGCTTGACCCACAAGCGGGCAAAGACGGGCGCTGTGACGTTGATTCAGCGGTTTGGGAGCGCGCTGAATTTAAATATTCACTTTCACAGCTTCACACTATCAGATTACTCCGATCGCATGTTCAGGTAGGGAACTACTGACGGAACAGTAGGTTGCGTACAGGTGGCTCTCTGCCGCAACAGTTTGTATAGCGACCTCGTGTCGCACTGCTTTATACTTCCTATACTCCCTGCCATATTTTATCTAATTTCTAAAAAAACAGAAAATAGATAAAATATGGCTCTATAAACACTAAAATCAAACCATCTCAGTGTTGCACTTCACAAGTGAATCGGCGATGGAAAGAATGGATACAATAACAAAATACCAATGATTGGTCGAATTTATCGCGGTTTTACAAATAAATCTTATTTATGCAACAACGCCGCGTGAGACGGAAAAACTAAGAAAGGCTGTTGAAGCAACATTGGCTGAGTTAATGTTCCTTTCCGGCAAGGGTGCAGGGTAGATCAAGACATACCAGGTTCAAGTCTAGGTCCAGCCGGCTCAAGATTGTGGTGCAACTGCATACGATCGGCGGTTCTCACTACATCAAGGCGTCTAACGGCCGCCAAATCAGACCTAGCGACACCCACATTACTCCAATCTCCTGCCCTCGGCGGCGTCCTCCCAGCCATCCACCCATATCCCCTACTAAATGCAAAATCAACCCCGAGACCCGAAGAAGCAGAAATCGCCAAAGGAAACAAAGACACGTCTTGTTCAGTTCTATGATCGTAAAATATTAACTCTCTCGGTAATGTCCGCTCATCAAATCTGGGCAACGGGTCAAATGAACGGTCTTGTCTGAAATATTCATTGACATAATGAACCGGAAGATCGCGTTGAGTCAAGCCTACGGTCAACCAAGATGCTACAGCCGACGGACTACAATAACCACCGTTCATAAAAAGATCATTGGCTTTAATATACTCATTATAGGCTGTCTTGAGCGGGTCCAGGTTAAAGCCTTTTGAACCGGCTATCTCCTGGCCGTGTTGCGTGTATGTCAATCCATTAGCCTCTATCGCATCAATGCGCGTTAACGTATCCGCTTTGGTTTCAGGGTCCATTTTCGCTTCCAGCATCCGGCACATGTGCGTGTCTTTGGCCCAGTAGGCGTATTCATAGCCAGTGCAATTGAACGTTCTTCCTGAGTAGTCGGTGAAAACACCAGGCGTTCGAAGTAATGTTTGGGTATTGTCGGGCGTGGCTGTCAATAAGGATTCTGCTCGCGCCTGTTTCCCTTTGCCCACAGCATGCAAGAAGAGGTATGCCTGGAAACAGGGATGCACGCTAATGCGCATCCTAGCCGCTACTGGTAGACGATCAAATAGCTCATCGTTCATTCTTGCTAGTAGGGTCTCAACGTCCACCTCTAGTTCACCCTCAGCCAATTCGTTTTTATGCGGTATCTCGGCGGGATGTTCCACAAAATCGGCGCGAATACTAGCAAAATAGTCTGGGTTAGCGGCTGCTGCCGCATCCACTATGTGTGCGAAAGGCACACAAAAATACCCTTTGTGCTGGACACACGTAGCCATTGCTCCCGTTGCCTCGTTATCCAATATCATAAAATCATCCATATGAGGATTCTCTTTTTTATTCGCCGTGACCGTACGATAGGTTTGCTCAAATTTTTCCTTCACAGCCAATACCTCCGCTATATTTAGAGAGCGGGTTAATCCAAATTTACGAGCATTGTCATTACAAAAAGCGCAAAGCGCTCCTTCTACATCATCACCACGACTTAATGCAACAGAAACGACGCTCACCAATTTATTACTTAAAAGAGGCGATGCATCTAGAATAATCCCGAAATTTTCAGGACTGATGCTTTTTGCTTTGCAATACACATTAAGCGTGGCTAGAAAAAATTGAGTCAGTATGGATAGGTGCTCGGTTCGTCCCTCAACAGAGTTTTCCGCAGGAGTACTATAAAAAGGCGGGGTTGGAATAGTGACCCATATATCCGGCGCACAAAAGTATAACAACGCATTTATATAATCTTCTGAGGTTTCACCGCCACTAAATCTAGAGCTGGCATAGATAGCGTTTTTAGTGACTGCTGTAAAACGGATGGGTTGGGTAAGGTCGGGGGGTTGGGTAAGGTCGGGGTGTCGGGTAAAATCAATTGATACTTGATGCACCGCTGAACATTGCTCTCCTAAAACATGTTGGATATCTTCAAATGTAGACGATGGATCCAAAGCACTTAATACAGCCGTCGTTAGCTTTGTGCGGGGGTCAAGCACACCCATTACAACACGAGGAAACGTGTTATGCATGGCATTAAACAATGGCGATAATGGGACTCCTTTAGCATCAGTTCTGCGCTCAATATTAAACGCAGGATTGACCACCATGGATTGAGAATCTGGTACGCTAGGCCTTAGTTGGATGCCATATAAATTAGAAGGTCTTGCCAGAAAGTCATCCATTGCCCCAAGGTATCTAAGCCGCATGGCCTGTACTGCCTCAATATAAGTATTAATTTGGGTTAAGCGCTCTTCTTTGAGTACGCGCTGCTCTTGGTTGCCTACCCCCAATAACTGAATATCGAATTCCAGTGCCTCTTTATATGCGCTTAATTCATTGAGTGCGCCACCCTGAAAAAACTCTTTTAAGGCTTCCCTTGATTTGCAGGTATTATGGGTACTAATCTCTTGTCCTCCAACCACAGGAACGAGAAGATGAACCTTATTGGTAAGCGGGTTGACGTAGATAAACCGTGGATTTGTTGGTTCTGTGAATGGGATTTTCATGATGGCCTCTCTGTTTTTAGTTGGTTAGTTGGCTTTTAGTGATTATAGTACATTTTGATTATAGTACATTTTTAGATGATGTGTTGTTCGTGGCGATGGATTATTATGGAC
>JBCKWE010000084.1:0-4835 GCA_038923045.1 Legionellaceae bacterium
GCCAACACAAACGATAGAATCAAATTCCCATCATCCCACCCCCACGTTAAATCCTGAACGCTAAGCACGTGCGCACGATACGCGCGCTCCAATCCATGTTCTTCAAGCGAGGTACACCACGGTTCAAAACCACGCACCGCCTCTTGTTGCACAGCCAATGCATCCCATGTTGCAAGCTCATGCCCCTTGCCCCACAAGGGTGATGCAGGCGATATATCTTGCATTGCCACGCGGGCATGAATCGTGTCATCGGGTCTATCAATAGGGAAAATACTATGTTTACCAGCCAGTTGCATTACATCGCCCGACAAGGCTTTATTCCAGGTATGCTGTGCTACGCGTGCTGACAAAATGCTATTATATAAAAAAGAACGGGCTGCTGAATAATAAATCCCACGTAAAAAACGGTCTTTAACACGCGCTTCCTTCAAAAGCAGTGCGTCTGCTTTTAGAAGATTTTGTCCGTTATGACCAAACCGTTGCGGCCCAAAATAATTGGGTACCCCTCCTGCCTTAATCAGCTGCAAGCGTGCATCAACAGCTTCACTATCAGAAATATCACGAACAACAAGCTTAAATTGATTCCCGGCCAGTGCGCCAGTTTTCAATTTTTTAAGATGTCTGTTACTCTCTAGGACGCGCCACCCCTCACCTTGCAATGACTCCACACCAAGAATAGCCTCGCCTGGGCAATGCACTGAGAGCCATTGCGTGGTGATGGCCTGACGGTCTTTTAATCCAGCATAGGAGATGCTTTTTATCGGTTTACCAAGACTTATCGCTAAACGCTTAACCAACGCTTCGGTATTTAATCCGCGTTTTTCAATGCGTATAAATTGATGCTCACCAGCCGCGGATAACTCAAAGCCTAGGATTTCATCTACCTTGAAATCGTCTACTGAGGCCTTGAATATGCCGGTGGTGAGAGGCTTGCCGTAGGCGAAGGCCAGATCGTTGAAATTAAACACCTACGTTCGTAATTGCGGGAACAAAATCACATCTCGAATGGACGGTGAGTCAGTAAACAGCATGACCAGCCTGTCGATACCAATTCCCTCGCCCGCTGTAGGTGGCATGCCATATTCCAGCGCTTCGATATAGTCACTGTCAAAATGCATGGCTTCCAAATCACCGGCGTCTTTGTCTGCAACTTGGGCGTGAAATCGAGCCGCTTGCTCTTCGGCATCATTTAACTCCGAGAAACCGTTGGCAATTTCGCGACCGGCGATAAAGAATTCAAAACGGTCGGTAACCAATGGATCGTCGTTGCTGCGGCGTGCAAGCGGCGAGACTTCTGTCGGATAGCCGGTCACAAACGTGGGTTGAATCAATTGATGTTCGATGGTTTCTTCAAAGATAATCATGTGCAACTTACCAATACCATCGGTTTCTTTCCAGGCAAGCTTAAGTTTATCAAGTACCGCTCTGGCACCGGTTACTGTTTCAATGTGCGCCAAAGCCAGCTCGGGATGGTGCTGTAAAATAGATTCCTTAATACTCATGCGAGCAAAAGGCTTGCCCATATCAATAATCTGCCCTTGATACGCGAGCTGGCGCGTGCCTGACACGGTATCGCATAGGAAATGCAGCAACTGTTCGGTAAGATCCATCATGTCGTTGTAATCAGCATACGCTTGGTAGAACTCGACCATGGTGAATTCCGGGTTATGGCGTGTTGAAATGCCTTCATTGCGGAAATTCCGATTGATTTCATAAACACGTTCAAAACCACCCACCACCAGACGTTTCAAATACAGCTCAGGCGCTATCCGTAAAAACATCTCCATATCCAGCGTATTGTGGTAGGTCACAAACGGACGCGCCACAGCGCCACCAGGGATAGGGTGCATCATGGGCGTTTCCACTTCCAGAAACAGGTGTTTATCCATAAATTGGCGCATGGCTTGAATCAAGCGTGAACGGATTAAAAACGTTTTACGCGTTTCTTCATTGGCAATTAAATCCACATAACGCTTGCGGTAACAGGCTTCCTGGTCGGCCAGTCCATGGAATTTGTCCGGCAAGGGGCGCAACGCTTTGGTCAATAATTCAATAGCATGCGCATGAACCGTCAACTCGCCGGTGTTGGTGATAAACAACTCACCTTTCACGCCGACGATATCGCCCAGATCCCAATGCGTGAATTGTTCGTACAATGCTGGAATGTCATTTTGACGCACATAAATTTGCAAACGACCTGAAACGTCCTGAATATGAAAAAAGCTCGCACGGCCCATCACACGACGTAATACAATACGTCCCGCCACGGCTACCTTGACAGCCTGCGGCGCCAAATCTTCCTTAGCTACCTTGGCATAGCGCGCCATCAAATCATTCGCCAGATCTTCCCGACGAAATTGATTGGGAAAATTAAAACCATTTTCGCGTAATGCCGCTAATTTTTGTTTACGAACATGGTACTGTTCGCTTTCATCCAATGGTTCCTTTATCATGGGCGTTGTGCTTGTTTTGTTTGCACTCATTTTCTATACTCCTGCCTTCAAACTGGCTTCAATAAATTGATCAAGGTCGCCATCAAGTACCGCTTGGGTATTGCTGGTCTCAACACCTGTTCTTAAATCTTTAATGCGTGATTGATCCAACACATACGAGCGAATCTGGGATCCCCAGCCAATGTCTGACTTGGTTGCCTCCAATGCCTGCTGCTCGTCTTGTTTCTTTTTCATTTCCATTTCATACAAACGGGCACGTAATTGCTTCATGGCCTGATCTTTGTTTTTATGCTGACTACGATCATTTTGACATTGAACGACAATGCCACTGGGGGCATGGGTAATCCGTACCGCTGAATCAGTTCGATTGACGTGCTGACCACCCGCACCAGACGCACGATAGGTATCTATGCGCAAATCGGCAGGATTTATTTCAATTTCAATATCATCATCAATTTCAGGGGCTACGAATACAGACGCGAACGAGGTATGGCGGCGATTGCCGGAATCAAACGGTGATTTGCGAACCAGGCGATGAACACCGGTTTCCGTGCGTAACCAACCATAGGCATACTCACCTGTAAAATGAATGGTCGCACTTTTAACGCCCGCCACATCACCGCCTGAGCATTCAACGAGTTCGGTTGCGAACCCATGCTTTTCACCCCAGCGTAAAAACATACGCAGCATCATTTCAGCCCAGTCTTGAGCTTCCGTGCCACCAGAACCTGATTGAATATCAAGAAACGCATTGGCTTTGTCCATTTTCCCGGAGAACATACGTTGAAATTCAAGCACTGCAACTTGGCGTTCAATGTTGGCCGTTTCCTGAGCCACGTCATGCAAGGTGCTTTCATCGCATTCTTCACGCGCCATGGCAAACAGTTCCGTCAAATCAATAACCGACTGACCTAATTGCTGCAATTGATGCACAACCCCTTCCAGTATCGACCGCTCACGACCAAGGGCCTGGGCCAGTTCCGGCTTGTTCCAGATGACAGGCGATTCCAGTTCACGTACGACTTCGTCCAATCGCTCACGCTTGCTCTCAAAGTCAAAGATACCCCCGAAGCGCTTGGATACGTGTTTCCAGATCTGCCAGCGTTAAATTAGTTTGATTCACTTCCAACATGAGTGACCCCGCTTATAGTTCATAACGTATGACATATTATCCATCCTGAAAACATATATATAATCAAGCGTGTATTTTTATTGGAGTATAACAGCTCGAATACACAAGTACGAGACATGCTGAAGACAGTTTAGGCCCCATGGCCGGGTATATGCGGCGCACTTTCCGTGTCACCACTATCATCCCTTAGTGCAACGAGTCTGCCTTTAAACGCTCGTGTTAAATCTGTTTCTGATGGCAATGCCTCACGTTGTTTGTTAGATTTAAATGCACTCAACTCGCCCAAATTAATCTCATCAACTCTACTTTGTAATTTCATTAAAACTGGCGCAACCGGTGGCCAACAGGATGAAATTTCCTGATCAAAAAAATCGAAAAATAGTTTGCGGTCGCTTGGTTCCAAAGCTGCTAAATAGTGAGTTTCCTGTCTACTAAAATTTAATTGTCGTGTAAATATTTTTGTTAGAACCGTGAGTTGGGGATTGGCTTTCCATTGTTCTTCATTAAAATCTTGATGTGCATTTTGGGCAATCACTTGGCCGGTGGACGACATGAAATAATAATCCTTGTTACCGACCAACTGTTGGTCTTTGATCATTTTAATCATGCATGCCTTGCCATCTTGCTGATCCATAAGAACCACCTTAAATTGCCCTTCTTCATGAATGATCAGGTATTGGTAGGCGGTTTTGAGGATTCCTTGTGGTCGTCCACCTGCGGAGTTCATACGAAAGAAATTAGTCGAGCTATAAAAAGAGGCCAGTAGAGGTGAGAATTTTTCATTGAAACTGTTTATGGCAGAAGAGGCGATGTCCATACCCAAAGTATCATAGCTTTCTGATGGCACGGGAGTGGCAGGGGTATAGGCTATCATGGGTAGGTCGCTGATGGTGGCTTTGTCTCTCTCACTGTCCAGTTCATTCTGACTATCTTCCTCAGACTCTAATTCAATACCTCCAACCTCAGACTCGACCTCAGCGGCTACAACCTCAACTTCATGCCCACACTCATCGGTTGTTCCCATTGTGACGGTTTTTGGTAGCTTGGTGAAGTCTACCAATTTATCGAAGCTTACCTTTATAGCGTCAGCGTTGATGGCATCAAATACTTTTTGATTTTCCAGCATACGGTCAAGTTTTCGGAAAAAGCTGTCTTTGATTTGTTGAACGGCATCCTCAATGGGAATAATGCCCCGGCTTTGTTTAAGTGTGTCGAGGGGATTCTGGATTGAATTCTCAACAAAGAAATCA
>JBCKWE010000085.1:0-4475 GCA_038923045.1 Legionellaceae bacterium
ACGTAAGTCCTTGATTATTGGTGCGCCCGGAAGGAATTGAACCTCCGACCCTCTGGTTCGTAGCCAGATACTCTATCCAACTGAGCTACGGGCGCATTTTTTGGCGGAGAAAGAGGGATTCGAACCCTCGATGGGATTTCTCCCATACTCCCTTAGCAGGGGAGCGCCTTCAACCACTCGGCCATCTCTCCGTTCAATGGGAGCAGAGTATATCAGGTATTTCACGGTCGTCAACAGAGGATGGTAGTAATAAGAAAATAATTTATGAATTGCCATCAAACGAGGATTACTGGTATTGTGGATGTTTTGTTGTATCAGGAGAAGCAATGAAACATTCGTCAAATTTAAATGGACATGCCGTGTATGTGGTTGATGGTAGCCGTACGCCTTTTTTGAAGGTAAAAGGGCCTGGTTCTTTTAGTGGATCTGATTTGGCTGTGGCAGCGGGGGCGGCCTTACTTAATCGACAACCCATTTTACCAACTGATCTCGATGAAGTTATTGTAGGCTGTGCAATGCCTGGACCTGATGAGGCGAATATAGGGCGGATCGTGGCACTTCGCTTAGGCTGTGGTGAGAAGGTTCCCGGGTTTACCGTCATGCGAAATTGTGCTTCAGGTATGCAAGCACTTGATACTGCCGCTATGCAGATTGCAGGCGGGCGTAGTCATTTGGTGTTGGCCGGTGGTACGGATGCGATGAGTCATGCACCCTTGTTGCTTAATCTAAAAATGGCTGGATGGTTGGCTAACTGGTTTGCTGCTAAAACATTCACGCGTCGAGTAGGTTTGATTACACAACTTAGACCGGCTTTTTTCACGCCAGTTATTGGCTTGCTCCGAGGTTTGTCAGATCCAATTATTGGCCTAAACATGGGACAAACAGCGGAGCTTCTAGCCTATCGTTTTGATATCACACGTGAACAAATGGATGCCTTTGCCTGTGAGAGCCATCAACGATTGGCTCGTGCCTATACGAATGGAGCGATGAATGAAGTTGTGCCCATCATTGATTCAAAAGGGCGTGTATACGCTCAGGATGATGGTATTCGCCCTGATTCTACTGTTGATAAACTGGCTAAACTAAGTCCTTTTTTTGATAAAAAATATGGCATGGTCACGGCTGGTAATAGTTCGCAAATCACCGACGGTGCTTGCGTGTTGTTATTGGCCAGTGCAGAAGCCGTTAAAAAGCATGGATTAAAGGTCATTGGGCGCATTGTTGATTCGCAATGGAGCGCACTGGATCCAGCGGAGATGGGCTTAGGCCCTGTGCACGCGGTGACGCCTATCATGCAACGTCAATCATTAAAGACGGATGACATCGATTGCTGGGAGATCAATGAAGCGTTTGCAGCGCAAGTTTTAGCATGCTGTGCTGCCTGGGATGATGTGGCGTATTGTAAAACGCAATTAGGCTTGAAACAGGCTATGGGAGCACCTTCTCTTGATCGCTTGAACAAGGATGGTGGCGCTATTGCCGCAGGGCATCCCATTGGTGCCAGTGGGGCGCGTATTGTATTGCATGTGCTGCAAGACTTGCAGCAGAATAATGGAACGCGGGGAATGGCCTCTATCTGCATTGGTGGCGGACAGGGCGGTGCGATGTATTTAGAGCGGTGTACTGAGGTGGCTGAATCATGAGTAATTATAAACATTGGGAAATGAATACGGATGTTGATGGTATCGTCTGGTTAGGCATGAATCGCAAAAATGCGACAGTGAATACTATTAACAATGAAGTGCTGGATGAACTCAATAGTTTACTGCAAGACGTATCACAGAAAACGTCGGCAAAAGGCTTGATTATTCACTCACTTAAAAGCAAAGGGTTTATTGCAGGCGCTGATGTGAGCATATTTTGTTCGTTTAAAAAACAGACAGAAGTGATTGATTTTTTAAGAAAAGGGCAGGCTGTCTTTTCTCGTTTGGAAATGTTGACCATACCAACCGTTGCCATGATCAATGGTTTTTGCATGGGCGGTGGGTTGGAGCTGGCATTGGCTTGCGATTATCGAATAGCCACGGATGATAATGATACGCGCATTGGGTTGCCAGAGGTCCTGTTGGGTATTCACCCAGGCTGGGGTGGAACGGTGCGTTTGCCCAGATTGATAGGTGGTTTTCATGCCCTGTCCGAGGTTATGTTGACGGGAGCGGCTCTCCCTGCTGGAAAAGCCAAATCTCTCGGTCTGGTTGATGATGTTGTGCCACTTAGACAATTGAAACGTGCTGCAATTTACTACATAAAGAATAAGCCAGCCAAACATAAACCCGGATTCATCAAGTCTCTGACGCGTTATGAATGGGTGCGGACGTTGATTGCGAAATTGCTGCGTTATCAAGTCGCAAAAAAAGTGCGTAAAAATCAGTATCCTGCACCGTTTGCAATGATAGACTTGTGGGAAAAGGAGGGTGGTTTTGATGAGCGCGCCTATTTGAAAGAGGCTGATTCAGTTGAGCGGCTGACAACATCAAGTGAGACATTCGCTAATTTGGTTCGTGCATTTTTATTGCGTGAACGCATGAAAGGATTCGCAAAACACAGCGATTTTATAGCCAAACATGTGCATGTAATTGGTGCGGGTGTCATGGGTGGGGATATTGCAGCTTGGTGTGCATTGCGTGGCTTGCGCGTTACCTTGCAAGATAAAACCTTTGAACAAATCGCACCGGCTATAAAACGTGCGCATGTGTTGTTTACTAAAATACTGCGTAAGCCGCGACTGGTTCAGGCGGCAATGGATCGATTGATTCCTGATCCTGATGGACATGGTGTGCGGCGCGCAGATGTTATTATTGAAGCGGTTTTTGAAAATCTTGGTGTAAAGCAGGCCATCATGAAGCAGGTTGAAGCGCAAGCGACACCGGATGCAATTATTGCGACGAATACATCCAGTATTCCGCTGGATGAGATTAATTGCGTTATGAGCAATCCAGAGCGTTTGGTTGGCATTCATTTCTTCAATCCTGTTTCTAAAATGGAATTGGTTGAAGTGGTCAGCAGTTCAAAAACATCTCAAGATATTGCACAGGCATCATGTGCGTTTGTAAGTCAAATTGGTCGCTTGCCGCTGCCTGTTAAATCCAGTCCAGGCTTTCTCGTTAATCGGGTACTGATGCCTTATCTTATGGAATGTGTGCAATTGCTTGAGGAAGGTTATTCTCCTGAAGTGATTGATGACGCTGCCAAAACCTTTGGTATGGTTATGGGGCCGGTTGAGCTGGCTGATACGGTAGGCATCGATGTGTGCCTTGCTGTGGCTGAAAATCTGACCGCACATTTTGGTGGTACAGTTCCCCAGACACTGCGAGATATGGTCGCGGCAGGAAAACTGGGTCGTAAATCAGGACAGGGATTTTATCGTTACGTTAACAGCAAGCCTGTAAAACAGAAGCGTTCAACGCTCAAACCGGACAATGAAATTGCGCATCGCTTGATTCTACGTATGGTTAACGAAGCGGCGATGTGTTTGCGTGAAGGGGTTGTCGCGGATGCGGATTTACTGGATGGTGGTATGATCTTTGCTACGGGATTCGCGCCATTTCGTGGCGGTCCGTTGCACTATGCAAACCATTTTGGTCAGGATAAATTGAACGCACTGTTTGCACGACTTGAAATGCAGTATGGTGAACGGTTTAAGGCACAGGCAGGATTTTAAGCGGTTTCTCCCTTCTCTCGTACGGGCGGGGAGAAGGGGTACACATGCCGTATTTACTGACGCTTGTGAATTGCTCAATCAGATTGTTGCTCTGGTTGAATAGCGCATCAAGAAAAATACGTCTCAACCATGCTCTCAGTTACGTCTGCCAGTATCCTTGGTTGCCAATTCGGGTCATTATCCTTATCAACCAGCAGGGCGCGCACACCTTCAAAAAAATCATGATCGCGCATAAAATGACTGGTTAAACAACAATCCATCTCCAAACACGCAGCCATCGTCATGAATTTGGCTTTTTGGAGTTGTGCCAGTGTCACTTTAAGGCTTAAAGGTGATTTTTTTGCGAGAATACGGCGTGTCTCTCGATGCCAGTCATCAGCATTATCGTCAAGCGCTGCCAAAATGGATTCCATGTCTACATGTTGAAAACAGGCGTTAACCCATGGGGCAATCGCCTCAACATTCGCGGTTGATGGCGGCATGCTGAATTGCTCCAGCATTGCACTTACCTGTTGTTGTGCATCCGTAGATAAATCTGTTTCAACAAGTAATGCCAAAACTGCCGGGAATTGCTTGTAGGGTATCAGATGCTTTACTAACCCCATCGCTTTCGCATCGGAGGCACTTAATCGACTGCCGGTCAAGCCTAAATAAATCCCAAAGTAATCAGGGCAATTTGACAAAAGATGGCTGGCTCCTATGTCTGGGTAAAAACCAATTCCTGTTTCAGGCATGGCGAATGTAAACCGTTCACTGGCAACTGGATGTGAGCCGTGCAAGGAAATACCCACGCCGCCGCCCATGGTTATGCCAT
>JBCKWE010000086.1:0-4426 GCA_038923045.1 Legionellaceae bacterium
CGATTGTCCACCCAGACATTAAGCAAGTAATACCCTTGATGCCAGAACAAGTATGTAATGCAGACGGCAGTGTAAAGCAGGATTGTGAAATTAATGCTGCGAAACGATTGATGCTGAAAGTTAAAAAATCGCACCCAAGAATGACATTTATTCGTACAGGTGATAGCCTGTATTCGCATACACCTTTTATTCAAGAAACATTGGCGCAGGGAGATCACTTTTTGTTTGCCATGCAGCCAGGCGATCACAAAGCGTTGACCAAAATTCTTAAAGAAGCCGTATTTTTAGAGCACCGTGAATTAGATAAGAAAGGGCGCAAGCTTACTTATGAATGGATTGAACAACAACCATTGACCGCCGTTCCTAATGGGGTATTAGTAAACGTATTGCGTTGCAGAATGACTACGACAGACAAAAAAACACAAAAAACAACAACAACGTTTATTGGGACATGGATTACAGATTTGCCCATCACTCAAGACAATATAGGTCTTTTAGTCAGTGGCGCCAGAGCCAGATGGCGGATTGAGAACGAGTGTTTCAATACATTAAAAAACCAAGGATATCAAATCGATCATAATTTCGCTCATGGCTCGAGTAATCTTTGTTTTAATTTTTATATTTTGACATTGCTGGCATTCTTTACACAACAAATTGGAGATTTGTGTGATGATATTTATCAAGCGGGGCGCAAAAAGATGGTTACGATGAAATCATTTTGGCAGGTAGTACAGGTTCTGTTTAATCGATATCTCTATGAATCTTGGTATAAATTATTGGAGCACCTCACCTATAATACACACACCTTCATTATTCCTGAGCCTACCGGATAAAGGCCAACCATTAATTACCATAGGGCTTTTTTAATACCGCGATTTACGCGTGTATTCAATCGCCCACAGGCCACATATGAACATTATTTAATCTAAAATTAGCCGCGCCCGGGTATGAAATCAAGATGAAATTAGTAACAATTCAATAATTGTGGGAGGCATTTGCCATGATCCTAATAATCTGTCGATCATTTTTTATTCACCCATTTTTGCTGGGATAACGCCTGAAAATCTTCTTGAATACAACATCCGGAGAGCCAATTATTTTAGGTCCCCGGCCCTTTCGGGGCAGATTTAGTAACCCCTGGAACATTATCTATGATTTTTGCAAGTCTTGCTCTAAAATCATCAGTACTCTTTTTGTACTCAGGGTGATACCCTTTCCCACTTGATCTAATAATTCCCTCAGCCCTCTCGCCCAAAGCCACTTTGGGATCTACTGAGGCCTTAAAAACCTCTGGACTAATACCTCTCTCGCCCATAAGAGTTATAGCGGCTGTAACTACTTCGACCCCTTTCGGTCCGGCAGCTATTAGGGCTTTAAGGTTTGTTTTGTCAAGGATTTTCATGCCACTCATCGCCAAAAGGACGCCTGCGACAGCATCCACCTCCGCACCGGCTGTTACTAGGGTTATTACGGCTAGTAAGCAGGGCTGGTTAAGTACATATAAACCTCCATGGGCCATCCTCCGAAGGGCCAGAATCATATCGTTTTCATGCTCAACGCGTGTTTTATCTGGTTTACGCTCTGATGCTAGTCCTACTAGGCGTACTAGGGCATCATCATTACCTTTATTTTGATCTATGTGGGCGGTAATTAATATTTCATTAATTTTCTTTAGAAACTCTGATGGTTTCGTTTCTTCTCTAGATTCCATTTTTTATCCTTAAATTGATTGAGTAGTAAGTTAATTATAGATGACCCGTGGAATTTAGCCATATAAACCTTGATATTATTATTGATGGGTAACAAAACTTAATTATAGGTTAACCTCAGCTAATCTCAGTGAGACCTATAGGCCTTGATTTCATTAGCTGGGTCAAAGCACGCTTCGGAAGCAATAACCAAAACCGACCTTCATTTTTCATATGTTCGCCTAAATAATTGGCTTTTTTACCCGAGCCCCAATACACATCACCACGCATTAACCCGCGTATGGCACCACCTGTATCCTGGGCAATCATTAGACGCTGGAACTGACTGTCGTCACTTATTGTCTCATGTGATTTTGTCGTATCTAACCATAGTGGCGCACCCAGCGGGATCCATTTTTTGTCAACCGCTAAGGAGTAACCCGGTGTAAGGGCGGTTCCTTGGGCGCCGAGCGCCATCGGTTTCTTTAAATTTTCAAAGAAGACAAAAGATCTGTTTTTATGCAGAATTGAGTCGATTTTGTCAGGATGCCTCTCCAAATAGTGTGTGATGGCCTGTTTGGACGCATTGTCGCGGGTCAATACGCCTTTTTTGATCAAGACACCTCCAATGGATGTATAAGGGGCGCCATTCTCACCCGCATAACCTAGGTACAACGGTTTGCCATTAGGCAACTGAATCACACCCGAACCCTCAATCTCCATAAAGAGCCTATCGACGGGGCTACTGATCCAGGCTATCACCGGTGCTTTGTTCCCGAGAAGACCATTGTCTATTTTTTCGCGCGTATACCAAGGAAAGCGTGATTTCATGTTCTTTGGTAATCCATAAATGGGCGTATTATATTGGTCTGTTTTGGTTAAACTGCCGTTCAGTCGAGGCATGTAATAACCAGTAAACAAACCATGGATAGATTTTTTTTGTTTGAATTCAATCGGGTGAAACCATGTTTCAAAAAATGATCGTGCCGTCGTTTCGGAGAATGACTCCACTAACAATGCGGCAGCACAGGCCGGGTGCCAGTCTCCAGCTTGTAAATCAATGTGTTGGGAACCTACTTGATGCGTAGGCTTTTGTTTTAAAAATGTATTGCAAGATGTTTGAAATGCCGATAACGATTTTTTAACGTTCGCCGTTTCCCAACCCGGGAGTTGTGTGAA
The DNA here is from genome assembly GCA_038923045.1 of Legionellaceae bacterium. Lineage (GTDB taxonomy): Bacteria > Pseudomonadota > Gammaproteobacteria > Legionellales > Legionellaceae > DDPF01. Next base: position 2,868 of record JBCKWE010000086.1, read on the forward strand.
GGGGATTTTCAGTAAAGCAATGTTATTTTTGGTGGTGATGAGCTTTACAACCTCGGGTTGAATGGTTTTCGTAGGTTTAACCGTCTCTTTTTTAGTCGAAACGATGGTTTCCTGAGTTTTTTTATACAGCAACGGTTTGAAGAAAATAAAGGTCAAGCAAATGATACATGTTATTGTGAAAAATAATTTTAATCTCATAATTGATATCCTCTTTGTAACCGTTCAGCCCCCCACAGCACTCGGGAGGACGTGGGGGGCTGAACGGTTACCTTGATTGGTTTTATCAGGCGAGGTAGAGAGGGTACCATAATTCCGTTATTTTTTAAACAGTGTGCTGATTGTTGCGCTTTCTGCTCAAAATAAGTCCAAATTATTCGTTCTTGAAGTGCTTGGCTGATAACAGTGCCAAATCAATTATTTTTTTAGATTGTTCTTCACTGGCTTCAATCTGGCAAACATCATGCGTTAAGTCCAGTAAAAAATCGGGTATTTCATCATCAGAGGGTTGAGTGGTGTATAGCTGGACGGCATGAGTGAAAATATAATGCAACAAATCCTTGCTGATGGTGATTTTATTGTCCACGACATCGCCGTTGCTATGGCTGTCACCAAATAAAAGCCAACCCGGTGATACATCCAGTTGGCCTGCAAGGTCCGCCAGTTTCCCAGGCTCTGGAATAACGTGCCCGCTCAAGTATTTACGGCAAATCTGCGGTGAATTACCGGTCATTTCAACCAGTTTATGAATATCGACACCAGATGTTGAGCGGGTGGAGTGGTAGCCTTTATTGATCATGGCATCACGCAGGCGACTAGCAAATTGTTTAATTAAGTCAATTTTTTTCATGATACCGCGCCTGCGTATTAAGTGTATGTTAAGGAAATCATAGCAATTAGGGTGATAAATAGCAATGCATCATGATTTTAGAAATAAATTGTTTCGATCTGAAATAAACTATTGACATATGATTTGAAAGCGTTAAAATAGCGGCATGAAACACAAGGAAATAGTTTCAGACAAGTCCAAACGAAGGATCACCCGGTACATCATGGAGTGCGTGCCGGGCTTATGTTCTAGGTTGCAGAAAAAAGTGGAACCATAGCTGCCAACCTCTGGCCGGAATTGACTCACTCCAATTCTGGCCTTTCTAGATTTTATAAGCCGACCCTAGAAAATTTAAGCGCTTGCCATGAGTATAGAGTAGCTTCACAAATATTTTCAGTGGGCGTGGCACTGGTGGATGGCTCAAGAACCAATTTAATCCCATCCGATCCCATTTCCAACGTCGGCTTGATGGTTTTTATATAGCTCTTGATGCTATTCAGGATTTTGTCCGTCACACCGGTCACTTGCGCAATGATGGCATTAACACCTTTGATAATGGCTCGTTCAATATCTTTGTGATCGGTGGCCATGTAGAGATCAATTTTTACGTAAGGCAACCCACATTCATGAATAGCGCGGTACGCCAAGCTTTTTTTTCCATAACGGCGAGGTGAAATGATGACCGTATGCGTGCATGATTGAATGTTACGTATCAATTGAGCGGTTTCTGAAA
>JBCKWE010000087.1:0-4362 GCA_038923045.1 Legionellaceae bacterium
ATTTAGTGCGCTCCTAGGGGCAATTTCTATCACCCTCGCACCCTCAACCTCACATGGATATATGGGTGTTGCTTCGGTTTGTAAACAGTGCGTTTCAGCAGACGATTGCACGACAGGAAAACCAAGCTGCAATTTGGTCGCAGGCGACAACGACGGCCAAGGGGCGTACTGCTGCGAGTAACTGAAAAATCCAGGCACAGGATACCAGTGCCCATTGAGGGACGTACTAAAAGCCAAATTGTTTTTTTGTGGGAAGTATAGCAAACGAGTTAGGAAGTGTAATATAGCAAGTGGTATTTAGGCTACTTTTTGAACACAATTACTCTGTGCTTTCAGTTGTAATCTAGCCACCACGCAATGGGGATGGGCGTTCATGCGCGCGCGACTTGCAGAACCTCGATACAGAGCCTTAAAACAGGCTTAACTAAGACATTAACCTCCATGCAACCAAGGCTGGTCTTGATGTTTATAAGGAATTATTTACGTATCCAAGCCATGAAATATGTCTATTTAATAACCAAAATACCACTTACTAGATTACACTTCCTTTCAACAACTGAAGAAAAGGCATTTAAAATTATTGCCAAAGCATTACTTACTTATAGCACGAGTGAACTTGCTACGAAAATAGCTGATTCAGCATTAATAGAGGTGGAATATGAGCAAAAATAACATTATAAATGCCATGCTAGAAACGGCAAAAGATCTACGGCTTGATATAATCACAATTAGGGAAATAGAGACTCTCAACTTACATGAAGTAGAATCTCTTGATTCAGTTGAAATAAAAAAAATGCGCGCGAAAGAAAAGCTCAGTCAAGCCGTGATGGCAAAAATATTAAATGTTACTTCGTCTACTTATCAAAAATGGGAAAGAGGTGAGGTGCATCCAAAAGGGGCTAATTTAAAATTACTTCGCTTGGCTCATGATCATGGCGTTGTTTATATTTTGGCATAATTACACAAAATTATTTACAGATCCGAAACCGAGGATTCTAAAATTACTCAACAAACCACCACACTAAGCCATTTCGTATGGCGTTATTTAAAAAACAAAAAACTATATTTGGCTGGATTTGTGCTGATAGCACTGGTCTGGGCAATTGAAATGTCACTCTCGCCCTATTTATTAAAAATGCTCATTGATGCGGTTGGCAAATATCAGAACAACTCAGCCATGATGATTCAAGCATCAATCATCCCCGCTTGTATTTACGTTGGCATGACACTTGTCACCAATTTAAATTTCCGCCTGTATGATTACATTACTCTTCGTTTGTATCCTGACATCAAAGCCGCAGTCGATATAGATATGTTCGCCTATTTGTTAAATCATTCGCATGCCTTTTTCCAAAACAATTTCACAGGCAGTTTAACAAAAAAAATTGCGGACATGATGAGTAATATTGACACGCTGATTAGTATACCAAACGAGTGGTTTTATCCTCAACTGTTTGCATTAATCATTGCAAGCGGGACCTTGTTCAAGGTTGTTCACCCTGTTTTTGGACTCATTTTATTTACATGGTCCATTGCTTTTATTGCTCTCACCTACTTTGCCGCTACCAAAGCAGAAAAATTATCCAGAGAGCTCGCTGAGTCATCGACCAAACGACTCGGCACCATATCCGATTCAATAACCAACATCATGAGCATCAAATTGTTTGCTAATGCGTCATATGCCATTAATCATCTACGAAACGACATTGCTTCCCTCGTCCACCAAGACAGACGATTTCAATGGTATAATTTGAAAATACATTTCATTCAAGGCATTGGCGTGACTATTTTAATTTCCGCCATGTTAAGCGCTCTGCTTTATGGCCAAACCCATGGTTGGGTAAGCGCCGGTGATTTTGCCATGGTGCTAATGTTATCCATCACCTTCATGTGGAGCGTGCATGATGTGGGCAAGCAAATGCAACAATATTCAAAAGTCGTCGGGATTTGCAATCAGGCATTAACCTTTATGAACATTCCACATGACATTGCAGAATCACCTGATGCAACACCCATTTACGTTACCAAAGGCGACATTCGATTTGAAAATGTATCGTTTCAATATGAAAACAATACGCCTTTATTCAAAAAGTTGAACCTCACCATCCGTGCTGGCGAAAAAGTAGGCTTGGTTGGTTATTCGGGTGGTGGAAAATCCACACTGATTAAATTGATTTTAAGACTGATTGACGTGCAATCAGGGCGCATCTTGATTGATGATCAAGATATTAAACATTCAACACAAGATGCACTGAGAGCTCAGATCGGCAGCATCCCGCAAGAACCTGATTTATTTCATCGATCGATCATGGACAACATCCGCTTTGCACGCATCGATGCCAGCGATGACGACGTTATCGCCGCCGCAATATCAGCGCAATGCGATGAGTTTATTAACTCTTTGCCGGATAAATATCAATCTTTGGTGGGCGAACGCGGCATTAAGTTATCAGGAGGACAGAAACAACGAATCGCCATCGCAAGGGCATTTCTGAAAAATGCACCGATTTTATTACTAGATGAAGCGACCTCAGCACTGGACTCCATCACTGAACAATATATCCATGAAGCGCTGCATCAGGTCATTGAAAATAAAACAACCCTCGTCATTGCGCACCGGCTATCAACGCTCAAAGACATGGACCGGATACTTGTGTTTGTTGAAGGCGATATCGTTGAGGATGGATCGCTTGATGAACTCTTGAAAAACCAAAATGGGCATTTTTACAAATTATGGCACATGCAGGCCGCGGGTTTCATTCCTGAAAAAATATTAGCTAAACCCTCAAGAGATTGAATCATGACTGCATTTAATACAAGCGCTTACTAAGTAGTGGACCCCAAAAATGAGACAGTAGTCTAAGATATAACTACTACTGTACAAGGGGTATAAAAATGGCTAAAAAAACGTTCACTTCGGAATTCAAAGCAAAAGTGGCTATTGAGGCACTGAAAGGTCATAAAACGACTAATGAGCTTGCCACTGAATTTGGAGTCCATCCCACGCAAATCAACAGTTGGAAAAAACAGTTACTGGATGAAAGCAAAAATTTATTCGCTGGAAAAAATGAAAAGGACATGGAGTTATTAACACAAGAGCGAGATCGCCTTTACCAGCAAATAGGTCAATTGGCTGTTGAATTGGATTGGCAAAAAAAAAGACTGGGCATCTGAGCTGAGCGTGAAGAAGCGAAAATCAATGGTCGATCCAACACACCCACGCATAAGCATCGCCCGTCAATGTGAATTAATTCACTTGCCTCGTGCCAGCTATTATCGCGCAGTGGACTATGGCCCCATCGTAGAAACACCGGAAAATTTAGAGCTCATGCGTTTGATTGATGAAGAATACACACAGCATCCATTTTATGGCAGCAGACAGCTTCGTAATTACCTGCGCCGACAAGGGCATAGGGTTAATCGCAAGCGAGTCCAGCGTTTGATGAGGTTCATGGGAATCATGTCCGTTGCGCCCAAACCCAATACCAGTAAAAAGGGTAAGGCACATAAGATTTACCCCTACCTCTTAAAGGGTTTGGTGATCGATCAGCCTAATCAAGTTTGGTGCACTGATATCACCTATATAAGGATGCTAGGCGGCTTTGTTTATTTGGTTGCGGTCATGGATTGGCATAGTCGTAAGGTTCTCTCTTGGGAGATCTCAAACAGCATGGATGATGATTTTTGTGTCAGCGCGCTTGAGCGGGCTATCAGGCTTTACGGTGTGCCTGATATGTTTAATACCGATCAGGGCACCCAATTTACTGGCAACGCATTCATCAAGGAATTGACCGATAACGGGATTAAAATTAGCATGGACGGGAAAGGTCGATGGGTAGACAATGTGTTTATTGAACGGTTATGGCGATCAGTGAAATGCGAAGATGTGTATTTAAAAGAGTATCCCACCGTGATAGCATTACGCCACGGACTAGATGTGTATTTTCGATTCTATAATGACGAAAGGCCGCATGAATCATTGGGACGATGCACACCATCTGAATATTATGATGGATTAAGGGAAGCAGCATGATGAGAAAAAACAGCATGCTCTTAATGACGAGAATACCTTACGTTCAAGCAGTATCAATGAGCTTCCTTCGTTCCTCAGGACTCCTCATTGACACCGCTTTCTCTGCAGGTGACCTGTCATCAGAAGCAATGCCTTGGTGTTCCAATAATTGGACACTATCTATGATCTAAGGATTTACTGTCTCATCGATGGGGTCCACTATACTGGGTATGACGCCCTAGATGATCGTATTGAAAAAACACGCGCAAAAAAGAAAACATTGTTGATCGTGCTCAGCAATCCGTTCCTTCCTCTCCATAATAATCCAGCAGAGCTTGGCGCTCGTTGTC
>JBCKWE010000088.1:0-4287 GCA_038923045.1 Legionellaceae bacterium
TCGATGTGGACCAAACAACACCATCAGTACCTGCCGTTTTAGCGCCTCGATTTTTTGTGACACGTCTAACAGCGACTACTTTTGCAGAGTACGAGTGCGTTAGCATCCACTGCAGCGCTTGAATTTTGCCAAAGCGCTTTTCTTAAACAGCCTTCGCGATACGCATTTGCAGTTGTTTTACTTCTGACTCAGCCTTTGTCCAGTTGATGGATTTCCAGTTGTTATCGTGAGTTGGTGTTGCACCCGTTAGTTTCCTGACAGTCATTTGCTTTCCACCCTTGAAACAATTCCACAAATTCTCTCGCCATTAAAGACCAGCCAGACGTCTGCTCACTTGCGTGCCAAGTAACGTTTAAACCTGTATCCACACCATTACAGCATGGCATTCGCTTCTTCTGTCCTCCTACACCGGCAGACAATCGTTTGACTTTGCAGCCATCCTACCTGACTCGTTTGTCGTAGTCAGGAGCCTGTCCGGGTTATCACGTTCCCCATTGAGAGTACATCGGATTAGGTGCCCACTGTCGACCGGGAAGTGTGTTGACCACGAGGCGGCATAGATTAATCCGGCTCCATCTTCCATTACCTTTTGGTTCAAGTGTGTCAGCCATTTTCACTTGTTGTCAGTGACGATCTTTATCGTGGATTTACTTACATTCACCATACCAATTCGCTAGCACTCACCCGGTTTTGGCTGCCAGGAGGGTCATCCTCTCGCGATTTCAACCCCAGAGAATTATTCTCTTTCGTTACGTTGTCAGATCAGCTCTTTATTCATGATCCTAGCGTCGTTTAGTGGTATAAACGGTCTGTGCAACGTCCTTATTCTTGACAGATAATTGCTCAATGCGACCTCGTGTCGCCCAATCCATTCTGACCCCATTGGTTTGGCATTCTGACCCCATTGGTTTCTGGTCGACCCTTGGTGGACCCTAGTTTTCGTTGTTGATGTATGCCATAATGATGTCGTAAGTAAGATACTTGGTTATAGTCACCAAGGATGATTGCCCATTCTGACTAACCATCTCCGTAGCCAAAGTACGTCAAACCATACTGGAAATTTTTGGAAAATGAATGTTGTCATGGATAAGAATATATTTGTAACCCAGCCCTATCTTCCGCCACTGGAGGAATTTATCCCCTACCTAGAAAAGATATGGGAAAGCAAAATCCTGACCAACTGCGGCCCATTTCACCAGCAGTTGGAGAATGAGTTATGCGAGTACCTTGGTGTGGAACACCTTGCCCTGTTTACCAATGCCACCATAGCGTTGATCACTGCACTGCAATCACTACGTATTACGGGTGAGGTTATCACGACGCCCTATTCTTTTGTGGCGACCTCCCATTCCTTGTTGTGGAACGGGATCAAACCCGTGTTCGTGGACATCAACCCGGATACGCTCAATCTCGACCCCGCGAAGATCGAAGCCGCCATCACCCCGCAGACCACGGCCATCATGCCCGTGCATTGCTACGGACATCCGTGTGATGCCGAGGCGATTCAAAAGATTGCTGATAACTACAACCTCAAGGTAATCTATGATGCAGCTCACGCATTCGGCGTGCAAGATGAGGGCGGTAGTGTACTGAGACATGGTGATCTATCGGTGCTGAGTTTTCATGCCACCAAAGTGTTCAACACCTTTGAGGGGGGGGGCGATAGTCTGTCCCGATGCAAAGACCAAAGTGCGCATCGACCAATTGAAGAATTTCGGCCATGTGGGTGAAGTCACCGTGGTGGCGCCCGGCATCAATGGCAAAATGAGCGAGTTCAATGCGGCGCTCGGCTTGCTACAATTGAAGTACATTGATCAAGCCTTGGCACGACGCAAAGAAATCGATGCTGCCTATCGTCAACTGCTTCGTGGTGTGAAGGGTATTCGATGCCTGCAGGATGCTGGAGAAAAAGTTGCCAACTACGCCTATTTCCCCATTTTGGTGGAGGCCGACTATCCCATCAGCCGTGACGATCTCTACCACAAACTCAAGGATAACAACATCCATCCGCGTCGCTACTTCTATCCCTTGATATCGGACTTTTCGATGTACCGGGGGCTGCCATCGTCACATCGGGATACTCTTCCGGTGGCGACCGCTGCCGCGCAAAAGGTGTTATGCCTGCCGATCTATCCGGCTCTGGAGACGGCGCAAATCGAAACCATTACCCGACTGATGGCGGGCAAGGGAAGTCATGGACAGTTGGTAGATAGCGATTTCTGGAAAGCCTTTTTATTGGAGAGATCGTTTGGGCAAGAAGACGCTCGGAGTTCGTTTTAGTTAGGGAAGACAACTCTTAATTGAAAAAAAGCTTGGAACTCATTTTGGAAATTTTCAAAAATGTAGTATCAAAGATGATTGTTTTTGGGGGTGGCTTCTTTTAGAATACGTTATCTTCGTATGTCAAAAAATTTGAACCAATAGGATTTGTGATGACCATGCTTGATGTCCGGCGCCTGATTGCAACAGGTCAAATGCAAGAGGCCGAAGATTTATGCAATGTGTTGCTAAAGGTTGGCGAGAGCGCGGAGGGCTACCATCTTCTAGGCTACATTGCTCAGCAAACAGGCCGCTATTCGTTATCGATTGATTCCTGTATTCGGGCCAACGATCTCGGACTGGTGGACTGGAGCAACCACCTAATCCTCGGGCAGAGTCATATGGCGCTCGGCAAACATGAAGCTGCATGTGATGCATTTGCAGTGGCACACCGGCTGTCACCCCTCAGTCCCGATGCTGCTATATATTTCCTTGAGGCGACCTTTTCCGCCGAAGGCTTTGAAGCAGCTGAAAATGTCTATCAATCTTTTTCTCCGGCTATCCAAGCAGGGCATGTGCGTCACCTGTGGAGTGCTACTGTAGCGGAAAATAAAATGGCATCGATCCGGCGCTTGATGCGAGCGGGTCGCTGCGACGAAGCAGAAGATGCCTGCAGAAATATACTAAAAGAAACTCCCAGTAAAAACTCGCATCGGCTACTTGGTCACATTGAGCACCATAATCGATGGCGGAAATATAAACTTTCCAAAAATCCCCAACTTGTGGAAAGTGGCGCAGCCACCATCAGCATAATGCTCATAACTTATAATCATGAGAAATACATTGGGCAAGCTCTCGACAGCATTTTAATGCAAGAAACCGAGTATGAGTTCGAGATTATCGTCATAGAAGATTGTTCTACAGACAAAACTCGAGACGTAATTATGGAGTACGTCGAGAAATATCCAAAGAAAATCAAAGCATTTTTCAATCCAAAAAACATCGGGACACTTGATCCCCCGCAGCAAAAGGTGACCCACGAAGGCCTCAAAAGGCTAACGGGCGACTATTTTGCCATTTTGGAGGGTGACGATTATTGGTCGTCACCGCACAAACTGCAAAAACAGATATCGTTTCTAGAAAACAACCCTGATTTCATTGCTTGCGCTCACAATACAATAAAAAAATATGAAGATGGCAGTCAGCCTCCCCATCGCTTTCTATATTGGGAAAACACCAAGGATAGGCATACTGTTGATGACTTCATCCTAGGCTCATTTTTTCACGCCACGACCATGGTCTACAGAAATTTTTTTAGAGGTAAGCCACCATCGTTTTTTCGGAGTAAGTGGTCTTGCGATATTTTTATGAATATTTATTATGCCAATTATGGGGATATAAAATATTTTGATGATGATATGGCCGTCTATCGCGCCCACGCTGGTGGCAGTTATTCCACAATGTCACCAATGAGCGGCGCCTTGTTTAATATCAATGGGCTTCGCAATTATAATCGCTGGTTTGGCTATCTTTACCTGAAGTCATTTTCATTTCAAATTTCCAGACGTTGTCAGTTGCTTCTCGAAGATAAAGCCATTGTTCTACCTGCATTTACCCGCCTAAAATACTATAGTATAGGGAGTTACTACAACCTTACATTCATATTTTTGAGTCGTTTTCCACTATTCAATCCGGCAGTATTTTGGTATGGTGAGCCACTTGAATAAGCACAAGATTAACTTCTCTTCGTAGTTGGTGAATCTTATGCCAGCAAACTTTTATGATGAAGGATATATGAAAATTACAAGAGAGCAATCGCCGGATGCTGCGGTGGACCCTCCACTGGTCAGCGTCATGGTTATTACATACAACCATGCCGAATTCATCGCCCAGGCATTACAGAGCGTCCTAGATCAGGAAATCAATTTCTCGTTAAAGATAAACGTGATTGATGATTGTTCCACAGATGGCACGCAGGAAATCATTAAAGAATTCAAAAGATTGAATCCGGACAAAATAGATCTTTAT
>JBCKWE010000089.1:0-4198 GCA_038923045.1 Legionellaceae bacterium
CGACAGACGGGAGAATCTTTATCATTTTTTTACGCTCGTCTTCTCTTAGTTTTGAAAAAGCAAACGCAGTAAGGGTGCGCGGTGTGTCTGTTGTTTCTGGATTTAACGCCCGCTCTAGCCAATAATCATCCAAAAGTTGAATGCCGTCTTTTGTTAACAACTTGTACTGGCTAATTGCAGTGTTGCGCAGCTCATCTGGTAAAACGGGGTCCAACGATTCGCGAACAGCTTGCTGGCTTAACGTGGTTAGCTCATTACGTAACAATCGCCTCACGGTGCCTGACTGCCAGATATATACTGTAAATCCATCGTCCATTGATTGTGCCAAGGCCTTTTTAACCGCCGCCGTCTTTGCATCTGACCATGAGCGCGCAGTCCAGTCAGAGAGTATCAACGCCTTCTTCTTTTGTTCACGAATGACGCCTGGCTGAATAAAGCAGGGCTTACCCTCCACTAGCTCTCGAACATCAATGTCGCCAACACCTGAATTATTGTATCGGAGGCCACTTTGTGGCGGGGTATAGTAAAATTCGCTGGGGTAGGGCATTTTGTTATTCCCAATATTAGAGGTATAAGGTAATTGTAGTACAACTTGAATAACCTGTGAGGTCAACAATGAAAAAAAAGATAATGAATCAATTTTTTAACCATAAAAGATTTAAGCTAAGGTCTAAATTGGTTCACCCAGAATAGCTGGAGGAATCAAATAAAAGTACTCTTTCATCGCAGAATTGTTTATACTTACACCCTTTATTCATTCAGGAAGCCACCATGCGCCCAAGCAATCGCGAAGCTAATCAACTGCGCGAAATCAATATTACGCGTAATTATACTAATCATGCGGAAGGATCTGTGCTTGTCGAATTTGGACAAACACGTGTTCTGTGTACTGCATCTGTCGTGGATGGTGTGCCTCGTTTTCTGAAAGGCAAGGGCCAGGGTTGGATTACTGCTGAGTATGGTATGTTGCCACGGGCCACGCATACGCGAAATGACCGTGAAGCCAGTCGTGGCAAGCAAGGAGGTCGTACACTGGAAATTCAACGATTAATAGGCCGTGCGCTACGCGGGTGTATTGATTTGAAAGTATTAGGCGAAAATACAATCACACTGGATTGCGATGTGCTTCAAGCAGATGGTGGCACGCGAACAGCGGCTATTACCGGTGCTTGTGTAGCCATGAAAGATGCCGTGGACTGGATGGTTACGCGTGAAAAATTACGCAAAAAGCCTGTGTTTAATTATATTGCTGCCGTGTCCGTCGGGATCTACCGAGGCCAGCCCGTCCTAGATTTAGATTATGCAGAAGATGTGCTCGCTGAAACAGACATGAATGTGGTCATGAACGAGGCTGGCCATTTTATTGAAGTACAGGGTACTGCTGAAGACGGTAGTTTCAATCGTAGTCAATTTAATGATATGTTGTGTCTGGCCGAAACAGGCATCGCTCAACTGATTGAGATTCAGAAATTAGTTAAATAATGTCAAGAGGATAGTACTATGCCCCCAGATATTGCGATAACAACATCAGAAACAGATGAACTCCTTGTTCACGATCGAAAACAAGACACCCTGTGGATGCTGGGTCTTTATGGAACAGCCATCGGCGCAGGCACACTGTTTCTTCCGATTGATGCGGGCTTGAATGGCCTCTTGCCCTTAATTATTATGGCATTACTGGCATTTCCAATGACCTTCTTTTCACATCGGGCGTTGAGCCGCTTTGTCCAGTCCGGCTCATCCACTAAAAATGATTTTACCGATGTGGTTGTTGAGCATTTTGGCCCGACAGCCGGCCATGTTTTGACATTCCTGTATTTTTTTTCCATCTACCCCATTTTATTAATGTATAGCGTGGCAATTACCAACACAACCCACAGCTTTATTACTCATCAAATGGGCATGATGCCGCCTCCTCGCGCCTTGTTGGCATTGGTGCTCATTCTGGCGTTAATGGCCATTGTTCGTTTTGGTCAGGATATTATTCTTAAAACCATCAATGTGCTGGTATACCCGTTTATTACCATTTTGGTTTTACTGTCAATTTATTTGATCCCGCACTGGAATCTTTCTTTTTTGCAACAAAGCCCTGACATTGCAAAACAGGCTGGATCGCATGGACTGCTCACCGCATTATGGTTGCTTATTCCGGTGATGGTTTTCTCCTTCAGCCACACACCGATCATTTCATCCTTTGCTACCAGTCAAAAACAACGGTTTGGTGCGCATGCTGATACGAAGAGCACCTCAATTTTAAGAAACAGCCACCTCATGATGGTGGGTACTGTCATGTTCTTTGTGTTCAGTTGTATATTCAGTTTGTCACCTCACGATTTAGCGCTGGCCAAACAACAAAACATCTCTATTTTATCCTACCTGGCCAACCATTTTGATACGCCGCTTATCCGGTATGTGACACCTTTCGTGGCATTCATCGCCATTTCAAAGTCATTTCTTGGCCACTATATCGGCGCGAGTGAAGGCTTGCATGGTTTGCTCAATAAGACACTGCCTTCGCGAAGAAAACCTCTCAAAAAAAATACATTAAAGCATTGCATTGAACTATTTATGATCCTCACTTGCTGGTTCGTGGCTACCATCAACCCCAGTATTTTAGGGATGATTGAATCATTGGGCGGGCCAGCAATCGCTATCATTTTGTTTTTAATGCCTATGTATGCCATTGCAAAAGTACCGGCATTACAAAAGTACCGGCACCCACTGAGTAATACGTTTGTTACCGTCATAGGATTGATCGCCATATCCGCTATATTATATGGTCTTTGTGGATGAGTCTTGCTGAACAGATTGAAAGCACACAACGATTGATTCGCCAACTGGAAGCGTCTTGCCACCGCCAGCTAGGCTCAGTTGAGTTATTAGCCGTTACCAAGACGCAAAACGTCGAAACGATTAAACTGGCCTTTGCAGCCGGCTTGCATAGTTTTGGTGAAAGCTATTTACAAGAAGCGTTGGTAAAAATACAAGCATTGGCTACATTGCCCTTGTGCTGGCATTTTATTGGGGCGATACAAAGCAATAAAACGCATGCCATTGCTCAGCATTTCTCATGGGTACATGGTGTTGATCGGGCTAAAATAGCACAACTATTAAATAAGGATCGCCCTGCGTTCCTGCCGCCTCTGAACGTGTGTATTCAGGTAAACATAGATGCCGAGGCAACAAAATCGGGCATCAAACCAGAACGTGTTGCAGCACTTTGCGCGGACATTATACGTCTACCTAGCTTGCAACTGCGCGGCCTAATGGTTATTCCTAAGCCTACGATAAATGAACATCAACAATACATCACTTTTTTAACTGCCTCGATTTTAATGCAGCAAGTAAACGCTGAACTGAATTTACACATGGATACCTTGTCTATGGGAATGAGTGATGACTTGCCGGCTGCGATCCGTGCGGGAAGCACCATGGTACGAGTAGGACGCACTATTTTTGGGGAGCGGAGCTCTCGTATAGTTTAAACATGAGGATATATAATGGCAGGATTAACAACGGTTGGTTATTTTTTATTTTCTTTATTTTTCGGCCTCATCACGTTTGTGTTGTGGGCACGTTTTGCGCTACGTTATTTTCGCGTCAGTTCACTGCATCCAACAAGCCAGGCCATTCATGCGTTTACCAACCCCCTTGTCAAACCAGTCCAAGGTTTGTTTAAATCCGGGAAAACACGTGCCTATCGGTATGATTGGGCTTGCTTTAGCGCACTCGTGATGGCTGAACTATTAAAATTCATTTGCATTGATATGTTGATTTTTGGCCACGTAGCCTCTTTGATCTTGCTCGTGTCATCTACAGTGGCCGATTTGATTATACAACCCTGCAATCTCTTATTTTATGCGCTTATTATTCGTGTGCTCATGAGCTGGGTTAACCCACACTGGAAAAGCCCCTTTGCCGATCTGATATACCTTGTCACGGAACCGATGCTTCGTTTTGCTCGACGTTTCACCCCCTTCATTAGTGGCATTGATCTTTCACCATTCATCGCAATCATTATTTTGAAGGTGATTACTTTGTTCGTTGAGGCATCGCTACCAGCCTCTCTTATTTAATTTGGGCAAATAGAGCAGAAGAGGGCTATACTTACCTTAGACAGGACTTGATTGGAAGCAAACATGAAAGCACAATGTGTTTTTACATTAAGTTTAATCGTACTCCCCTTGACTACAATCGC
>JBCKWE010000090.1:0-4035 GCA_038923045.1 Legionellaceae bacterium
TCTGTTCACCCAGAATATCTGCCAGTGCCACTAAAAGATTGAATGTTGACGGCGCACTAGGTATAATTCTTATGGGAGTTGAAGTTACTTACCCGTACAACTAGCCTTCATTTCCTTATCACCATAATTAATCAATTCAACGCGCGCACCAGATGCGGCGGTAATATGAAGTTGATCACCAGGATGGACGACTAACGCCATCGAATCCCCTTTTGATAATTCAATACCGTTAAGTGATCCGGATTTACGCAAGATGGTGAATGAAAACGGGTTGTCTTCACTATCACTAATGACGGTACACTTGGCTTCTACGGCCCAAAATAAAGTATTGGTGAAAACCTGTGGTTCATTGGACGGCAATCTGAATTCGTAGGTTGTGGCTTGACTAAATGTATGCTCAGTTGCGAACGATGCACTGCTACTATACAAACCTGCTGCACATAGCACAGCTAATCCAATTTTATGTATCATCTAATACTCCAAATTAAAATTAAATGTAATTGTTTCAAAAAATTACCCAGTTGTCTATACCGTGCGCTAAAATTGGCGGTTTTTTTGATTTCATTTGTTTATTGACTACATTTGTTATAAAGTTCGAACGGGTAATCAGTCCAACATCATCACTATGGAAATTCTCTGTTTTTTTGCAGGGGTGGTTTTTGTTTATACAAAAAGCGCTTGCCTGTTGTTTTTTTTATTGACGGTGCTGTTGTTCAAACGCCATATAAACGTTATTGCCTGGTTTTTGAGTGCGATAGTCTGGTGCCTGTGCCATGAAGCTCACGTTGCCGATCGTTCCATGCCAGATTTGCGGGTGATCCAGAATGCCGCACTACAAGGTTATATTGCCTCCATCCCCACAATCACGGCCAGCAAAACACAGTTGCAGTTTCAGGTCATGCAAATGAATCAAAAGCCCGTCAACGCACGGTTGTTATTGTCTTGCTACAATCATTGCCCTGATTTTCGCAGCGGCCAGGAATGGCGCCTGAATGCCAAGTTACAAAAACCTCAGAATCTTGGCAATCCAGGGGGATTTGATTACCTCAATTGGTTGCATGCCCGGCATATAAACTGGACGGGCTATGTGCAGAGAGGATCATCTCAATTAGTGGAAGCGCACGCCGGCCACTCCCCATTACTGTCACTACGGCAAAGCCTGGCTGATACATTGGCACAGATTGACCCTGATATAAAAACACTGGGTATTTTGCAAGCGTTGACCTTAGGCGTTACCACGCATATTGATAAAGACGGCTGGGATCTTTTTCGACGCACAGGAACAACGCATTTAATGGTGATTTCCGGCTCACACATCGGCCTTGTTGCCGGACTCATCTATGCTTTGATGAGCTGGTTGTGGTGTCGTTTTCCCACGCTGTGCCTGCATTATCCGGCCCCTAAAATCGCCAGTATTGCCGGATTCTTCATGGCGGCCATTTATGCCTTGCTAGCCGGGTTCGCAGCCCCATCTCAGCGTTCCCTGATTGTGTGTTTCTTCATGTTCTTACGAAATTTTAGCAATCAGCGTTTTGGCATATGGCAAGCGTGGCGTTATGCGCTGCTGGCAGTACTTTTTTTTGAGCCACATTCTGTATTGATGCCGGGTTTTTATTTGTCTTTTATCGCCGTGGCCATATTGGTTTTGATTAATCAACGTTATTCCTTGACCGGAATGCGTAAAACGCTGTTGATGCAAGTGGCCTGCTTGGTTGGATTAATGCCACTGACATTATTCTGGTTTTCTTATGGGGCCGTGAATGGGTTGGTTGCCAATGTGGTCGCTATACCATGGGTTAGTTTTATCATCGTGCCATTAGGTTTATTTATAACGCTAACGGGACACTGGTGGGTTTTGCCGTGGAGTGTGACTATTTTGACGCATTCCATTGATTATTTGATATATTATCTTAATTGGGTCGATTCGTTTGCTTTTGTTAATTTCAGTTTTTCATTTACTCAATTCCTCACGCCATTTGCACTGATGGTAGGCATTAGTCTGTTGGTATTGTTACCCATTGTTAGATTGATTCCCGCTCTTTTAATCATCGCTTCTGCCGCACTATTTCCAGCCTATGAAAAAATAAACACAGGCGATGCCAAAATTGATGTCATGGACGTAGGCCAGGGATTGGCCGTGGTCGTTCATACCGCACATCACCTGCTGGTGTACGATACAGGCGTTAAATTTTATCAGGGGAGTGACATGGGTAGGTTGGCCATTATTCCGTATCTTAAGACGTTAGGCGTGAAGGTTGTGGATAAGGTGGTCATTAGCCATCCTGATCTTGATCACCGTGGTGGTTTGCCATCATTGGAGGAAGCGTATAAAATTAATGAGCTAATCGTGGATTCCCCTTTTTTTTATAAACGAGGTTCCTCGTGCCATCATTATTCGGATTGGAATTGGGACGGTGTTTCATTTCATTTTTTTTCCATTGCAACACCGCTGAAAAGTAAAAACAATTCCTCCTGTGTGTTACAAATTTCAACGCCAGCAGGGCAGGTGTTGTTAAGTGGCGACATTGAAAAACCGGCAGAACAGTATTTGGTAGCAACCTATGGCACTAAGCTGGCCTCTTCAGTACTGATTATTCCTCATCATGGCAGTAAAACATCATCGACCCCTGCGTTCATAAAAAACGTAGCACCACGCTACGCCATTGTTTCATATGGATTTGATAATCGATACCATTTTCCACATCAACAGGCCATGAAGACCTATCAACAGCTTGCTATTCCCGTTTATAACACGGTTGATTGTGGGATGATGAGCGTGTTGTTAACAGCCACGACCATGAGTGAAAAACCAATATTTCATTCAAAATGTACGCCGTATTAACAGGCGCGGTTTTTGACTGTATTTTGGTTTTAATGTATAATCGCGCCATTACTTGTCAGTTTGGGTTGTTACTGTCTATGTTACGTATAGCAATTATACTGCTCAGCCTGTTATCCACTGCGGCCATTGCCGAGTTTCAGGGTACACGATGCCAACAACGCCATTGTATTGCCATCGTCGATGCTGGGAGCACAGGCTCAAGAGTATATATTTATGCCTACGAACTTGATCTCAACAAAACGCCCATTAAAGTAGACAAGATTTGGTCAAATAAAATAAAACCGGGACTTGCCAATATTGAACCCAAAAATATCGATGCCTATCTCACTCATTTGTTTGCGCAGGCACCGGAGAAAAATATACCTGTATATTTCTACGCTACCGGAGGGATGCGGCTTGTATCTCAACCCAAACAGCAGTTGCAATATAACGTCATACAAAAATGGTTCTCAACTCAACCTCAATGGACACTCCTTGACGCCAAAACAATTACTGGCAAGCAAGAGGCAATATTTGGCTGGCTGGCGCTTAATTATAAACTGGGCGCATTGCAATCCACCGATATACCCTTGGCGAGTGTGATGGACATGGGGGGTGCCTCCGTTCAAATAGCCATTCCTGTTGAGCACACTGAGGCAATTGATCCACAAAACATTGTTCAAATTGACGCCTATGATCGCCATATCAGATTGTTTGTACATAGTTTTCTTGGATTAGGACAAACCGAACTTTCTCATCATTATTTTAACAATCCAAGCTGCTTTCCGAATGAGTATCCGTTACCCAATGAAGGCCGTGGACAGGGCGACGCATTAACGTGTCAACATGACATTTCCAAACTGATTAATTCAGTGCACGACGTAAATCACATCATCAATCCTGTAATAACCGCAAATCCTGTAATAACCTGGTATACCATTAGCGGTTTGGGTTCTTTGGCTAAAAACAAACCATTCGTGTTTGATAACCATCAATTCACTGCTCGAAACATGTTAAAACAAGCCAACAATGAACTATGCCAACAATCATGGCAAACCCTCAGCACGAAATATTCAGATAACGATTACACTTACATTAATTGCCTCACGTCCGCGTATTATTACGCTTTAGTTATCAATGGTTATGGTTTGCAGCCTGATCAGGTTGTAAATTATATGCCTGATGATGACGAGACCGATTGGACACTTGGAGCT
>JBCKWE010000091.1:0-4022 GCA_038923045.1 Legionellaceae bacterium
TTCTCGAACGTTATCCATAACATTTGCAGCAGGGCTTCCTTTGGTAGACGCACTGGCAACTGTCGCGGGTGTCACCGGGAATAACTACTTTGCGCAAGCCGTTTATACTATCAGGGAGGAGGTAATCAATGGCCAGTGTATGCACGGGGCCATGCGCAACGCACGGTTATTTCCAGACTTGGTTATCCAGTTAATAGCCATAGGCGAGGAGTCTGGGACGTTGGACAAAATGCTTGAAAAAACAGCCGATTTTTATGAGGAAGACGTTGGCAATGCCGTTGATACATTAAGCAGTTTACTGGAACCGGTAATCATGACAATATTAGGCCTATTGGTTGGCGGCTTGGTGGTTGCCATGTACTTACCCATAATAAAACTTGGATCGGTGGTATAAATGATGACAGCCTATATTTTGCTGGGACTATTTTCGCTGACAGTGGGAAGCTTTCTTAACGTTCTGATTTACCGCCTACCCCTAATGCTGCACGCTGAATGGCGTGTTGAATGCCGTGAACTGTTGGAATTGCCTGCAGAATACGGCGATACTGTCAATTTATTTTACCCACGCTCCTTCTGTCCAGGATGTAAAAAGATAATTCACGCATGGCAGAATATTCCGCTGATAAGCTATATCCTGCTGCGTGGGCGTTGCAGCCAGTGTATGCAACATATTCCACTGCAATACCCCTTCGTCGAAGCGGTTTGCATGGGCCTATCCGTTCTTGCCGCCTGTTTTTTTGGCTTTAGCTTGACGCTGATATTTGCATTGTTGTTTATCTGGATAACAATAAGCTTGTGTTTTATCGATTTAAAGCAACAAATATTGCCTGACAGCTTGAGTTTAAGTCTGTTATGGCTCGGCTTGATTGCAAATACGGGATTAATTACAAATACACCCTTATTCACATCCCTGCCCAATGCTGTTTTAAGCGCAGCAGGCGCGTACCTAGTTCTGTGGTTATTGATCAAGCTATTCTATTTGTGCACCGGAAAAATAGGCATGGGGAATGGCGACTTCAAATTATTCGCAGCCTACGGTGCATGGTTTGGCTGGCTGCAATTACCACTCATTTTGATATTATCCTCATTAGGTGGCGTGATAATGGGCATTACGTACTTGAAAATCACAAAGAAAACGCGCGATACGCCACTTCCATTTGGACCGTTTCTTTGTGTCGCGGGACTGGTTTCATTATTTTATGGTAAACAGATAATAGATTGGTATTTGATGTTGATGATGCCGGGGTAGAATGTTATTACGGGCACGATCCTTGTCTTTATCCTTTGCTCCGCCGCTGCGTCAGCGCCGAAAAAAACTCAGGCTTATTCAAGCCAATTTCTTTGAAAATCTGCGGAACGCGGGCCCAGCTATTTTCCTGTTCAATGCTTTCAACGACCAACTCAAATCCTGCGTTTTTATCCACAGGAACACCCCAGCCGTTTATGTAGGACAAACCATGCAGCCGCCTAGCTTGAATATGTCCCAATTTCTCTGCTGCTAATAAATAAGCATGTGCATCAGCATACCGATCTTGCATCTGCCGCTGATTGCTTTCACTAGCAAGAACACCCTCAGATTGCAGGTTTTCACGGGCTTTCCCTTCTTCCAATAAATTTTTTCCAAGAAGATATTGTGCAGTAGCGTCATTAAGCATTGAGGAGGCCCGGTAAACGGCCAGTAACATTTCTCGAGCAAAAGGACATTTCTTATTGCCATGTAATGATGTATACAGACTTGCCAACTGATGGTAACAGGCAATTTCTTTCGCCAGTACGTCATCACTAGCCTGATTAAGGACGCGATTTTGTTGCATGCTCTTTATTTTTTTAATTATTCTGTTAATTTTAATTCGCTTCAACCAGAAACACATAACAATTCCTCTCTTTTAAGTACTGGAAACAGCCCGGAAAATAAATTCTGCAACTATAAAAACAAGACCAACCCCAAGCATAATTTTCAGTACGAGCGATCTCGTTTCTCTCAATTTCATGCCGTGCTTCTTTTCTTCAACTACCTCAGTCTCTACAGGATAAATTTCATGGTCTATATGGTTTGATGAGATGTAGGTCACCAGAGTAAAAAAGAACCCACAAGAAAAAAAGATCAATAAAACTAACCAGCCAGCCGACTTTTCACTAACTTCATAGGCGGTATGAATCCAATAAATCCGGTTAAAAATGAACTCGGGGATATTATAATTTAAACCAAACACAACACGGGGAATAATATAGGCGCCCACACCAAAGAATGCCATGCTGATGATCAAGCAAACGAAGCCTGTGATATAAAGCTTGTGATTTTGCTGATAACGATCTGGCTCCATAATAAGCTCCATTTATTTTAAAGGTAAAGGTTATCCCTACTACGGTGAATAACCTAAACTTAAGATAGCAAATTGGCCATCACTTGCCAAGTGCAATTGGACAATTATATATTTGTTATTAGTAATAAAGATAATGAATCAATTGGTTCACCCAGGATTTCTGGAATTTTAAACACCCTATTGTATTTTGAAAGCCACCAAGTTACGCTGACAGGGATGGATTCGGAGTACGGATTATATGCAGGGATATAAACAAATTTGTATTGAAAATAAAACTGTGGCAGTTAACCTGTTATTCTGGCTTGTGATTTGCATTGTGCTGACAAGCTGTGCAAATTATTTCGGGATCCACAGTCATCAAAAAATAGTACAACCTTCACAGTTTCAAACAAAAAAAACGCTTCCTAGACAAAAAGGGGGTTGGCCTGTGACTGATTGGGCAAAACAGTTTGGCGATCCGCAACTTGATGCATTGATTCACGAAGCCCTGGTCAATAACCCTGATTTGCAAATTGCCAAGGCACGTATTGCTCAGGCACGGTCAATCGCAGAAGCCAAGGCCGCTTCCATGGCTCCTGCGGTCAAGTGGGATGGTACGGCAGGGGTTGGAGGAACCCATGTCAATATACCTTTTCCGTCCTATGCTAATCCATTGGCGCAAGGTGGATATCTTTTTAGCCTGAATTATACACTGGATTTTTGGGGTAAAAATGTATCTCTTCTCAAACAAGCCATCTATCAGGAAAAAGCAAGCCGGGCAGCCTATCAGGAATCTCGATTGACTATCGCCGCAGCCGTTGCCACAACCTACAATCAACTGGGTTATTATTATGATTTACATAACGTACTGCGACGTACCGTTTTTCAGCGGGATGCATTAAGTAAACTATCCCTTGCACGCTTGCGGATCGGGCTGGACAGTAAGGTGCCGGTTTATTTATCACATAATACTCAGGCGTTGGCTCGAACGCAATTGGTTGATGTGATAGGACAAATACAAATAACGCGACAACAATTGGGTGTCCTACTTGGAGGCGGCCCTGACCGTGGGTTAATGATCAAACGCCCCACCTTAAAAGGGACAAAAACCCCTGATTTGCCAGCGAATCTGCCGTTGAACCTTCTAGGCAGGAGGCCTGATATTGTCATGGCGCGTTATCAAGTTGCTGCATCCTGCTATGGTATTAAAAACGTAAAAGCGCAATTTTATCCCAACGTTAATTTAATTGGCGGGGGGGGATTTTTATCCATGGGGTTAAACCATTTCCTGTTAAATGCAAACGCCGAATATCTGGGGCCTGCCATTAGCTTGCCGATTTTTGATGGGGGTGTGTTGCGCGCTAGATTGAAGGAAAAATACGCAGTTTATGAAGAAGCTGTAGCCAATTATAATACCACGCTTAGCAATGCATTTGCGGAAATTGGCACCCAGTTGACGTCAATTCTATCCATTGATAATAAATTGATAACCCAAAAGGAAGCGCTTGATGCGGCAGATGATGCTTACATATTAGCAAGAGAACAACACCGTATTGGTCTGGCCTCGCAATTGGTTGCACTGGATTCAGAACTCCGTTTTTTCGAAGAACAACAATCCAGATTGCAATTGATCACCGCTCGACGTAATTTACAAATAGCCCTCATTAAATCACTGGGCGGTGGATTTGATACACAAACCCATGAGGTACTTCAATGACT
>JBCKWE010000092.1:0-3994 GCA_038923045.1 Legionellaceae bacterium
CCCTGCTCGGCCGCGCGGACGATGATCTTGTCATCGACATCGGTGAAATTGCGCACGAACGTCACCTGCCAGCCGCGATGGCGCAGGTAGCGAACGAAGGAATCGAACACCACCATGGCGCGCGTGTGGCCCACGTGGCAGTGGTCGTACACGGTCATGCCGCACACGTAGATGCCAATGCTGCCGGGCAGGATGGGCACGAAGTCCTCGATCTAGCGACTGAGGGTGTTGTAGAGGCGAAACGGTTGGGCCATCACAAAAGCGAATATGGATGACCGAACCGTAAGATGGAATCGATATGACCAAACCAGCTGAGGATCATCGATCATGGCGGTAGTCACCGTTTTGGGCGCCGGCATAATGGGCAGCGCTTTGTGCCTGCCGCTGTGCGATCGCGGGCACGAGGTGCGGCTCGTCGGCACGCCGCTGGACCGCGCGATCATCGAGAGCTTGCAGCAGGGTCACCAGCATCCGACGCTGCGCTGCCCGCTGCCCGAAGAGATCGTAGCGCTGCAGGTGGAGGCGCTCAGCGATGCCATGGCGGACTGCGATTTGCTCGCGCTCGCGGTCAGCTCGGCCGGCATTGCTTGGGCGGGGCAGGCCATCGCTCCGCTGGTGCGGCCCGAGCTGCCGATCTTCGCCATCACCAAGGGACTCGTGATCGGTGACGACGGACGGCTGCGCGTGCTGCCCGATGTGATCCGTGATTATTTTGGCGAGCCGGTGCGTGGCCGGGTGCATCCTGCGGGGCTCGGCGGGCCGTGCATCGCCGGTGAGCTCGCGCGGCGGGTGCCGACCTGTGTGGTGCTCGCGGGTCGTGATAGCAGCGCGCTCGCTCGCATCGCCGCGCTGATCCGCACCGACTACTATCGCGTCTGGGTGAGCGATGACCTCGAAGGAGTCGAGGCCTGCGCGGCGTTGAAGAACGCCTACGCGATGGCTGTTGCGTTCGGGGCTGGCCTGCATGAGCGGCGCGGCGGAAACGCGGGCAGCGTGGCGATGCACAACTTCGAGTCCGCGGTGCTGGCCCAATCGATTTACGAGATGACCCACATCGTCCGGTGCATGGGCGGCCGGGCCGAGACCGTGGCGGGGCTTGCCGGGGTGGGCGATCTCGACGTGACCAACAACGGTGGCCGCACCGGGCGCTTTGGCAAACTGCTCGGTCTCGGGCTGCCGCTCGACCAGGCCATTGCACGGATGGATGGCGCTACGCTCGAGTGTCTGGAAATCCTCGCGGTGATGCGCAAGGCCACCCTGGCCATGCGCGCCCGCGGTGAGCTCGGGCCGCGCGCGCTACCGCTGCTCGAGCAGATGTGCCGCGTGGCGCTCGATGGTGCCGAGCTCGAGATGCCGTTCGCAGAATTTTTCGGTGGCGAGTCGTGACCATAGCAAGGGTAAGTGGAAGTGTAATATAGTAGGCGACTTTTTGATGATTCTATGCTATAGTTAGTATAACTTAACACATAAGAGAGACCATCATGGAAAAATCATACCGAATTATCGTTGAGTGCTATGATAAGAGTAGCCCAGAAAAAGTAATATCGCAATGTTCTGTTTTGGAAGGCGAAATAAATAAACCGACAAACTGTCTTGATTTTACTATTGGCATTGAAAAACAAATAGCCCTCCTACAAAACGTACAGGATTTTGTTCTTTTTGAAAAAGCATCGATGCTAAATCAAGAAGAAACATTGTGCCCATCATGTAATAATAAACTAGCAAAATATGGAAAGCACACATCAACAATTCATGATGTATTAACAGATCATTCGGTAAAAATACAACGGCTAAAGTGCAGGAAATGTAACCACGAAGAACCATCTACAATAAGAACAATATTCAACGGAACTCTTTCTGGTGATTTGGTAAAAGTTCAGGCATCATTGGGGGCTGATCATACTTACAGAGAAAGTGAAAAGATACTTGAACTTTTTTCACAAAAATCACGCCAAGTAAACAATCATGATCGGGTCAAGCATGTTGTTGAGTCAGTTGGAAAAGTTATCGAACAGATGAGCGAAGATGAAAAGGAAATGATTTCCGTTAAACCTGCGCCCGAGTTAATTTTAAATGTTGATGGCGGTCACATTAAAACCACTGAGGATAAGCGCAGCCTAGAGGCTATGGTCTCTGTTATCTATAGGCCTGATGCTTTGGAAGCAAACAAAAAAGACACTCGAAATTATTTGACAAGCAAAAGTTGCGCTGCTTCTATTAAAAATGATGGACAAAAGCAAATGATCGGCAGTACAATTATTGCCGCTTTAAAGCAGGGATTAAATGAAAAAACACACGTTACTGCTCTCTGTGATGGAGCTGATAATTGTTGGAAGATAGCTGAATCTTTAGCTGAATTCTGTGGTAAAATTACTTACATTTTAGATTGGTTTCACATATCGATGAAAATGGAAAACATTGCGTTACCAGAGGTATTGAAATCAAAATTAATGAGGATAAAATGGCACTTATGGCGAGGGAATGTTGATCGAGTATTAGTGCGATTAAATGAACTTGAAATTCTTGCTATTAATAAAATAGAAAAGGACAAAATAAATAAATTTTCAGCCTACATCAAGAACAATAAAAAAAGAATAATAAATTATAGAAAAAGAAATAATGAAGGCCTTGTGTTTACAAGTAATTTAGCAGAATCAACTGTTGAAAGTTTAATAAATAGGCGCTGCAAAGGCAAACAACACATGCGATGGTCAAGGGATGGCCTTAACCCATTATTACAACTTCGTGCCACAATACATAGTGATGAATGGGCAGAAAAATGGAGATCCGCAGTATTGAGTGCAGCGGCATGATCGCCCACTATATTACACATCCAGGCCTGTTTAGACGTAAATGTGTACGATAGTTATGATTTCAAACACGTTCATTTTATACAGCAACAAGATCCAAATTCTCTTGCAAAGATTCATAATATCTGTCAATTTTTTGTTTTACCTTCGCGCTCCGAAGGTTTTGGGATTGCTGCGCTCGAAGCAATGGCATGCGGATTACCGATTGTTGCGACTCGGTGTGGGGGATTAGCTAGTTTTGCTATTGGTGATATCATTGCTATTGAAGACCCGGAGTCGTTGGCTAAATCTATTATTAAATATGCTATAATGCCAGATGCCAAATATCAAGCAATATCAAAACGTGCAATGTTAAAAGCTAAGGAGTTTAACTGGCAGAAAATTACAGATAAAAAATTGAAATTATATAACGCAATTATTGAGTCCCAGCGAAGTGGCTTGTAAAAATCAATAGAAACAGGAAAACCTATAAAGGAATTTTATGGCGACTACATATACTCTGATATTGCTTATTGTGACTGCTCTGCTTGCAGTCTTTGTCCACGGGAATAGCAGTAAAATATTGTTTGCACTTATATTAATTTTTGCTGTATTAGTTGGGTGTGGAGTCATTCCTTCAGCGATGGTAAAGCACCTTCAATCCTATTATGTCGCAATGCCCGAACCTCAATGGAAAAATAAAAATGCAATTGTGATATTAGGGGGGGGGCTCAGTTAAATTACCTATAGTAAATATTCGCGAACCCATAGTGATGTCCTACTCCAGAATAGTCAAAGCCGCTCAGCTTTATTTTTCCTGTAAAAAAACAAAAGCCAACTGCACAATTATTCCGAGCGGAGGAGATGCGCGACATACTGGACAATCTGAATCGGCTATTATTGAGCAGGAACTGCTAAAACTAGGTGTCAATAAATCTGATATTATATTAGAGTCTAATAGTATGAATACCCGTGAAAATGCAAAGTTTACCAGCGTTATATTAAAAAAAAATACATTTGACATGGTGTTACTTGTAACATCAGGACTTCATTTAAAGCGTGCCTTAGCAATTTTTAATTACGCAGGAGCTAATGCTTATCCGGTTCCCGCTGATTATCTTACCTTAGATACACCGTATAAGTTCTCAATTGGATATAATTTTGCGGTCACAGATTTTGCCATGGCAGAATATTACTACGCTGCT
>JBCKWE010000093.1:0-3965 GCA_038923045.1 Legionellaceae bacterium
CAGCGATTAAGCCACGGATGGATTCAGATTCAAGGTTTTGGCACTCGAGGAGAGTCAACCCAAGGGCCTCGCCAAGCGTGAGCGTTCCATCGTTGATTAAGGCACGGATGGATTCAGATTCAAGGTTTTGGCACTCGCGGAGAGTCAACCCAATGGCCTGCTCAAGCGTGAGTGTTCGATCAGCGATTAAGGCACGGATGGATTCAGATTCAAGGTTTTGGCACTCGCGGATAGTCAACCCAATGGCCTCGCCAAGCGTGAGCGTTCCATCGATGATTAAGGCACGGATGGATTCAGATTCAAGGTTTTGGCGCTCGTGTAAAGTCAACCCCATGGCCTGCTCAAGCGTGAGTCTGTGCTGATCGACATACGCTTGTATTTCTGGTGATAATGGCATGATAGTATCCTCAAGTTCATTTCAGTTACTTTAACTATAGTATAGTTTTGGAATAATGCTATTAAAAGGGAGATCTGGGGGCCAGCCCTGTCTTCTGTGGAGACAGAGGGTTATTTTTATCGTATTATAGATTTTTTTGCACCGTGAGTTATTTTTTAATGCCCCAATCTTTTGTACATTTACGCGTTCATACGGAGTTTTCCCTTGTTGATGGTTTGGTGCGCGTAGCGTCTCTGATGGATGCGTTACCGGCAAAGGGCATGAATGCGGTTGCCGTAACTGATTTTTGTAACCTGTTTGCGGCAGTCAAGGTATTCAAGGCGGCCATTTCTGCTGGTATCAAGCCTATTTTAGGGTGTGATTTACCATGTCATGATCCGCTGCGGCCTTCAGCGCGTTCATCGATAGTTTTGCTTTGTCAAAATGATGCAGGTTATCGTAATTTGACGCAGCTTGTTTCCAAAGCCTACCAAGAAGGGCAGTATCAAGGATCACCATGGATTCATCCGGGATGGATAGCCCGTCATGCTGATGGGTTGATTGCCTTGTCAGGCGGACGGGCGGGCGACATTGGGCAAGCACTGCTGGCTGATGATGAAACGCGCGCGTATCAATTGGCCAAGGGCTGGTGTGAGGTGTTTCCCAATCGATTTTATCTGGAAATTCAACGCACTGGACGCGCCGATGAAGCCATTTATAATGAGCGTGTAGTGCGGCTGGCGGATGCGTTACAAATTCCGCTGGTAGCGACCAATGATGTATGTTTCCTGCACACGGATGATCATGAGGCGCATGAAGCACGCGTTTGTATCCGTGATGGCTATTCCTTGGCTGATCATCGCCGTAATACCGGTTATAGCGCGCAGCAATATTTACGGTCTGTCGACGAAATGCAGGCGCTGTTTAGCGATTTGCCGCAAGCTTTGCAAAATACGGTTGAAATCAGTAAACGCTGTACGGTCAAACTTGATTTAGGCAATAATTATTTACCGAATTTCCCGGTTCCTGCGGGATCAACCGTTGAGAATTATTTATCACAATTGTCACGCGAAGGGCTTGAATTTCGTTTAACCCAGCTTTCTCGTGGCAAATCCATAGCTCGCACACCATATGATGAACGTCTTCAAATTGAGCTGGACGTTATTAACGCCATGGGGTTCGCTGGTTATTTTCTAATCGTGGCGGATTTCATCAAGTGGGCAAAACAAAATGGCGTGCCAGTGGGACCTGGACGTGGGTCAGGTGCCGGTTCTCTGGTGGCTTATGCTTTGTTGATTACTGACTTGGATCCGCTGGAATATGAACTGCTGTTCGAGCGTTTCTTGAATCCAGAACGGGTTTCAATGCCGGATTTTGATATTGATTTTTGCATGGAAGGTCGTGATCGGGTGATTGAGTATGTAGCTGAAAAATACGGTAGGCAAAGTGTATCGCAGATCATTACATTCGGTACGATGGCGGCAAAGGCCGTTATCAGGGACGTTGGGCGTGTTTTGGGCCATCCATACAGCTTTGTTGATAAACTGGCTAAATTAATCCCGTTTGAGCTAGGCATCACCTTGACTAGCGCGCTCAAACAGGAAGATGAATTGCGCCGGCGATATGAAGACGAGGAAGAGGTCAGGGAATTGTTTGATTTGGCCTTAAAGCTGGAAGGCATCACACGTAATGCCGGCAAACATGCAGGCGGTGTTGTTATCGCCCCGTCGCTATTGACTGATTTCACTGCCATTTATTGTGAAGAAGGCTCGACACAAATTGTCAGTCAGTTTGACAAGGATGATGTGGAAGCCGTAGGTCTCGTGAAATTCGACTTTTTAGGATTAAGAACATTAACGATTATTAATTGGGCGCTAATCACGGTCAATCGCGAGCGCGAGACGGCGGGTTTGTTGCCGATTGATATCAATGATATTCCGCTGAACGACAAAGCCAGCTTTGATTTGTTAAAGGCGGGCAAAACCACGGCCGTGTTTCAGCTCGAATCACGCGGTATGAAAGAACTCATTCATCGCTTGCAACCCGATACTTTTGAAGAAATTATAGCCCTTGTTGCGTTGTTCCGTCCAGGTCCCCTCCAGTCTGGGATGGTAGATGACTTTATTGATAGAAAGCACGGTCGGGCGAAAGTTGAATACCCACATCCTGATTTGGAGCCCATTTTAAAGCCTACCTATGGTGTAATTCTGTATCAGGAACAGGTGATGCAAATTGCTCAGGTTCTGGCAAACTATACACTGGGTGGTGCGGATGTGTTGCGTCGAGCCATGGGGAAAAAGAAGGCCGAAGAAATGGCCGAACAACGTGCGATTTTCACCGAAGGTGCTGCCGCTCGCGGCGTTGAAGAGAAAACCGCGACGGCTATTTTTGACTTGATGGAGAAATTTGCAGGCTATGGTTTTAATAAATCGCATTCCGCAGCTTACGCCCTGATTGCCTACCAGACGGCTTGGCTAAAAGCACATTATCCAGCCGCCTTTATGGCCGCTGTGATGTCGTCTGATATGGACAACACCGATAAAGTCGTGACCTTTATTCATGAATGTGCACATATGAAGTTGACCTTGTTGCCGCCGTCGTTTAATCGCTCACAGTATCTTTTTACCGTTGCTGATGAGCGAACCATTATTTATGGCCTAGGCGCGATTAAGGGGGTGGGTGAGGCCGCTATTGCGTGCATAGTCAATGAACGCGAGGCGAATGGCGCGTATGCCAGTTTGTTTGATGTTTGCCAACGACTGGACATGCGAAAAGTAAATCGTCGTGTGCTGGAAGCGTTAATTATCAGTGGTGGCATGGATGATTGGGGTTTTGAACGTGCTGTGTTGCTAGCCTCGGTCGATAAAGCCATTCGGGTGGGGGCACGTCTTCATCAAAATCGAAATACTGGTCAGACGGATATGTTTTCATTATTTGATGACGAGCCCGACATTGAACAGTATTCAGAATGTAAAGCATGGGATACTAAAAAACGTCTGGATGGTGAAAAAAAGACGTTAGGCCTGTATTTAACAGGCCATCCTGCCGATGTTTATTTGCAGGAGTTGGGCGCGTTTACTAAGCCAATCAGCACACTTAATCCAACAGCCCGCAAGAAAGCCATTGTTTGTGGTCTGGTGACAGGAATTCGTCGAATCATGACGAAACGCGGTAAAAAACTGGCCATTATTGGTCTTGAAGATGCCAATGCCAGTTTGGATATTGTGGTGTTTTCCGAACTGTTTGATCTCGCTGCTGCCAGTGTTCAGGTCGGTCATATGTTGGTGGTTGAGGGTGAACTAGGCCGGGATGATTATAGTGGTGGCGTGAAGATGACTGCGATAGCGCTGTACTCAATGGCCAAGGCACGCACGCGGTTTGCGAAGCATCTGGCTTTGACGTTAACTGCTGAACATCAGGCAAATCTGCCCGCACTCCAGTCGGTGTTAACAGCACATAAAGGCAACTGTGTGGTGCAAGTCCGCTACTCCAATGCCGCGTCTCAAGTGGCAATTAATTTGGCAGCGTGTTGGTGCGTGACGCCGGATGATGCGCTATTGCTGGCGTTGACGGATTTGTTGGGAGATGA
>JBCKWE010000094.1:0-3866 GCA_038923045.1 Legionellaceae bacterium
TACTTGAAATAACCACATTAAAAATCTATTCGAGCAATGAAATTAAATATATACTCAAATGGAGCAACAAACAAGACGTAATCATTAATTTTTTATTTCAGGCGAATTTTCATAAAATGAATATTAAAAAAAGAATTGGCGAACGCATTCGAGAGCGGCGTGAAGCAATGGGCTTAACCAGAAAAGCCTTGGCTGAGTTAACAGAGGATTTTAATTCATCACGCATTAACAATTGGGAACGAGGCGATAGAACACCAGGGCCAGAAGAAATCAAGCAACTGGCTAAAACATTGGGTGCATCACCGGCTTTTTTAATGTGCCTGACCGATGATAGTAAGCTCTATCAAACAGATTCCCGTCAAAAAACGTTGATTCCATTACTTGATAATAAACAGGCTTGTGATTACCTAACACATATTCAAAGCCTCATTGATCAACACGATGAGGCGGCGATTTGCGTTCCTGTCACTGCCGAAATGGCATCACGATTAGGAGAACATGCGTTTGCATTGAGAATGCCTAACGACAGCATGACCCCAGAAATAAAGCAGAGTGATATTTTAATCATTGATCCAGCGAAGGAACCAGGGCCGGGGGATTATGTGGCTGTGAGAGTAACGGGGAAGCAAGAGGTTATTATTTTTCAGTATAAAAAATTATCTTACACGTCGGCGGAGTTCGAGCTGATAACGCTTAATGATCATTGGCCGAATATTACAGCGGAGCAGATTACTCAGATTGAGATTATCGGTAAGGTTCTGCAAAACATTAGAACATACTCCTGATGTGTTAAGCGAAGAGCTCCAGCTAAAAGCCAGTAATAAATTATTTTGCTCGATCATCGTTTTTATTTAGCTTAATATGCTAGTCATAATTATGAGCAGCATATTAAAGCGCGACTATTTTCATGGACATAATCCAGTTGAGTAACCAACCAGTTAATATTACAGACTGGTTTAAGCACGAAGAATTTTCTCCATACCCGGAAGGCGCGCGTGATAAAACAAAGTTATATTGCCCGACACCATCACCCTATCCTTTTTTAAAAGCCGAACAGCAGTATCTTTTTAAGCGTTCATCTGATAAATACCCAGAACAGTTTTGGGTGGAAATTCTTGCTTATCGCCTAGGTAGTCAAATGACTGTGCCTGTACCCCCAGCTTTTGTTGCATATGATTGTAATGAAAATCAAGCTGCTGCTTTGATAGAATGGTTTTTGCTCCTAGGAGAAAGGAGTACGCCTGGCGGGGACTATTGCCAACGGTATATACCAGACTTTGATCGAAAAAAAGGGAAACAACACAATTTTGAAACGGTTTCATATATCTTCAATGCATTACAGGTAGCAAATTCCACTGTAAATATTGCCTGGAAAACTTATTGGGCAAAAGCTTTTTTGTTTGATGCGCTAATTGGCAACACTGATCGTCATCAAGATAATTGGGAAGTTATTGAAAGCTCCGAGCTAATTGATGGTCAAATTTCTAACTTTAAAAAAATACGTACTTCTCCAGTGTTTGATAATGGCACCAGCATGGGCCATGAAATCCGCGCATCTGATTTTCAAAAGTATGAAGATAAAAATATTCTCGAACGTTATGTATTAAAGGGCACGCACCATATGAAATGGAGCTTAAGCGATGTATCCTGTATGAAGCGTGGTATGCAACATAATGAGATACTGGCTAAATTCATAGAGTTATATCCGGAAGCGCGTCAAATCATGCTCGATTGTTTATACAAAGTTAATGATGAGTTTTTTAAAAAAGTTTTAGGTGAGCTGGTTGAGTTCGATGTTTCAGCTAAATTAACCACAGAGAGGGCGAATTTTATGCTAAAATTATTAACCTTGCGACACCAACGATTATTAAATCAGTTAGAGAAGTAGACATGCATTTTATTGAGCATATTATAGAGCCACCAAGGCTTCTGTTAGCTTGGCAGACATCTGACGAAAAGTACCGCACTCGTTATATTGTTGCAGAACTTTATCGTACTAAAGATGGGGTTAGTCTTGTCTATTTAAAAGATACAGAAGATTTTCGTGATGCACAAAATAAAGGGTTCGAATCATACCCTGCATTTCCGCAGATAGATCAAATCTATGACAACGTATTAGACGCATTTATGCGTCGTTTGCCCCCAAGAGCAAGAGGTGATTTTTCACAATATCTTGCGGGAATACGGCTTAAGCCTGACGCTAATTTTAGCGATTTTGCTCTATTGGGTTATTCAGGAACAAAGTTACCATCAGATGGATTTTCAATTATTCATCCTTTTAATAATGTTGACAAGCCATGTGAGCTGCTAATTGAAGCAGCGGGGTATAGGCATATAAAAAACAATCATGTAAAAGACATCATAATTGGTACTCCCGCAACCTTTACAAAAGAGTTTAATGCTAAGACTCAAACGGAAGCAATATCCATTACTGCTGCTGGAGAGCAAATTGGTTATGTTAACCGAGGCCTTATACTAACGTTTACTGATTGGATGAATAGTGGGCGTATTGCTGATGCTTGGATTGAAAAAATAAATGGTACGCCAGGAAGACCAATGGCATATATTTTTGTGAAAATAGCTCCTAAAAAAATAGCAAACAAGATCAGGTTCCCTGATTTAGACCATGTCATGGATCTTGAGCACTCAAGTTACAAGCCATCCCCTTAGTTGCATGGTAATGATCCACCATAAATTTTGACTGAATAATTGTGCATCGAATTAGCCACGCAATGCTGGGAAGAATAATGGTACAGTGGAACAATAATATTTAGTGGATATGCACACGAAAGCATGTTTTCGTGTGCATGAAAAAAGTATATGCATACGAAAGTGCGTTTCCTTGTGCGTGATCTGAGTATATACACAAGAAATAAGCACACGATGATCAATAAAAATAAATGGGAGAAATTGACAGAACGGATGGTGACGCTTCATATTACTGAAGCCGATCTGGTCGAAAAGTTTATCATGGGCAGCGGCAAGGGCGGCCAGAAGTTGCATAAAACGGCATCAACAGTTTATTTGAAGCATCTGCCATCTGGTTTGGAAGTAAAATGTCAGGAGTCCAGAAGTCGTGCTGATAATCGCTATTTTGCACGAGAGCGGCTTTGTGAAAAATTACATTCGATCATCAGTGACGAAAAAACAAAAGTGCAGCAACGAATTGAAAAGATAAAACGTCAAAAGAAGCGTCGATCAAGAAAGACAAAGCAAAAAATGCTGGACGAAAAATCCAGACAAGGGCAGTTAAAGAGCTTGAGAGAAAAGCCTCAGTCTTTTGAGTAGTGAGAAGCGGGAAAAATAAAAGGGTTTATTGCGGGCTTATTCACTGACAATTCAGGGGGATCAAAGACAACTAGGCAGTAATGCTAATATTTGTCTCTATCCCTTATGCCACATAGGTTTTCATGGTCTTTGATGGTTTTTCATGAACCACGAAAAACACCCGGTAGCGGGTTCGATTCCCGCCGCCTCCACCAATTAAGTAGTTGAATTTAAAGTGCAAATTAAATCTCCTTTAGAATACGGCACCATACCGGCACCGTTTACCATTCTTACTCCCATTTCTCTTGGTTCATGGGGTCAATATGTCACCACAGACAAAACGAAAAAAAATTACACCCAAAATAAAATTACAAGTTTTCGCAAAAGATAATTACACATGCCAAAGTTGTGGTAGAAGTCCGATTACACATCATGTGTTGTCTTTGGAAGTTGATCATACTCAACCATTTTCTCGTGGT
Organism: Legionellaceae bacterium; assembly: GCA_038923045.1. Taxonomy (GTDB): domain Bacteria; phylum Pseudomonadota; class Gammaproteobacteria; order Legionellales; family Legionellaceae; genus DDPF01. Next base: position 3,747 of record JBCKWE010000094.1, read on the forward strand.
GGCGCAGATGATTTATCAAATTATCAGACTCTATGTTTGGAATGTAACAGAGGCAAAGGCAACGACGAATCTTTGAACAGAACATTAAAAAATGAATTAAATGCAATCTTGAATTTCATC
>JBCKWE010000095.1:0-3842 GCA_038923045.1 Legionellaceae bacterium
TGAGGCGTTCTGCTTTTCCGCAAGGGCATTATGGCTTGTGCGGCCACGGTTTACTTTTGTACGCCCTCTATCCAGCAAATATGTCACAAAGCTTTCTGCATTTGGGTCGAAACCGGTAAAGGCATCGGCAAAAACACACTCATTATACCTGGATTGATTTAGTGGGGACTGGTCATCAGTGTGGGTGATAAAATGAACGGAATCTCCCTCAACGCCGTAACTAAAGGTCACGGATGATGGTGGGCTAATTACGCTGGTTATTCCTCGAAAATCAAGGGCCAGATTTAACTTAAAAAAACTTCTGCGCAAAATCTGGTATTCTTGAGGAATAAATTCACCACCAGCATCGCGTAAAAAACAGGCGTATGCGCGTCCTATACCGATAAGTTCATTCAATTCCGGTTGGCCATAACGGCTTTCTTTCCAATCTGGAAGATTTTTAGTGATATTGTGGAGGTAATCCAGCTCCGGATTATCCAGTGCGTCTTTCAAACTGTCAATTTTAATTATTGAATATTTCTGCTCATACCTATTGTATTCCATATTAAGGCTGCTGCCTACGACAGCGTTTTTGGTCCATTTACCGGTATCCTTGTAAATAAACGTCATGGCATCTTGGTACCCTTCGAGGTCTTTTGGAGAAAAGGGGCAAAACAATGCAGGGAAACGGTTGTCAATTAAATTTTTCAATCCATTGGCATAATACTGGCAGAGGTCAGCTGGCAGTTTGCTCATAGCCAAACGATAGATTATTCCGAACGTTTTTCCCAAGACGCAAGCCTGTTGGGGTGTAATAATGTATCGCCCGTTAGTCGCTTCAAACAAAAGCCTCTGCATTCGATCAAGGTCTTTTAAAAACTGCTTAGGGTTCACGACAGACGACCATGCTTTTTCATCGGATGGATTTGGCAGGGCTCTCAGGGAATAAAGCACGATACTTTGGGCGGTTTTGCGGGAGCGTGCATTTAATGCTTTTTCCAGTTGTTCGGAGATAAATTGCTCAACATTAACCGGGCTTGTTTGAGACATTGCTGGTTGTCTAAAGGCAGTGGTCTCACCGCTGGGCATTGGCTCAATGACAGGGAGTTGCAAGGCATAATCTGTTGTTTCTTGAATTTTAGTGTTGATATCCGTTGTTTGGGATTGCAGTGTTTTTATTTTAGCACTTAACACGACCGCGATTTGTTTCTTGACGTCTTTGCAAAAAGCGTTAATCATGCTAGTCTCTGCATCACTCAAGATTCCGCTTGCTTTAAGCTTGAGTGCTCGTCGAGACAATTTAGGCAGTATCGATGCAATTTGGTTGGCATTGTTCTCTGTGATACCAACATTTCCCATAAAGTTTTCCCATGAATGCAGGGTGATATAAAATTTGGCTAGTTTCCCGCTGTCATCCCCCAGGGTATTGACCATATCGGTGATTAACGGTTTAATCGTGCAGGTAGGCCCTCTTTGTTCGATGCTAGGCATTGGATTTTTTGAGTACGCAAGACCGCCTGGCCATGAGGGAAGAAAGACGTTGTAAAAATCATCCTCATCGAAGCTTGTAGGCAGCATGGTATCATCAGATAATTTAATCTTCTCATCATGAGGCCGTGACAGGAACTTCAACTGAAGGTAATTTCTCAGGAATGAACTGTTTTTTAGCTGCTCTAGCGGAATTTCTCCAAGCGCAAGCTCCGGATCATAAGCGAGTTGTGTGCCTTTGATGAAGGCCTGATGGTGCTGAATGCCAGCGCCTCTGTTTTGTATTCGGCCTGTGACCATCAAAACACCCTCGCTATTCATAAACGGTGTTAATTCGAGTGTTATATTATGACCCGCAGGCCTGCCTACCCAACCTGAGGCAAGATAAAGTGTTTCCCCTTTTTCCAGCTGATCAGTTAATTTTTGATTGAGGCTATGCCAGCCGGTATTAAACTCGTTTGTTGTAGTGCAACCATTGACAATGGCATCTCTTAGAATTCCTACCTCATAAGCCCCGCGAAATTTTTTCAGAAGCTGGTCTATTTTGGTTTGATCTTCCTCGGGTAATTTATGTTTAGTGGCTTCTAATGAAGCAATCATCAATGTCAAACCATCCGTCGATGTTGTTGGATAATCCAGATCCAGATTTAAAAAATCACTATTTAGAAGAGCAAAGGCCATCGATGCACCTTCTGGTGTTGAAAAATCCAATGCATAAGGTCCACTCGAAGGCATTTTTATTCTCATTTAAATGATTTCTACTTTAAATATAGCACGGAATTTCTATTTTGCTAGGATAGGACATTACGCTGATGATGACGGGGATGTCGCATTTAAATTTACGCAGTTTGGAGTAGGTTTGGCCTTGGGCCATGACAGCTGTTCTGTTATAGGGGCAAGGGAGCCATGCCCCTATAACGAAAGGAACCCAGGATTACTTCGTCCCGGCACCGCGTATTGAATGAATGCTTTTTTTTGAACAAAGCATTTCCTTGCAAATACAACCAAAAAAATATATAATTTCACGTAATTTCAACCAAAAATATTAAAAATGAAACGAATAATCGACCATTTTCTACTGCAATGGAAGCAGGATTCTCTCCGTCAGACACTGCTGCTTCGTGGTGCGCGCCAAGTAGGAAAAACCTATGCTGCTCGTAAATTAGGTGCTACCTATACTGATTTTGTGGAAATTAATTTTGAACTGTGGACGGAAACACATGGGGTTTTTGAAAAAAATCTAGATCCAGCGCGAATATTACGTGAGCTTTCATTGATCGCGCGCAAGCCCATCACGCCCGGAAAAACATTGTTGTTTTTAGATGAAATTCAATTGGTTCCCAAAGCCATCACCGCCTTGCGGTATTTTTATGAAATGATGCCTGAATTGCATGTTATTGCTGCGGGCTCATTACTCGATTTTGCAATTGAACAAACAGGGATCCCGGTTGGGCGTATTCAATCGCTCTATATGCACCCGGTGTCATTTATCGAGTACCTAGTCGCATCAGGAGAAACATTGCTTGTTGATGAGATTATGCATCACTCCATTGATCAGGAAATGAGCCCGCCAATTCATCATCGGTTACTGGGTTTACTGGGAGAATACCTTGCATTGGGTGGAATGCCTTATTCAGTTCAAGCATGGATTACTAAAAAGAACCCGTTAAGCTGCGCCAAAATTCATCAGACATTGATTGATACTTATCGTCAGGATTTTAATAAGTACGCAAAAAAACTTCAGATTAAGTACGTTGAACTTGTCTTTGACCAAATCCCTGTGCAATTGGGACGAAAGTTTAAATATAGTGATGTCGAAGGGGATTATCGTAAACGAGAATTGGTGCCTGCACTCGATCTTCTCATTACAGCGGGTGTTGCAGCCAAGGTTTTTTATACGGCAGGACAAGGAATGCCATTGGGCGCGCAGATCAGCATGCAAGATTACCGTGTACTCTTTCTAGATATAGGGCTAGCCCAAACTGCACTGGGACTGGATCTTGCCGGGTGGTTTTTAAATCCACAGAACGAATTTATCAATAAAGGCGCATTGGTTGAAGCGTTTGTCGGGCAGGAAATGCTAGCCTACGCTCCGCCACAAGGAAAAGGTACGTTGTATTACTGGCATAAGGAATCAAGCGCGCAACAAGCGGAGATTGATTACTTGGTACAGCGTCAGGATGAAATCGTTCCTGTTGAGGTGAAAGCAGGTCTTGGGCGTACGATTAAGAGTTTGTACTATTTCCTTGAAAATCATCAGAAAAGCACCTATGGAATCCGGTTTTCAACGCATAATTACTCTGTTCATGAGCGTATTCATTCATATCCGCTGTATGCAATCGCACAGGGGTTAAGTGCGGAAGATTCTGGCGTTC
>JBCKWE010000096.1:0-3809 GCA_038923045.1 Legionellaceae bacterium
CCACCGCGGCTGGCGCATACGTGGCTTGTGCACGGCTATACCATGTTTGAGCCAAGGCATAATCCGGCAGCGTTTCCAACCAGCCATACTGATACAATTGACCCAATAAATATTGCGCAACCGGTTCGCCTTGACTTGCCGCTAAGGTGAACCATTTCTGTGCATTATTCATGTCAACTGATCCACCCAAGCCCTTCTCATACATATAACCGAGTTTTAATTGTCCAATTGCAGCCCCAGTGTCTGCAACCTGTTGATAAATATCCCTGGCTTCTTTCATCTGTTGATCGTTATTGGCGAGCGACAAATAATAATCAGCCAACAATAACCCTGCTTGGCTGTTACCTAAAGTCCGCGCTTTATCCAGTTCAGGCAGGAAGGCCTTACCGGCTTGCTGCTGCATGATAGCCAAATTCAGACTGGCGTAAGAAAAACCTGCATCAGCCGCTGTTTGTAACAAGGATTGACCCTTTTCAATATCTTTTTTAATGCCAGTGCCCTGAGTCAAATACGTTCCCAGAGCAAATGCACCAACAGGATTTGATGCCGCCTTTTGATACCAGTGCATGGCATCATCCTGGCTGGCGGTCACCGCGATTCCACAGTCGTACATCAGGCCAAGCAAGAGAGACGCCTCAGCGTTTCCAGCCGCCGCTTCTTTCTTCGCAACGGCAAACGCCGCTGCCTGTTTATTTTTGTCTGCATCCATCGCATTAAAAAAGGCCAAGGGGAGTGCGGCTTGCGCCACACCATTGGCAACGGCACCTTGATAAAGCGCCTTGATGATTTGATTGCGTTCATATTTCGCCGCAACACTCGTATCAGTCTGTTTCTCACGCACCATCAACTCAGCCAGACGGTATTCCGCATCCCCTACGTTATTCACAGCCGCCAAGCCGTACATAGACATCGCTTTATCCAGATCCGGCTGGATGGCTACCTGATCGGCTGCATCGGAATAACCCTGCTCATAAATGCGTGCTAAAGCATATTGCGCATATGAATTACCTTTGAACGCAGCATCCTGTAATATATTAATTCCTTTTGGGTAGTCAGCCGGTACATCACGTCCGTCCATATACAAAATACCTAGATTATATCCAGCACGGTTATCTTGTTGCGCTGCGGCATATTGATAATACTTAATGGCTTCCTGTATGTTTTTTTGAATACCAGTGCCTTGCTGGTACAGCTGAGCCACATCAAACTGTGCATTGGAATCGCCCAGAATGGCCCTGGATTCGAGTAGCTTCACCCCATCGCTTGAGCCTACGGCATAGCGTGGGAAAACCAACGCCTCCTTCGGTAACGCACCCAAAGAGGCAACCAACGCATCGTAATACGCATTGATGGCAATCTTGTTCGGATTAATCATCACAAATTGAGGTTTATACAATGCCTCTCGCGTCAAACGTTGCATTTGCGGGGCTTGATTATAATCATTTTCCAGGCGTGCTGTTGGGCTGGTCCAAGCGCCTAAAATACCTTTCAGGTGATAGCGAGTTGCAGCCAGGGATGACGATTTACCATTACTCAACCATTGAGCTGCCTTTAATTGTGCAGTAAACGGCGTGACCCTCGCCGTTGCGTTGGCTTTTTGCTGCCATTCGTTTGCCAATGCTTCATCAGCCTCCGCGCCTAAACCTTTTTTGTACATCGTTGACAAAGCAAGCTGTGCGTCACTGGAACCATTTTGCGCCGCCTTCAACATACATAAAAAGCTGGCATGCAAATCATACAACGGTGTTTTTTCTTGTCCATATAATTTTGACAAAGCAATATTTGCAGGCATGTAATGCGCATTGATCGCTTTGGTGTACCATTCTTTTGCCAATGGCAACTCATTTTCCAAGCGCGCAATGTCCCCCATCTGGTAAATTGCAGGAACATACCCTTGTGCAATAGCCAATCCAGCCAATTCACGAGCGCGGACCACGTCCTTATCGACCAATGTGCCGGCAGCATACAGCTCGCTCATCATCAGCTGCGCCTCAGGGTTGTTTTGCGCCAGCGATTTATTTAGCCAAATCAAACCCAGTTTCTTATTCACGGATTGATGCGTCTCAAGAAAACTCTGCGCGACGGTGTATTGCGCAATGCTATCGCCATTTTTAGCCGCTGCAATATAATAGCGTTTGGCTAAATCTGAATTTTGTTTGGTGCCAACACCAAACAAGTAGGCGGCAGCACAATACATTTGCGCTTGGACATCGTTCATATCAGCGGCTTTTTTAAACCAATAGAGTGCCTGTTCTGCATTGTTTTCTTCCAGCAACGCGAAACGTCCCATGAAGCTACGTGCTGGCAAAAACCCGTGTTCAGCTGCTTGGGTAAAATGGCGTATAGCCAAGGTATTATTTTTTAACTGACCATAACCATAAAGACGCATGCGCCCCATGTAATAATCATTAACCGGATCCTTGCCCAACGTATCTTTAAGCAGATTTGCCGCTTGTATGTAATTCCCTTCACGATAGGCATCAAGCGCATCATCGGCATTGGCTACACCCGCGTTAGCCACGGCAATCAAACAAAACCAAGGCAGTGACGATTTCATGGTGCTTCCTTTTATTATTATGTTTATGAGTTTGGTAACCATACCTTACCTTGGAATAATCCCGTAATGAAGAACATCATTCACGGCCGATCGTCTGCTCGAACTATTCAAAAACCAATAATTGCCGCGATTATTCAAGCCAAATTTAACGCGAGCGTATTCACACACCTTAACACTTTCCGAGCAACTCACAATTTTGCCGCGACTAGAAGCAGTAGCATCCACAGCACAAATGTATTTCAGCGATGATTCACTGGTTGCCAGTACTGACCATTGCTGTGCATTGATGACATGGTTCAATGGCATACTGCGCGTACTGTCCTCGCCCAGCATTTGCGACAAACTAACCGACTGATTCAACCGGTTAAATACAAAATACAACGATTGCCTGTCGCCTGGTGTTTCAGGAATAATTTCCAATACATTCAATTTAAATTGATAACCCTGATTGCGGCAGCCTAAGGGTGATTTAGATTCATCATTAGATTTAGATTCATCATTGATGGTTACTGCGCCAAAGGCTAGCGTGCTCATCATCAGTAATACTGCAAACCCACTGCCTGCTAACGTGTTCATCGTGTTGTCCTGGTTGAGATGACAGGGCGTACCACAACTTTGGTTCCCATGTTGTCATTGCCTTCATTAGATGATTCGACAAATGTTTCATTTAACCATTTCGCGTCCTGTGTAAACATGCGCACGCAGCCGTGACTGGCGCGATAGCCTGGCATATCCGCTGATCCATGCAGGGCAAATCCCTTATGAAAATACATACAATAAGGCATAGGCGCACCCCCTTTACCGATAGGGAATACATTTGATCTGCATTTTACATTTTCTTTACTAAAAACGCGATAAATTCCGGTTAGCGTTCTACAGGCTTTCGAGCTGTCTGAGCATTTGTCACTGCCAGAGGCAATTGGTCCCCAGTTGACCAGCTGACCTTGCGCATCATAAGCCGCCCAAGCCAGTTTGTCCTGATCAACAATAATCAGCTTTTCATTTTCACCCTGAATTTTAAGTGGAAATGGCGATAAATCCATTAGCGTAACGTGTGCTAAATCACGCGGAACGGCAAGAACCTTGCCTTGCCACAAATAATTGTAGTAACGATTAACACGTTGCACGAGATCGCGTTGTACTTCATCAGGATACATTTTTTCCCAGCTTTGCGAACTCGTCACTTTCACGCATTCATATTGAGCGCTGGCATTGGCGCACAGGCCTGGGCCATAATAAATGGGTACGGAAG
>JBCKWE010000097.1:0-3344 GCA_038923045.1 Legionellaceae bacterium
GAATATCGCCAATTGTGAGTGCTTCGCCAAGAACTGCGCTTGCCAGTTTATTGGCATGTTCCTGCGTGCGGCTGGCGATCATAAAGCGTGTCACACCTTGCTGTTGCAAGTATTTAGCTACCAATGAGGAGGTCTCGCCTGAACCAATGATAAATACATTTAATAAGGCGACGTCAGAAAAAAGCTGGCTTATCAATTGCGCGGCGGCATAGGCAATTGAGACAGGATTGTTGCCAATACCGCTTTGGTTTCGCACGCGTTTGCTGGCACTGAATACATAAGGGAAAACCTGACGCAGCCGGCCTTTAACCGCACCAACACGGCAGGCCTGGTAGTAGGCTTGTTTCATTTGACCTAAAATTTGAGGCTCTCCCACCATCATGGAGTCCAGCCCACTGGCAACCCGCAGGGCATGACGTACGCCATCAACACCTTGATGCATATAGAAATAAGGTGTGATGGCATCAGCTGAGAGCGCATGTACGTTGGCAAGGCACGAAATAATTTGCTCAGGCGCGTCTGTGTCACAATAGATTTCGGTACGATTGCACGTGGATAAAATCGCCGCCTCATGAACCGCAGGCAAGCCCACAAGTGCTGCGAGCCGTGCATCGTGCATCGCCACAGGCAGTGCTATTTTTTCACGCACGCTCAAAGGGGCAGTTTTATGGTTGAGTCCGCAAGCGACAAACACAATAAATAATGGCCGGTAAGAAGATGGGTTGATTATAAACGATCGTGGGCAAGATTTGTAGCGTTCATCAAGTCTAATCCACAGCTGGCATGGCGCAAAAACCACCTATTTTAATGAACACTTCCTGTATTAAACGAGATATTATTATTTAAATCATCTTGTTACAGTGAGAATAGAAATTAATGTGTTTGCTGGCTTTGAGCCATGCCGAGTTAAGAACTATATGGACATCAGCCCCTGCGCTTTCGCAATGGCACGGCGAATTGCCCCGGTTTCTTCTGACTGAGGCGATGCTAGGTTCAACAACGCCTGCCAATAATCAATTGCCTGTCGATAGTCATGCCGCGTGTAGGCATCCATTGCCAGCATGGCGAGAGCATCTGGTTGATTGGCATTGTGTGCGAGCACCTCCTTTAACAAGGCACGCGTCTTGTCATCAAATTTCTGACGATGTAACTGCCATAGGTTTTGTGCGTAGTTAACCGTTATCTTAACATCCGCAGGGTGCAGCTGATGCGCCGTTGCAAAGGCTTCATTCGCTTGTTGCCATTGATTTTGACTGGCATAAAGTCGGCCGAGCAAATACCATCCACGCGCGCTGTTGGGTTGCTTTTCCACCGTAGCTTTGAGACGAGCAATTAATTCCGCAGGATCGTGCATAGCTTTCATCATGGCTTGAATGCGTTCTTGCTTGACGTTTTCATGCAAATAATGGATCCATTCAGGCCAAGCTCCCCAATGCCAATACGCTAGGCCTACCAGAATAATCAGAGCAGGCGCTGACAGCATGATACCGACACGGGACTTTCGTAATGGGTAAAAGGCTACCATTAATGCGAGCATTAGAAGCATCAAAAAACAGATTAGTAACCACCACTCATTCATTATGGCTCTCCCTATCATCCCGAACCTGCTTCAAACAAGTACGCCAAAAAATAAAAATCCCCAGAATCAAAAACAACGCAGGCCCGAACCACAATAATGCGGTAACCGCTTTAACCGGTGGCTTGAATAAAATAAAATCACCGTAACGTGCTGTTAAATAATGAACCACTTCATCATCGCTATGCCCCTCTTTTACGAGCTGATAGACTTCCTCACGTAAGTCTTTGGCTAATCCTGCATTCGAATCCGCCAAGTCCTGATTTTGACAAACAAGGCAACGCAATTCGCGCAGTAAATGGCTGAATTGCGCGTCTTTTTTAGGGGTGTCCAGTGGATATAATGTGTTCGTAAAACCTGTTTGAATTATTCCAAGCAATAGAAACAGAAAAAAGCCATAAACCTTCATCCACTCTTCTCCAATTCCAAAATCCTCGGCAAAAAATCTCGCTGCCAAATCATTGCCGTCAATACGCCGGCATGTCGAAACTGTATCACGCCAGCCTTATCAACCAGAAACGTTTCCGGTGCACCATATACGCCTAAATCAATAGCAACCTGACCGCGAGTATCAGAACCAACCTGTTTATAGGGATTGCCCCACTCCGTTAACCAATGCGTTGCATCATCCGCATTATCTTTATAATTTAACCCGTAAATGAGAACACCTTCGCGTGCCAGTTGTAGCAAAAAAACCTGCTCTTCCATACAGGCTTCACACCAACTGGCCCATACGTTTAATAATGCCACCTGCCCGTGCATGGCATTTGAGGTGAATGTCGCAGGACGCGCACCCAATGCAGGCAATTCAAACATTGGCATCTGTTTACCCAGTATAGCCGAGGGTAAATTTTGCGGGTTTAGTGATAATCCGCGCCAGAAAAACAAGGCTAGCAAGGCAAATAGTATGAAGGGGATGATACGCCAATACACAGCCTTCATGTGCGCGCCTCACGTGAATAATAACGCCTGTCCAACAACGCCAACAACCCGCCTGCCACAATCATAAAACCACCCCACCAAATCCAGCGCACAAAAGGCTTGTAATACAAACGTACCGACCAGGCCGTTTCATCAAGCGGCTCGCCCAAAGCCACGTAGATATCGCGGAATGGCGTGACATCAATCGCTGAGTCTGTCATGGCCATGCCGCCCACGTCATAAATACGCTTTTCCGGGTAAATCGTACTTTGTCGACTGGGACTGCTAATTCGAAACTGCACGCGGCTGCCATGATAATTGGCACCTGTTAACGCGCTTTCCTTAACAAATTCAATGCGATATTGGCTTAATGAAGCCGTAGTTCCAGGCGCCATTTTAACGTCATCTTGCACGCCATAACCATTTGATACTGCGATTCCAATCACGCTCACTGCAACCCCGAGGTGTGCAATCAACATACCACTAAACGCCTGCCCTATGCCGCCGATACCACGCTGTCTGATACGATTCAACAAGGCTTTAAGCGTGCTCAGGATAACCCAGAATGCCAAAACCAGTCCGAGCAGCACGGAACCATTGATGCCTTTTACCATGAAAATCAGTAAGAGCACAGGTAGACACAGGCTGGCGATGGCGACCCAACCCAGATCCTTTATCACACGGGAAAAGCTATCTTTTTTCCAGCGCAAGTGCACGCCGAGGCCCATCAACACTAACAAGGGGATCATCAACGGAATAAATACCGCATTAAAATAAGGCGCGCCAACGGATAACTTTCCCAAACCAAGCCCATCAATCAGCAACGGATACACCGTTCCCATCAATA
>JBCKWE010000098.1:0-3307 GCA_038923045.1 Legionellaceae bacterium
ACAAATACAATGCCTTTGAAATATTGAACCTTGGACACTATGATCGCCAATACTACATGGGAATAGATCCTTCCTTGCCTGAGAGTGAGCAAAATTTACAAGCGCGCTTAAAGGAAAGTGAGTATTTGAATTTAATTCACAAGGCATATAAATCAGAACCTCTTCATAATATGGCGCCATTTCATGGATTCAAATCGGAAACTAATCACGCTGTTTATATCGGCTCATTGGATTCGCCGGTAACAATGAGTGAAATCGAAGACATTATTATTGCAGCACCTAAATATGGCTTTAATAAAATTGATGTACTGGGATTTGAATTTGAAATGGGACTGAGTCCAGATATGCAAGATAGAGCAAAGGAAAAAAATGTAAATTTAGTCCTAAGGTATATCCCTCGAGATGTGTTTGATAAAAGAGCTATAGAAAAAGGACAAGTTGTTTTTTACGATGTTTCATATGTTGAGGCACAAATAAATAAAACTGATGATACCGTTTCCGTCCAACTTATAGACTTTGGTGTGTTTTATCGACAGGAAGATATTGAGTTAGTTGCTTATACTTTGAAAGCCGGTAGGTCTAAAATTATCGTTGATCAAGGCCAAGTAATAAAATTAACTAAGGTTCGTGCAGGAGGCATAGAACAGGAGGTTCTAACCAAAAACTGGAAGGACTGGATTGATTACTGGTCTATAGATTTTGATTATGAGAGTTTGCAAGATAAATTTTCAGGAAATAATATTTTTGAAAATCAATGGCAAAATTTCAGAACCCCATCTAATCGTAAAATAAATACCGAAAGTGAAAAATTTAAATACTCAAAACCAGGTAACTATAAAATAGCTATAAAAATAATAGATATTTTTGGTCACGACACAACAAAAGTATTGGATGTACATATTGATGCGAAAAGGAAATAATCATGGCGATACACTCTGATTTTCCAAATGATCCATATACAATTCTAGATCCTAATATTAGGTGGTTACCAGGCGATCAGGATAACAATAATATCGGTCGTGATAAGTTAATTCCCCCTTTAGTACATAAAATAAGAACAAGCGTAAATCAATGGCGCAATAATAATTACGAAGGTGCGAGCTGGGTAACGAGAGCGTTATTGACCTACTGGTTTGATTTAAATCATTACAATGAAAATCCAGATAGTCTGGAGGTGGGGTTTAAGTGGTATTTTGCTCAACGAGAGGCCGTAGAGTCGGCTATATGGCTTTATGAAGTAATTCAAGCCCGCGATCCAAATCAACTCCTTGCATTTGATAGTTCAGGACTACTTCAAAAAGAACATTTTAAAGAAGACTGGCCAAGATATGTAATGAAACTGGCTACAGGAAGTGGAAAAACAAAAGTGCTGAGCCTACTGATCACATGGTGTTACTTTCATAAAAAATATATATCGCAATCAGACCTGTCGATGAATTTTTTAGTGGTTGCTCCCAATATTATTGTTTTAGATAGGTTGAGGGTTGATTTTGATGGGTTACAAATTTTTCATCAAGATCCATTATTGCCATACAACGGTTATCTCGGAAAAAACTGGCAGGATGATTTTAATCCGGTAGTGCATATACAAGATGAAGTAGGCAATATTTCTGAGGAAGGGAACATTTATCTTACTAATGTTCATAGATTATTTCTGCCAAAACAGACCAATCCTTGCCCTGATGATATAGATACTACTGATTATTTTCTCGGAACAAAGCCGCCAAGTAAGACCATATCAACAATGGATTTGGGAGATCTCATTCGCAAAGTACCTGACTTGGTTATTTTAAATGATGAGGCACACCATATTCATGATGAATCATTAACTTGGTACACAACAATAAAAGATATACATGCTGGTCTAGTGGAACGAGGCCATAAGCTATCTGCGCAATTTGATGTAACGGCAACACCTCGCCATGCAAATGGTGCAATATTTGCAAATACAATTAGTGATTACCCTTTATGTGAAGCAATTTATCAAGGCGTAGTGAAGCATCCTGTTATTCCTGATGATGCATCCATGGCTAAATTACAGGAAAAAACAAGTGATGAATTTGTGGAGAGATATAAAGACCATATCACTCTTGGATATGTCGAATGGAAAAAAGTGTATGACCAGCAATTAATAATGGGGAAAAAAGCTGTTTTATTTATCATGACAGATGAAATAAAAAGCTGTGATCAAATTAAAGAATATCTTGAGGGCACTTATCTTGAATTAAAGGGGGCAGTATTAGTCATTCATACAAAACGCAATGGCGATATTAATGAAGGAATAAAAAGCGACTTGGATGATCTACGAAAAGCCAGCCGAGAAATTGATAGGTTAGATAATCCTTATAAAGTTATTGTCTCAGTGCTTATGTTGAGAGAGGGATGGGATGTTAAAAATGTCACTACAATCGTTGGTCTACGCTCGTATAGCGCAAGCAGTAAGATACTTCCCGAGCAGACTCTTGGTCGTGGGCTAAGACGGATGTATCGAGAAAAGCCTATTGGTGAGGAGCCTAAATTAAGCGTAATAGGAACAGAAAAATTTATCGGTTTTGTTAAAACTATCAAATCCGAAGGCGTTGAGCTTGATTATGCCCCAATGGGCGTAAATACTCCACCCAAAGCTCCAATTGTCATTACTATAGATGAAAATAAAAAAATGAATGCAGACCTCGAAATCGTATTGCCAAAACTAACCAGAAGGATGCAGCGTAATCTTAAGAATTTAAATGAGTTAAATCCAGCTAACATTACCTCGAATAAAATTATACTTAAAAAATTCTCTGAAAACGAACAGCGTAAAATTATTTTCAGAAATATTAATACAGAAGAGATTAGCCATACTACTGTTATGCCCAATCTTATTATTTCTGACTACCATACGGCTTTGTATTTTTTTAGTCATACGATTATGAGTGATTTACGTATGGTCGGTGGCTCAGACATTTTATTCGAAAAATTGAAAATCTTTATCGAATACAACTTATTTGAAACTCAGGTCGATCTTAATGATTTAAATGTAATAACAAATCTTTCTGAAAATAGTGTTCGTAAATTAATTATTGAGGGCTTTAAAAAGGCTATTAATATTCTTACAGTAAGCGATAGCGGTACCTCGGAAATTAGAGATACAATTTGTGTCAATAAAACGCGACCTTTTCAGGTTTCCTCTACTGAATTTGTATTTATTCCTAAAAAATCAACATTTACAAAAATGGCCTGCAGCAACAATTACGAGCTGGATTTAGCAAAATTCTTCGACAATTGTGACGATATCATGGCATTTGAAAAGAATAATGATGCAATA
>JBCKWE010000099.1:0-3291 GCA_038923045.1 Legionellaceae bacterium
CATGAATTTATTTTGGCAGAGAGGTTATTTTAACTGCTCTATCAGTGAGCTAACCAGTGCCACAGGCCTTAATCGTGCCACGATTTACAAGCAATTTGGCGGAAAAGAAGGTTTTTTTGTGGCGATGCTGGAACGATATCGACAAAAAATAACGAGTCAACTTATTAAGCCGTTGCAAGATACTGCACGTGGATTGGGTGCTATCTATGATTTTTTTGATCAACTTACTGAATTAAGTGAATCAGGGATGTTGCAACATGGTTGCTTCTTCATTGCAACCGCCACGGACTTGCCTTTGCATCCACCGGCGATCAAAAAAATAGTGAATTCATTTTTAGACCAGTTGACCACCTTGTTTTGTCAGGCTATAGAACGTGCTAAAGCGAAACATGAAATTTCTCAAACGCTGGTTAGTAACACAATAGCCACCTTTTTTGTGGGCAATGTTTTTGGATTATTAACATTGGCCCGTGCGATGGATAATAACAAACTCGTGCGAGATCAAGTCGATATGTTAAAATGGTTTTTACAATTTTATACCTAGATAATTGCTAAAAAAATCACAAACCCTGATGATAAGGATTGCATCGATGAATAAAGAAACCTTACGACGTTGGCTACTTTTGACTGTATTGTTTGGATTGCTGGCGCTTTTCTTTGGTTTTCGCCTAGATAAATACTTTAATTTCTCCACACTCCGTGATCATCGTGCTGTGTTGCTGGACTGGACTCAAACTCATTATTATATGGCCTCGTTATTATTTGTTGCCTGTTACACCGTGGCCGTTGCCATTTCAATTCCAGTGGCATTGTTTCTGACCTTGGCGGGTGGGTTTTTATTTGGGATCATTTGGGGCACGTTATTGGTGATTGTAAGCGCTACGCTTGGCGCAACACTGCTGTTTTTTGCGGTACAATCAGCCTTGGGCGAAATGTTGGCAAAACGCGCATCCGGTTGGGTTGACCGGATGCGCCTGGGGTTTCAACACAATGCCTTTTCATATTTATTAACGTTAAGATTAATTCCTTTATTCCCGTTTTGGGTCATCAATATTGTTCCCGCCTTGTTGGGTGTCAATGCAAAAACATTCATCACCGCTACCTTTATTGGTATTATTCCAGGTTCCGCGGTTTATGTGATGGTCGGCAATGGGTTAAGCCAGGTTTTTGCCACCAATCAGACACCTAACCTAGGGATTATTTTCGATCCAAAAGTGTTACTGCCTTTGCTGGCATTGGCAGCCCTGTCTTTAATTCCCGTGATTTACCATTTTCTAACCCGCAAGCGAAAAGGATGACAAGCATGAGTAAATTAATAACCTGTAATTTAGCTATTATTGGTGGCGGAGCTGGTGGATTAAGTTTGGCGGCTGGAAGCTCGCAACTAGGGTTAAAGGTTGTTTTAATTGAATCAGGCAAGATGGGTGGCGACTGTTTGAATTATGGTTGTGTGCCGTCTAAATCGTTACTGGCTGCAGCCAAGGCCTTTTATAACGCTAAAAACGCGACGCACTTTGGCGTTCAGGCAGAAGAATTAAGCATTGATTTTTCGCGCGTGATGCAGCACGTCCATCAGGTGATTACCAACCTCGCCGAACATGACTCGATTGAACGCTTTGAATCCATGGGCGTGCAAGTGATACAAGCAACAGGGCAATTTTTAAACGCTGATACTTTTCAAGCAGATGACACCGTTATCCAGGCTAAACGCTTTGTGATTGCCACGGGGTCATCTCCCTTTGTTCCACCCATTATTGGCCTAGACAAAGTGTCATTTCTAACCAATGAAACCATTTTTGATTTGCAAGCGTTGCCAGAACATTTAGTGGTTATTGGTGGCGGGCCCATTGGTTGTGAGTTGGCGCAAGCCTTCGCCATGTTAGGCTCAAAGATTACGATTTTAGAAGCATTTAATATTTTACCTAAGGATGATATTGATTGTGTCGATATAGTGCGCGCTCAACTGGACGCGATGGACATCCGTATTTACGAGCAAATCAAGATTCAACAGGTCGCGTTGCATCCTGAACTTGGCATCACGGTCTCTTTTAAGCTACAAGAAGAAGCCGTGATGGTTTCCGGCAGCCATTTACTGGTTGCAACCGGTCGGCGTGCAAATGTGAATGGTCTTGCTTTGGAAAAAGCGGGGGTTAATTTCTCACCGAAAGGCATTGAGGTCAACGCCCGCCTTCAAACCAGTAATAAAAAAATCTATGCCATCGGTGATGTGGCAGGCCCCTATCAATTAACCCATGCGGCAGCTTATCAAGCAGGCATTGCGATGCGAAACATCGTGTTTAAATTTCCTGCCAAAGTTGATTATCGAGCCATTCCCTGGGTTACCTACACAGAGCCGGAACTGGCACATGTCGGGATGTTGGCGGTTGACGCGCTTAAACGCACGGATGTTCAAATCACAGAGTGGCCTTTTGCTGACAATGACCGCGCTCAGACAGAGCACTCGATAAACGGAAAAATTAAAGTCATCACCGACAAAAAAGCAAGAATTCTAGGGGTTACGATAGTCGGATCACATGCAGGCGAATTAATTTTGCCGTGGGTCATGGCCATCCGGGATAAAAAAACCTTGCGCAGCTTCACGGATGTGATCGCACCGTACCCTACCTTGAGTGAAATCAGTAAACGCGTTGCTGGAGAATTTTACAAGCCCAAATTATTCTCTGATAAGGTTCGTGGGTTGGTTCGTTGGTTACAGAAGTTAGGATAATCTTATGATAGAGCATTATGTTAGGACGCGTTATCAACAGCTACTGGTTAATCCTCTCGCTAATCGTGTGCGCCATTTAATAACGCCAAATCAAGTCACCTTGCTTTCAGGTTTTTTAGGTGTTCTCGTGTTTCCAGCTTTGATGGTTCATCAGGTCATGCTTGCTATCATCTTGTTACTCTTGTCGGGCTATTGCGACACGCTGGACGGCACCCTAGCACGCTTTAATCATCAGGCTACAGACTGGGGATCGGTATTGGATATTATGACCGATCGGCTGGTTGAGTTTGTGGTGGTCTTGTCCTTGTGGTTTGTAGCACCGCTTGAGCGAGGATTGTGGTGCTTGCTGATGTTAGGCAGCATGCTCTTGTGTATCACCAGTTTTCTGGTGGTGGGTATTTTCTCAGCGAATGAGTCCCAAAAAAGTTTTCATTACAGTCCGGGTATTATGGAGCGAGCAGAAGCTTTTTCTTTTTTTATTGCGATGATGGTATGGCCTAATGCCTTTATGATGCTTGCCTGCATCTTTACGCTTTTGGTAACCCTGACTGCAATTATCCGCC
>JBCKWE010000100.1:0-3177 GCA_038923045.1 Legionellaceae bacterium
CAGATTTTTTGCGACAGAACCATTTTTGGGGTCCACTACTTATCTTATTTTTCAATGTTAATCCACAATCAAGTATTCAATCTTTTTTTGAGGCCATATGTTTTCTTTGAAATACATGCTTAATTTTACAGGTTGAGGTGTAACATCACCCGATGCTTTTTTATTCGGAGCTATATTTTCTATTTCTTCAGGTTTTAGACTTTGTTGCCATTCTATTAAAGATAATTTATATGCTTCTTCTTCCAGTTTTTGTTTTCGCTCTAATTCCATTCTTTTATTTTCAAGAAATTTTTGTTGTGCTAACTCTTGTGGCGAGCGGTAATTAGGTTCTATCCAAGCTTCCCCACGCTTCATAACAGCAATAAACGTTGCAATTGGATTAGCATAAGCCTTAGCTTTGGCATTATTTTCCAGTGCGAAACTAAAATGTTTTATTGATTCCTGAACAATTTCAGGTGTTGTTTTTGATTTTAGCTGTAATAAATGTTTGTTATTAAAGTTAATTTTTTCTAATAGTGTTATGTCTACATTGCCCCAAGCAGAAGAAGGTATTGTGTCTAATGTAATTTGTTTATTTATTAATTCGCTGTCTTCTAAATTTTGATCTTGGAAGTTCGCCGGCATCTTAAAGGGGGTAATAGACCCCTTTAAGATGCCGGTCTCTATTTCATTCGCCAACCCTTTCTCTATTTTGTATCTTGACCATCCATGGACTCCAACTTGATATTCTATTCTTGATATTAAATTATTTTTTAATAAAAACCGAAGGGCTGTTCTTGCTGAGTCCTTTGATATATCAAGTTGCTGCATCATTTCTTTCAGTCTTACTCGACAGGTTTTATATTCGTTGTTTTCAGATGATGACAATGCAAAAAGAAATCTAATTAGTTTTAATGGATTAGAACGAAGATCTACAAAGCAAAGGCAAAGGGGTCTATAGACACTATTTATAGGCCCCTTTTTATTGGTGGGTGGTTCAAGAGTAATGGAGCCGATAACATAACTTGATGAATCAGGCTTATAAATAGTGTCTATAGACCCCTTTTGTATGCCTGCCTGATTTTCAAGGTCGCTTTCTAACCAAGCCCTTCGCTTAGTGCCCAATGCTTTTGAATTTATGACTGCTTGCGCTTGACTGTGAAAGCCACCCTTAAACTCGGGCATGACATCCTCTAGCTTTGCCATGCCACTATGCCTCTTCACAACTAAATAGATGATGCAATAGATCTTGGTAATCTTCGGAAGCGTTATTATTTTTTCCACTACTATAAACATTATTAGAGTTTTGTATGCTTTTAGGGATCTCAGCACAGTAACGAATAACTACGGGGGATA
Source organism: Legionellaceae bacterium (assembly GCA_038923045.1). Classification (GTDB taxonomy): domain Bacteria; phylum Pseudomonadota; class Gammaproteobacteria; order Legionellales; family Legionellaceae; genus DDPF01. The sequence continues at coordinate 1,336 of JBCKWE010000100.1, forward strand.
AATATTGAAGAATCTTCTCTTTTCTCTGAGCTACTTTAATGGCCTCACTCGTTGTAGATATACGACGATCTATGCTTGAAAAAAAACAATGTATATTAAAGTTAGCTTCTAAGGTAAACGTATCCTGTAATTCTTTAATTTCATTAACTATTTTTTCTGCTCCGTCTATTGCGTAGTTATCGCTTCGCATCGGAATAATCACACACTTTAATAAACTTTTATCTAACTGCGATAAAGCGCAGACACTAGAAGCAAAAATACTAGATAATTGAGGGGTGTGATCTTGAAAAATTTTTGTTGTATTACCAAAATGGTTAAATATTTCCTGGTAAAAGTGTAGCATCCCTTTTTTTATATCAGCAGGTTTTGACAAAACCCTATCAACATAAACTTGATTTAAGTTGGATTTAACAAACCAGATGTTATCGCCTAACGGCGTCAGTATTTCCTGTATCTTTGTTTTCCCTTCTAAAAAATCAATTAAGATCAATTCATCGTCTGCGGCTGGTTCGCCAAATATAGAGGCCGTAAAGCTCCCTTGAGAGTCTGTATCAACAATAACTATAGGCTGACTTCTATCTGTTATTCTACGCGAACAAGCACTTAAAGAATGAGTTCCTGATGTTTTTCCAACACCACCACATAAATTAGCGGCTAATATTACACCGCCCTTATTAAAACAAGATATGTTATGGTCCTGTAAAAATTTATTGGCCGCTTCCGGTGACACACCAATAATTCGATTATTTATACGCGTTACATGTTCGTTTGAAACATCTTTGAAGTAACGACTAACAATCGTCTTGTTTACTTCTGCCAACCTAGATAACTCACTAATTTTAATTAAAGAAATATCCATAAAAACACCCATTTATTTACGCAGTGAAACACAATTAGATTCCATAGTAATATATTGTTTCTTGATACGCAAATAGTTTCCGATACTTATTTTGTTTATTTTTGCAAATAAAGTTATGGAGCTTTATTTCGTTTCATGAACTATCGTACAAATGGGTTACACCTCCCTTCCCACTCCATAAAAAAGGATTTGTATTTGTTTTTATATTACATTGAATTACCAAGCAGCAGTAGTAATAGTATTCTCTAAGACTACTACCACTATTAGCCCCCTTTTGTACATTACAATTAACCGGCAGAACTAAAGGGTCTTATAAACCCCTTTAGTTCTGCCGGCGACGCGTTTATTTACGTCTATTTCATTACTTATATTAAAGTTTACTTTGATTGCAAGTGGTATGGAGTTTTTTGTAAAACACATAACTATCAATTTGTTATCTTATTGTTTTGTGTTGCGCATTAAATTATACAAAAAATTATGCATAAAAAAAAAGAGGGTAGTTAAAGTGTTTACTGAGGGTGACACCGAGTACAATTATGAAAGGGGTTTATAAACCCTAGTTTCTTAAGGGGTCTATAAACACTGTTTATCAAAGGGGCTTATCAATCCCTTTTAAAAGGGGTTTATAAACACTATTTATTGGAATGGTTTATAAACAGCGTTTATAAACCCCTTTTAAGGCTGAATGTGATGAACATAAAAATATAGAACGTTCCCACATAGTTATCCACAATATCTGTGGGTAATTACATCGCCTGCAAGTTGATAGCCATGTGTGAATTGAGTAAATGGGTGTTTATCAAAAAAAGACGATGTGGCTAGTATTTTATACACATGCGCGAACACTAACCCTCCGTTGTTAATAACCTCAATTCCCGAAAAAATTGTACCTAGGTTTGCATTAACCTATTGAATGAAAATAAACTATTTAAGTTTTAATGCTAGATTTCTCACTTTTTCATCGGTACAATTAGACCGAGTTA
>JBCKWE010000101.1:0-3148 GCA_038923045.1 Legionellaceae bacterium
ATGGTGCAATTGGCAGGTCTTTATTTAACTAGCGAGACAAACGAGCAAAAGGCGTTATCCTGGTATAAAAAAGCCGCGAATTTGGGCGATCGTGATGCGTTGTATCAGTTAGGGCTATTGAATGAAACTGGCGTTGCGACCAAGGTGGATTACGCTGATGCAATAAAATATTATCAATTGTCTGGAGAGAAGGGCAATGCTAACGCCAAGCTTGCTTTGGCGCGGATGTATCAATATGGCTTGGGCGTTCCTAAAGATGCGAAGCTTGCGCTTGAATTATATAAAGCGTTGGCAGGCATGGACAATGCCTATGCGCAGTATCAGGTGGCCATGTTCTATTATGACCAAGCCGCTGGCGCGCCTTTGCCGCAGAAAAGCAAGCAGCTGCTGCTACAAGCACAAGACAATGGCAGCCTAGAAGCACGCAAGGCATTGCAATGGTTGGCCTCACAAGATCAAGCAAGCGCAAGTTTCATAGAACCTGCCGCAGTGGCTCAACCCGTTATCGCGTCTGAAAAATCGGCAGATTTACTGTATCATGATGCATTAAACACTTGGAATCGCGGTGATGAATCATCGTCTCGCAAGATGCTAACTCGCCTTTTGACTCAATACCCAAATTATACGCCAGCTATTCGTGCTTATGAGCAGTTGGGGCAGGGGGCGAGGTTGGGGACTTGGGGGTAATGGCACTAAGTTAAGCCGTCTTTCGATATGACGGACTTCATATCCCAATTATCCTTAACCTAGTGCCATTAGTCTAAGATATAACTACTACTGTATATACTGTCGCAGTTTTATCCTCTGCCAGAATAGCTTATTCGTACCCAAGATACTGTAATGTCCCAATTAAATTTGCATTGAAGCTGGTCAGTTAGGCCACTGCATGTTTTTCTGCGCATTAGTAAATAAAAATGTGTGTTTTAGTCGCTGTAATCGTGTAGTATACTGATTCTCATGGAGATAAGTTACCTATTCAAATTACTGGGGGTATTAAATGGCTGGAATTACACCTCGCGTTGATATTGCGTTTAAGAAAATTTTTGGAGTTGAAGAAAACAAAGATTTGTTGATTTCGCTGATTAATTCTATTGTATCTGAAGAGGACCAAATATCCGAAGTTACCTTGCTTAATCCGTATAATCCCAAGAGTTTCAGGAATGATAAACTATCGATTCTGGACATTAAAGCGAGGGGTTTGGATGGAAAACGCTTTAATATTGAAATTCAGATTAGTGATGAAGCTGATTATAATAAAAGAGCGTTGTATTATTGGGCTAAATTATACACAGAGCAATTAAAAGAAGCTGAGGATTATGCCAACCTTTCAAAAGCCATTGGTATTCATATACTAAACTTCACGAGCATTCCGGAATCGGATAAGTACCATAATGTTTTTCATATTGTTGAAAAAGATAACGGGCTGAAGTATTTTAGAGATCTGGAATTGCATACCATCGAGCTCAAAAAGTTTACTGACAGCGTTAGCAATGAAATGGTGGATTTGGTAGCTAAAATCAAAACGTCTCTTGATGTCTGGGCCGCCTTTTTAACCAAATATAATGTATTGAATAAAAACATCCTGCCCGCTAAATTGGAAAACACAGGGCTAAAGAAAGCGCTTGATGTGCTCGCCGTTATGAATTTCACCGAGGCTGAACGAGAAGATTATGACAACCATCTTAAGTGGCTTCAAATTCAAACAAACACCATAAAAAATTACGAACAGAGGGGTGAGGAAAGAGGCATTGAAAAAGGCATTGAAAAAGGCATTGAACAGGGCATAGAAAAAGTGGCTATCAATATGCTGAAAGCTAATAAATCACCTGATGAAATCAATCAGTTGACCGGCCTTACTCTGAATGCTATTAAAAACCTAAGCATTCATTATACTTAATATAATGACCCCCGAAATTTGGACCATTAAAATTTAAATTAACCGGAAACGTGTACAGCGGCTTATGCGGATAGGTGGGGTCCAAGTCATATATCTAGGGCCCAACAGAGCGGATGAGGGTGTTATCCGATGGCACATAGCCACGTCAGAAACCATCATCCATCAGTTGGTGTTATTTTGTTACGGTCAAGCATGTATTAAACAAAAAGCTAAAGCGATTGAACAACACTGGCCCTCTAGCATGGCACGCGTTGATTTGCATGCCATGCATTGGGCGCAAGAGTCTAATGCGTTGGTGGTGAAAAACGTTTATGCTTTGTCATATGGAAATACGCTGGATGAGCGTTATCAGCTTACTGCCCTGCTTGGAGCAGTAATCGTGGCCCATGACACCGCTAAAACCCTTGTGACGCATGCGTTGTTTTGTTCACCGATAATTGCTGCTGTTATTCGTACTGACTAAACTAACACGCCGTGCTAGTTTAGTCAGTACGAATAACAGGGTATCGTCACAAGGCGAATTTAGGCATAAAATGAATCATGAAGAAGCCAGAAAAATATTACAAGAAATTGATAAATCAATAGATATTCAAGAAAATCGTGACGCCTTAGTGGCTGGCAGTGAGTATGCAAACGCTGTGGTTCGCAGCCTTCGGAAATTAAAGTACGCAAAGATCCTTATTAACCAATCCATCTTTAACACCCTAGTAACTGGCGAGGTGCATGCCTACGCTGTGGCTGACGGCATTTGTAGATTGAGCGACGCAAAAATCCTTAATCTAGCCAATCGTGTCGCTCTAGTCCGTGCTGGAGTGCATGCAGGCGTTGTGGCTCGTGGCTTTTGTATATTCAACGACGCAAAAATCCTTAATGCAACCACCCGCGCCGTTCTAGTAGATGCCGGCGTGCATGCAGGCGTTGTGGTTCGGGGCCTTTGTAGATTGAGGGATGCAAAAATCCTTAACGAAGCCAACTTTAACGCTATAGTAGGTGCCGGAGTGCGTGCAGACGCTGTGGCTAACGGCCTTTGTATATTGAACGATGCAAAAATACTTAACGAAACCACCCGCACCGCTCTAGTCGCCGCCGGAGTGCGTGCAGACGCTGTGGCTAGAGATATTATTTCATCAAATAATTCAGGGATTGTATTTGCTGGTATTGGAGCAATGGTTGCTGAAACAGGGTTGTTTGCTAGAAAAGCGGTGTCGCCACAAGGTGGGGAAGTAGTCGTACATCGGGCTATAGCCAGAA
>JBCKWE010000102.1:0-3086 GCA_038923045.1 Legionellaceae bacterium
AAACGTCGATAATACATCGGTACCGGTTCTGTCACCCTTTTCGACGCCGTGTTGTAAAATATGCTCAATGAGTTGTAGATAAGTTTGCATTACGTTTTGTCCAGCGTAAAAAAGGTAATTATACGTGTAGTGTAGATTCAGCGCCAGTGATGACAATTTAGTGCGTTACCTATAAGTGGATAAATAACACAAAAACATAAAGTATAGTGGACCCTATTCGTGATTATTTTGGACTCTAGCCCAGAAACCCACCCACGCCTTTAAACTTCTCAACAAAAGCGGCAATTTTTTGGAAAACACTTTGTTTTTTGCTTAAGTATTGCGGGTTAAGTGGGCTCATTTTAGGCATAATTGCATTCAATTCCGTGCCATTTTCACTGGCATATTCACGTTTTAATGATGCCGTGATATAACGCTTAGCGGCTCCTGTATTCAAGTTTTCGGCACTAATTAATTCGTCTACTTCACGCTGTTGTTCAGCTTGCGCAAAGGTGAAGAAAGCATCAATAATGCTGGCTTTGTCGAGAATGCTATCCAAGTTGGTTTGATTAATAAAATCAACCAGCAAACTTTCTTTGGCGCGGTTGCCAAGACTGGCGCGAATTAAACGACGTACTTCTTCAACCAATGCCGATTTATCTTTGAATTTTTTGTTGCTTTCAAAAATCAATTCCAGAATGTAATCCAGATTAATCTCTTGTGATTTAAGCAAATCCACCTCAAAAACCACATCATCCCAATCAATGGTGGAGGCATCTTTTTCATTGCTCGATTTTTCACGGCGAAGCCAATCACGAATATCGTTATACGTTGAACGGTAATCTTGAATAGTGCGCTCGGCTGGCACCTTAATCGCTTGCATAGCGACTAGGTCGTCATCGCTTAAATAGTGCTTGGCTTTAAATTCCTCTACGGCAGCAGGATCGCTTATATCTAAGCCTTGCAAGGCCTTTAGTCCAGCAAACTCGTCGTAGTTTTGCAGCACATTCTCGACGCACAAATATTCACCAAATAATTTAGCGAAGTCCTTTTTATCCTTTTCTTTAACAATTTCATCAGGATTAGGGAAACGTTGTTGTAATTCCGTCACCACGTCCAAATAACCACGTCGTGCTTCCCCTGTTGCCACGTCGGTAAAGCCGTCCATGTATTCTTTGTAGCTTTTTTCAAGCACGACGTTTTTAGTGTTTTTGTCTCCAAATAAAGTAATTGCATCCACTGTGGCTTGTTCTAAATCGCGGAAGGTGACGATATTGCCAAACGTTTTGGTGGCATCATAAATACGGTTAGTGCGCGAATAGGCTTGGATCAAGCCGTGGTAGCGCAGGTTTTTATCCACGAACAAGGTGTTCACCGTGGGCGCATCAAAGCCTGTTAAAAACATGCCCACTACAATCAGCAAATCAACGTCTTGATTTTTTACCCGTTTGGCAAGGTCGCGGTAATAGTTTTGAAACGCATGGCTATCAACGCCGTAATTCGTTTTAAACATCGCGTTATAGTCATCAATTGCCGCAACTAGAAACTCTTTAGCGCTGCTATCCATAGCGTTAAGCTCAAAGCTTTCATCAAGAATTTCCCCTACGGCACCTTGTTCCTCATTGGCCGCAAAAGAAAAGATGGTGGCAATGTTAAGCGGCTTATGATTGTCTTTGCGTGAAACGTCTTTCTGTAGATTCTTAAATGATTCATAATACAACTTGGCTGCATCGATACCGCTCACGGCAAACATCGCATTAAAGCCTTTGCCTTTTCCTTGGCTATAGCCTTGTAGGCGATGCGTTTTTTGCTTGAAGTTATTTAAGATATACTGCGAAATTTCTCGAATACGGTCGGGATGCAATAAAGCGTGTTTGTTTTCCGCCGCCGTTAGTTTTTTCTCGTCTTGTTCAGTTTCAATCGCTTTAAACTGTGGACGCACATCGTTGTAGTCCACTTTAAACTTCAACACTTTTTCATCGCGAATAGCATCCGTAATCACATAAGAATGCAATTCACAACCAAACACGCTGGCCGTGGTTTCTGCGCCCAAGGCATTTTGTGGGAAAATAGGCGTGCCGGTAAAACCAAACTGATAAAACTTTTTGAATTTTTTCTTCAAGTTTTTTTGTGCTTCTCCGAATTGCGAACGGTGCGCCTCATCAAAAATAAACACCACTTGCTTGCCGTAGATGGGCAAGTCACCTTCACTTTTCATTAGGTTATTCAGTTTTTGAATGGTGGTAACAATAATCTTATTGTCATCTTTATCCAGGTTACGCTTTAACCCTGCGGTGCTGTCTGAACCATTAACACTATCAGGTGAAAAGCGTTGATATTCTTTCATGGTTTGATAATCGAGATCTTTACGGTCAACCACAAAAAAACTTTATCAATAAAATCGAGCTCGGTAGCCAAGCGTGCTACTTTAAAGCTGGTCAAGGTTTTGCCCGAACCTGTGGTATGCCAAATAAAGCCACCGGCATCAAGCGTGCTCCATTTTTTTGCTTGATAAACACTGTTTATTTTCCACAAAATGCGCTCGGTCGCGGCAATTTGGTAGGGGCGCATCACTAACAAGGTATCGTTAACATCAAACACCGAATAATGTATCAGTACATTCAACAAGGTGTTTTTTTGAAAAAACGTTTCGGTAAAATCTTTTAAGTCTTTAATCAATGCGTTATTTGACTTCGCCCAATTCATGGTGAAATCAAAACTGTTCTTATCGCGCTGGGTAGTGTTGGCAAAATAACGGCAATCCGTACCGTTTGAGATCACGAATAGCTGTAAATATTTAAACAGTGAATTGTCTGCATTAAAGCTTTCTTTGCTATAGCGGTGTACTTGGTTAAAGGCTTCGCGAATAGCCACGCCGCGTTTTTTAAGTTCGATTTGCACCAATGGCAAACCATTGACCAAAACGGTTACATCGTAACGATTGGCCTGCGTGCCTTTTTGTTCAAATTGTTTAATCACCTGCACTTTATTGCGGGCAATGTTTTTCTTATCCAATAGGTACATGTTTTGGATATGCCCGTCATCAAACACAAAATCATGAATATAGTCGTCATGGATTTTACGCGTTTTGTCGATGCTGTTATCGC
>JBCKWE010000103.1:0-3041 GCA_038923045.1 Legionellaceae bacterium
CGCTTCACGCTGGACTTTACGGACAGCGATAATATCGTCATACGCCGTGTTCGCGACTTGTCCAACAGAGGGTTGTTGAGGGACCACATGGGTATTTTTCCGTCGTTCCTTCATCATTCGGCCTATCGCAACAACGACGCCGACAAGCAGCAAAACATTAAGTACCAAACTCCAATTTGCTTGCATAAATCTCACTCCCACTCAACAATTGACCACCTTTGCGTTCATTTACTTATTAGACTTTATTGTGCTTGATAATGCCAGAAAAACTTTTATGAAAATGTCATCCCCGCCATGTTGGGGATGACAGAGATGAGGGATGGTGCTAAATCGCTTTGGGTACATACCCTTTCAGCTGAGTCGCAAACTGATGCAACACGTCAAGGCCTGATTCTTCGGCTTGTTTACACCAGTGTTGCAACGCCTCAACCAGTTCTTTTTGTGATGTTGCGGTTTTCAACCAGACATTTTGCAGGGATAGTCGATAATTATAAACAATCCGTAATTGCTCATAACGCTCAAGCAACGCTTGCAAATGTGTGTTAGAACGAGGCGATAACAATTTTTCCTGACGTCGCAACAACAGACCTGCGCGCTGAAACAATTTCATGTCACCCTTGTTTTCAATATTGGTTTGTTTGACATGACTCAATATCGGACACACCACGCGCTTGTAATAATCTGACATTACCTGAAAACGATTGCCAATAACGGCTTTCACGGTATCCAAATCAACGTGCAATTTACCTTCTTCCCGCACCAGTTGCGGCGGTAATTTTTTAACCTTGGCAAGACCCAGGAACGACAGGCAACAAATGTACATCCAGCCAATATCAAATTCCCACGGCTTGACTGAGAATTTAGCCGATGAGGCAAACGTGTGATGATTATTATGCAACTCTTCACCACCAATCCAGAAACCCCATGGGGAGACGTTGGTTGCTGCATCCGGGCACTCAAAATTACGGTATCCCCAATGATGGCCTATGCCATTCACCACACCAGCAGCCCAAACAGGAATCCACATCATTTGAATAGCCCAGATTGAAACGCCGGGAATTCCGAACAAGAAGATATCAATAAAGAGCATCAAAATAATGCCTTTAGCAGAATGGCGCGCATACAGATTACGCTCAATCCAGTCATCCGGTGTGCCATGACTGTATTTTGCAACCATCTCTTTATCTTTGGATGCCTTACGATATAACTCAGCACCTTCCCAAAAGACTTTCTTGATTCCAAGCACAACAGGGCTGTGTGGATCACCTTCAACATCCGTAGTCGCATGGTGTTTACGGTGGATTGCTACCCACTCACCCGTGACCATTCCCGTAGACATCCAAAGCCAGAAACGAAAAATATGGCTAACAAAGGGATGCAGCGTCAAGGCGCGATGCGTCTGATGACGATGCAAATAAATCGTGACTGAAGCAATGGTGCATTGCGTCAATACAACCGTTGCCAACACATATCCCCAGAAAGACAAGTTCAAAACACCGAAAATCATGGCTTACCTCACTTTTATAAAAACCAGACGAACCAACAAAATACCCATATACGCTAAAAATCATTCATTAATACATAATTATTACACAACAAGGCGGAGATAATATCACATTTCGCACAATTAGTCTTGCACCTTCCCGCATTATGACGGATAATTTTTATAAAATCATCACCAGGCGCCCTAATGATTGATAAATTACAGCGTATTTTTAAGCCCCTACTAATGACGCTTGCACCCTTTATCATGTTAGGGATAGTAATAGCTTGCTTTATTGGGCTATTTATTATCTCTTGGTATATATTGATATGGGGTCTTATGATTGGCTTCTTTCTGTGGCTAATAGCTTTAGCAAAGCGTTATTTATTCACGCAAAAATCACCAGCAGGAAAACATAAAGGACGGGTGATTGACCATGATAAAGACCAATAAAATAAAAGCTGGCAAACTACGAACAGCCTGGATTATTATCATGTCCGCATTGTACACTGTAAATATAACAGGACTTGCCACCTTAATGCGTTTGTTTGGGTTAATAACCCGTAAATGGTGTGATGAAGCGCTGCGTAAATACGTCAGACGTCTGCTGAATCTGGTTGGCGTCACGTGTGAAGTCGTCAATCCATATAACGTCCAACCGCAATCCGGCCAACCCACAATCGTCATGTGCAATCACAGCAGTCTCTACGATATCCCATTGAGCTTATTCGCTTTTCCCAGCCACTCGCTTCGTATGCTCGCAAAAAAAGAAATCGGAAAAATCCCCATCATGGGGCAAGGCATGGCCGCCGCAGAATTTCCATTGATCGATCGCCACAACAAACAACAAGCCAAAAAAGACTTGGAATTTGCCCGCAAACTACTGGTCAGTGGCATTCTCATGTGGATAGCCCCTGAAGGCACACGCTCAAAAGACGGCAAGCTAGCAGCCTTCAAAAAAGGTGGGTTTATCATCGCGATTCAGGCCGGAGCCACCATCATCCCCATGGGCATCCGCGGCGCAAATAACATTTTACCAGCACGCACACGCCAGTTTAACCTGAACGAACACATTGAAGTTCACATTGGAAAACCAGTTGATGCCTCTCAATTTACGCTGGAGAATAAAGCGGCGTTGATCGAGCTGGTTTATCAGGAGATGAAGACGTTAGCTGGGGAAGCGTAGCGTCTGCAAGGCCCGCACAACAATATCAGGCACAAACCCAGACACATCACCACCTAGTGTTGCAATTTCGCGCACCAGGGTCGATGAAATAAACATAAAATTTTCAGACGGGGTTAAAAACATGGTTTCGATATTTTTTGACAATTTACGGTTCATGCCCGCCAGTTGAAATTCATATTCAAAATCAGACACCGCTCGCAATCCACGAAGAATGATTGAACCTCCCTGCGCTTGCACGAAATTCACCAGTAAATTATCAAATCCAACAACACTGACGTTTGGCAGTAACTTCACAGCATCCTGCACAAAGGCAATGCGCTCAGTTAATGAAAAAAATGGGCGTTTAGGGCTGCTACTGGCAATTGCCACCAC
>JBCKWE010000104.1:0-3011 GCA_038923045.1 Legionellaceae bacterium
CAAATCCCAAGGCATGACCGCAGAACATGCGAAAGTGCTCATTGATAGCAAATACTGGGACAGGCATTTGAGCTTTGTCGCCATGACCCGGCATAAGCAAAGTTTGAATATTTACGCTGATACCATGAATCACCCGAATATGGATAATTTAAAACGCACGCTGGCGCGCTCTACCACAAACGATAATGTGATTGATTGGCCGCTGGATTATGCAATAAGGGCGGGGTTTAATCCTGATAAATTGATTGGTAGGGTTGTGAATCATTTAGCTGGGGTTGGGCATAAAATCAGGGATGGGTTTAATTATGTGGTTGAGCGTCATGATCAATTGCTTGTCATTAAACAATACGAGCGTCTTAAAACTGAATATCCTATGCTTGCTGAATATGATGCGCTGTTGCAGCAGCGTCAGCATTTGACTGGTTATTATCGGGAAAAAACGGATAGAAAGATGCAGGAAATGACAAGAGAATTAATAGCGGACAAAATGTTGTTGGCTCAGATTAAACAAGTTTCGCCTGAAATTGCTGGTCAGATTATTAAACAAGGAAAGCATCATGCAGGGTTGGGTTTTGATCATTAACAAAATCATTGCGTTTTGACATCCTCCCCTGTTCTTTAAGCTACCCTGCGAACACATCTTAGTACAAAAATTAAACGCTTGATTTCTTGAGGGGTTATAGTTTTTAAATTTTTTCATGATATCTTTACTGGACTCTAGCCTTTTTTAATTTAAATACCATAGATGATGAGCGGCAATTATATTGACCCATTACTGAGGCAAGTCGTTCATTTTGTTCTCACATCTTTTTCATGACGCTATACTGGAAAGTAGGAGGTTCTTTATCTATTGCGTCTTCAGCTTTCATCATGCTTATATTGCGGCCAATAGCTTTATGAAGCATAAGAGCAGTATCTGGTTGATCTGATAGAATTGCATGTGTACTTCCATCAGTAAGTGAAACATATAAGAATGCGCTTGATGATGGAATACCACCATTATGTCGTACTGTATTTGATTCAGCATCATAAAACTCTTGGCCATATTTACGAACCAATTGTAAAAATCCTTTTTCAGAGCACATCTTATGTATAAGACAGCCAAAGCATCGTAAATCATTAGCACTTGTCCAATACCCTCCAGCGGGACTACCAGAAATATAAGGAGCAAGCTTATCTTCAGTATTAAAACGGGCTGAGGGAGAGTCTGGCTTTGAAATGGAAAAATGTTTCATTTCTGCTGGCTCAATAATGAAACGTTGTAACAACTTATTATAATTAATATCTGCTTCCTCTGGATTGCTTACTTTGTATGCATGCTCAATAGCTAATCCTGTAAGTAATAAACCAAGATTACTATATCTATACTTGCCTACCTCAGAAACAGAATCCTCAGCAAAAGAAAGGAAGTCTTGCGGGTCCATCGGGTTTGGAACAGGGCTAGATTTATTAATGCTACTTTCAATGGTTTCAAAATATTTTCCTAAATAATCCCCTATACCTGCCTGATGTGTCATAAGTTGATGTAAAGTAACTGTTTTTATACGATCCTGAACAGCTTGTGGTAAGGCTGATAATATATCTTCAGGTAATTTAACATTTTTTTCAAAAATATCATTTGGAATTTTTCCATGATGAACTAAGGATAGCGCCAATATACCAGTAAATACTTTTCCAACAGAGTGCATTGCATAAATTGGCACATCTACTTCATCACAACCACGTGTTGTATTAAATATTCCATCAGATGAATCTTGGATCGAAATTGATGCAGAAAATTTAGAGTCATCCACATAAGATTTTATAGCTTCTCGCTCATCTTTAGATAAACTCCAGCTTTCTTTACGAACAGTTGGTACTGTAGGCGAAATATTAAATTTTTCTTTTTCATCAATACAACTAAATAAGTCAGGGTGGCAATTTTCAAACAATTGTTCAAACTCCGCATAGCTACACTCATACATTGATATTTTGTTAAAGATCTCCTCTCTTTTCTCGTCAAGATCCTTAGTAACATGTAACATCCCCTTTATAATATCTTTTAGTTCTTCAACTTTATTAACATTAAAATGAGGCAATTTAATATATGACATCCAATATTTTTGGATGATATGATTTTTTATCACTTCTGCTTCATCAAACCATCTTCCATGCATATAATACCCTTTCGGAGCGTGTCAGCGAAAATAAATAGTGTAATGAGACAATTCACAAGGTTTTCTAAACTCGACCATTAACATAATCTTTACACATGGAATTATATTTGTCCAATGTTTTTTTTCAAAATTAACGTAAATTAACATCAAATATTTTGAGTCTATTTTAACCAAGCCAATCTCAGCCAAGCCTCTAGGCCTTGATATCAGTGGTGTTTAAAATAATTTAATCGTAGTGTTCCACAGGATGAGGATCAGCTACACAAATTGCATCCGTCACTTTCAGGACGTTAAATGCGCCATAACAACCCATAAAATTAATCGATGTGCGTTGGGTTGATGGAGACAGATTCAATCCTTGTACAATTTCAATATCAATTTCTAACGCATACATTTCTAAATTGCTACGACACCCGCAGGGTAGGTTCTTTAAGGTGTGGAAGATCTCAAAGTATGGATCCTGAGTTGGATATCTATGATGGAGTTAATTTTTGTAGTGGTACCAATGTTGACTGCACAGGTAAATTTTTCACGCTTTTTTCATTATACCAAACAAACTGCCCAGCTTTCACCGGCGCATGCCCCGTCCGCATAATCAAACTCTGATTTACAGGCAACCGCATCACCTCCTCAGGCCTCAGCAACGGCACAGCCTGGTAGTTATAACTCCTCGATTCAGAATATCCCTGCGTTTGACTACTGGCCGATCCCGCCGTAACCCGTAAAGTACGCGTACCCAATAATTTACTGATGTATTCCGCATCATGAATATCCTCAGCCGCAAAGGCGATTTTGGTTTTAATATTGGTAAACGCCTTCGCCTCATCATGTGAGTATTGCTCATAGGTTTGCGCA
>JBCKWE010000105.1:0-2990 GCA_038923045.1 Legionellaceae bacterium
GCATAAGTGGATCGGTTTTTCTTAGTACGTAGGCATTTTTCAAAAAAAAGGTCTACACTATAATAGTAGCCATCAATGAAGAGAAGCATTGTGCCGCATGATACTAATCAAGTCATTTCAGGCAACACACTAACGAACCCTCAGTTCAAGCATCTTACCTACTTTGAAACCAGTACGGCGCCGGCGTTTACAAGTAAACCGCAAGGGGATTTGGACGTTAAGCGCTTAGTGCAGGGAAAAAAGGATTGTTGGAAGAAATTGACACCAGCGGGAGAAGTTAGGAAAAAAGTTTTAATATTAGCGGATTGGTGGGCTGAAAACTGGGATAGTTTGATGATTTCCGACGTTGAAGTGTTATTAGCAGCGTTATGGGGCGATGGATTTAACATTTATGTTTGGCAGGATCCAAGCTTAACATTACTTGATGATATAAGTTTGTTCGATTATACATGTCGTAAACAAATCAAACCTGAATTTAAAGACGTTTTAAATGCGCAAGCCCTAGCGCAATTAAACTTACCCAAGGATAAAGTAGCCATTCTTCAACGAGCTGAACTAGAAGCGCTTCTCGGTCGAACGCCAGAGCAGTCAAAAACAATCGACGCACTTTATTTAGCCAGGACGACGCACAGGCTCGAGAAAATTAAAGCGGTGGAGGCATCAGAGTCAACCTCGTTTGAAAATGCCATACTTGGGCAGTTATCAGAAAAGCAGGCTATTTTCTACAACCCACAGAAAATAAAAAATACATTACAAAAAAATTGGGAAGGAATTAGGTTGACTGAAAACTATCAGGTACTTGCATTATCGGAGCAGAGCAAATTTTATCTTAATGACCGCGGTCATGTGTGTATTGATGAATTAATAGTAGAAGATTCTGGTGTTCATGGAGTACATTATGAACTTGTAAATAGCCCATCAACTCTGTTTCTAGATTTAGAGACTTCAGCGCATCCCCTATCGGTATTGGGCCAATTATTAACGCCCGAACTAAAATGTTTGACGGTAGAAAGTATCCCCTTAGGTTGCACACCGACAGGTATTAACATTGACAACGTAAAAGGGCTTAACTATTTATTCCTAGGGTCTAAATGCCCACAGGCTCTAGGCTTAAAGTTGATAGAAAAAAACAAGCTTAAAAGCTTAACGGTTGATGCTAATAACTATACGCTCAGTGAAGAGGTCAATGTAGGTAGGTTGGATTTTTCCCAACTGAACTCTCTAACGCTTATTAATGCTAATTCAATCTTATTAGAGCGCCTGTTTGAGCATGAAATGCCAGAATTACACTCACTGGTTGTATCTGGTGATTTTACTAGGCCTTTCCAGCTGCCTCATCTACTAGAAAAATTGAGATCAATAACAATGAGACAGCACAATCAGCTCTGTGAGGCTAGATGTATCGAACCATTGATGCAAGCAGCGCCACATTGCCGTCGATTGGATTTGCGTAACGTGACTTTAACAGGAGCGTTCAGTCCTGGATTTCATTTACCCAAACTAGCATCGCTTACATTAAGTGCTTTAAATGATACAACCCCGGAAGCTTGTGCAGCAACTCAATCCCTTATTAAGGCAGCATCCGCATTAACTACGCTGGAAATAATCGGTGATATCAGTACCTATTCATTCATGAACTCTATACGTATGACCCAACTGGAAACATTAACGATAACTGGAGTATCCGGGCGTATCAGTGCCGCAACACTTGAGCCGATTTTGCAGGGCATGACTGATTTAAATGAATTAAGATTAAACTTTATTCTTCAAGAGACCTTTCACTTAGATGAAGCGCTCTCGGTGTTATTAAACCATGCTGGGAAAATACACCTATCTTTCGCTGGAAGTTCTGCTCTCCGTTCCATTCGTAAGCCATGCAATCTTCCTGGGGTGAAATCAATCGCATTAAAATATTTATCGTTAAGTGAAGAGGCGGTGGTAAATGGTATTGATAATCTATTTAAATCAGCAACTGACCTTAGGTCATTGTCAATTACTGACTACAATTTGTATTTTAACTTTATTGATAACGTAGCTTTGCCTCCTACAGTAGAATCACTCAATTTAGAAAGCAGTTTTATTTCAGCAGAAAACTTAAAAAAGATGCTGATTGCCATGCCAAAGTTGCAGTTTTTAGCTATAAGTGGAGCGAAGTATCTCGAGTCAAATTTTAAAGAGTGGCTGGAAGATGCACAGTTGCAGGCGTTACTAAGTCGTATTGGAAAAGTATCTTTTCCTCAACTGTCATTACCTATACCTCTAGGGCAAAATCAAGTATCAACAGGCTATCAAAAGAGAGACCCATCCAAGCCAATACCAATGGATGCCGATACAACGCCAAATCCCGATGCCTCGTATAATGTAACGCGCATTTTTAATGCAACAAGCGGTGATAACCATCCTTCTCCATTGAGCTATCGACTATGGACGTACAATGAGGTTTCACTGTCAGACACCCCTGGCAGCCAGCAGCCATTTATCCTTCAAAACACAGGGGATCTTGATTTAATACCTTGCGACCAACTCATATCGGTTCCCGATGTATTAAAACTGGGAAAAGGAGTAACGCATGGTGGACACTTTGGCAAGCAGACATTTCATTTGGATTCAAGATGGCAACCCATCGCCTCACTTTCAACCACGGATACTATTTCTCATTTTCATACGTCAGGCAAGCATCAAGACCATGAAATTAATTATTCCAGGCGAGATAATTTATACTACATTCGAAGCAAAGAAGACCCTGAAACCATTACCTTGGATTTTCTTGTCAAATCAAAAACAGTCCCAACTCCCACTATCATGGATCCTGACATTCAATCATGGATTGATTTGTTTCGAACATTTGGCGAAGGTAAGTTAGTATTAGCCAGTCCTAACCCAACGCCACAAGACTATCTGAATGCATTAATTGCACAAAAAGTAGGGGCTTGTCGTCATCGCTCCGTGGCATTTAAAGCATTAATGGCGCAAGAACACTCTGAACTACC
>JBCKWE010000106.1:0-2981 GCA_038923045.1 Legionellaceae bacterium
GCGAGGGCTGTTATTTTCTTCATGCGTTGTTTTCCTTTTAAATTAAAAACAGTGTCGTCCCCGCGCAGGCGGGGATCCATGCCTGAATGTACATCGGAGCAAACATTTGGATGGATCCCCGCCTGCGCGGGGACGACAGATTTTCCGAATACGTCTGCCTGAACGGTGCCTGAAATCAAATTAAACATTGCGAGTTTCCCGGCTATAGCGCGTCACCCTGAAACCATCCCAATTTTTCCATCGTGCATCAGGATTGGTGGAGGGCGTCACGTAAACCCACGAAACCAACGCGTTATAGTGATGGGCGGTCTTTAATCCCGTGGCTTTATCAATATCGGTGCGTGTGAACACAATTTCCGCCAGATTGTGATGATTTTTTGGCAAGTCGTTTGCATTCAAATCTGCATTATCCAGAAAGTTAATGCTGTAAATGTGCACCTCTCGCATGTGGGTTGCACCCAGTTGTTTGATGGGCGCATCCTTTACGTTTCGGTCTTGTTCGCGTGAATACTCAGCCGCTACTGGGTCACTGGACAACAGATTCACCAGGTCAAACTGGGCACGATAGGAACTGATGTCATAACTCTCACGATGGGTGAGGTAGTGCGCCAGATCACTCTCAATTTG
Source organism: Legionellaceae bacterium (assembly GCA_038923045.1). Lineage (GTDB taxonomy): Bacteria > Pseudomonadota > Gammaproteobacteria > Legionellales > Legionellaceae > DDPF01. The sequence continues at coordinate 628 of JBCKWE010000106.1, forward strand.
TGCTTTATTCAAAGGCGCATTTACGAGAGTTAGGGGTTCCACGGTGGTCACGCCCTGCTCGTAATGGTGCACCATCATGGGAACCAGCGTTTGCATGTTCGCCAAAACACATACGCTAATCAGCGCCACCACGTTCAAGCCCATACTCATGACAAACGCCACTTGATAACGATTGCGTGATTGCTCCATGGCCCCAAACGTATCATCTGCCCACGTGGCAGCTTTTTTAAAGTAATCGGTTGTTCGTGTCGTCATCATCCACCCCTTAATCGTTTTTGAACGCCACGCATGGCGGCACTCCCTGCGCGTTTAAGCCCAGCGCCTGCGGCTTGCTTGGCACTTCCTGCCGCCATGCTGGCCAATTTTGTTAAACCAGTCATTTTTGATCCACTTTTTCCAAACCGTAATGCACTACCCAGAAACCCGCCCACCATGGCCGAACCTGTACCGGATGAGCAGGATCCTCCAATCCCTTTGGCTACATTCGTCACTTCAAGAATAGCCATGATGGACAGGATGGCGACCAAAACCAGACCGGAATAATCGGTAATGCCGATAGTGTTCCCCTGGCTGTTATACAAGGGTGCGACAACCCAATGCGCCAGACTCAAGCAAATACCTACCACTGTGGACACAAACACCAGCACCAGTGAAAAACCCACCAACGCACCCAACCACTTATCAAAAAAAGAGCGTGTTTTTTCAAACAGGGTAAAGCTGATAAACAGTGGCGCAGTCGCTAGGCAAATCGACAACATCAATTTGGCCAGCACGATTTCAAAAAAGGCCAACCCAACAATCGCCATGCCCGAGATGCAAATCATGGTTCCTGTCGCCAATGGCATGAGGTTACGAAACGAGGCTTTTTTTATCGCCCACGTGCCAACACTGATGATTTCAGTGAACACCGATTGCAACGCCCCGTTGATGCCCGCACCTGATGATTGCGGCACATTAATCGGGTTGGCTTTCATCATCACGCTGCTCAGCTCACTGGAACCCTTCACAAACAAGTCAACGACATAGCCCGAAAACTCGCCCCAATTGAATGCAAACATGTACACCAGGCCAATACGAATGGAGACGTTGACCAGCTCTCGCATTGGCGTCTTAATCAGGCCGCGCATGATGCCGTAGCCGGTGAAGATGATGAACAACACACACAAGGTGCCGATGGGCTTGGCGAGTGTCTGCGATAAGCTTGTGTACCCGTTGTGCACGAATGTCTGGTTCAGTGCGTCAATTTTCTCGCCCAAGCCTAAAATGATGTTCGAGTAATCAGGGTTTGCCATGATGGTTCCTTAATCCGCACCGAAAAAACGCTTGCTTTCATAATCCTCGGCAATGGTTTCAAATGTTTTCTGATCGGTTAAATCGGCATACGTTAAGTTTTTAAACGCCTTGTCTTGTTTCGCAAGGGGCAACATCGCCTTAAAGAACGCCTTGCAATCCAAGTTTGACCGGTTGTCATCCATGCAGCTGCCATAGACCCATCCTGTTGGTGTATCTATTTTTAATTGCTGCTCTGCTAGGCGTGATGCACGCAACAGGATGAGCGCTGATTTTTCAGGTTTATGTTGTGTGATTGGATTTTGATGACACCCGGTTAGCCCCATGCTGCTTGTGAGCAAGATGAGAGCCAGTGCCTTTTTGTTTTTCATTGACATGTTTTTCCCCTTGGTTGATTACGTATTAATGATTTCTTGATGACAGCGTGCGCCGAAATCAGTACAAGGTGCGTCTAGGTCATGGACTTGCGCGCACCCGCTCATACTTAAAACAAACAACAACACGGCATATTTCATGTGTTCCTCTCTCACTTCTTGTTAGGTAATTGATTAAAACGTACCGCTTCACTGTCATCGGCAATCTCGCTGGCCTGTATCTGCACGGCTTGCTGATTTGCCAACGCTTGCAATTTAAATAAATCCGTCTGGATATAGGCCATCTCAACCAACAAGCGCGTGTTTAAATCCACAGCACTTTTGGTGTTTTTGTTTTTTTCACCTTCGATTTGTTTTGATAACACATGGACTGCCGCGAGGTGTTTGTTGACTTGATTAAAGGCGGCTGTTGTTTGCACGCTCACGGCTTTGTTCACCTGTTTGTTTTGCTGATACATGGCAAGGCGGGTATCACTCGCACCCCGTTTGTACTCATCATCATTTAATGTGGGGTGCGCGCGTTCATAAGCTTGAACCAGAGAGGCGTATCGGTCGGCATTGCCACCAGCGATGTTATTCAGCGCCTCCTCCCATGTGCTGGAACCTTGGCGCAATTTCAAGTCTTCGAGCTTATTTTGAAAATCACCAAAACCATACGAGCCGCTGTTGAAGCTGCTCAAATCATTCAGT
>JBCKWE010000107.1:0-2762 GCA_038923045.1 Legionellaceae bacterium
GTCGTCCCGAACATAGTGAGGGATCTCCTTTCATTAGTTAGCATACTTCAACAGCAAGTAGCCACGCGTCCAGGTAAGCACTGTCTCACCTGCCACGACCGGATTTAGGACGCCTGCAAAGGTTGCCGAACTGCTGATAAATAATCCTGAAGGTCCAAACAAATAAGTATTCATGAAGTTACCGTTAGGACACACGTTTTGCGCATTAAAACGACCGGATACAGAACCGCTGCAATAACTATTCAGGCTAGTTTGAAATGTTGATCGATTAAAACCGGTTGAAGGTGAATAGCCTAAGTCTTTGGATGTGAAGAAAAAATTATCAATTCCTACCAATGGCGACGTGCTTGTCTGTACAGCCGTCTTGAATAACGCCATCGTCGCTACCGCCCCATCATTAAACGTACCATCACGATTTCTCTGCAGCGATGTCACCTGATTTACGATGGTGTCGTACAGGCTAGAACAGTTGGTACCGTTATACGTTGTAGGCGATGGGCCTCCAAGCAGAAGCGCGCTATTTGGAACCGGCGTCCAAGGTGTACCTTCGTTGATATTTGACGGAAATGGATAGGTACCTGGAGCAATCACTTGGTTGCTGGGGTAAAGTTGAATACCACTTTTTTCTTGCGTATTATTAGCCGTCGCACCCCGCGCATAACACCCAACCCCGCCATTATTGCTGTTATAGTTATAGGCTTTGACATACTTTCTGGTATCATCTCCGCCTAAGCCTAGGAATGTCTTGCTGTATACCTTAAATGCATGGCCATTGATTGTAACCGGGTAGACGTTAGCGGCGTCCCCAGGCATTGTGTTGGTTGGAAAGGCGATTTGCATTGATGAGCCACCTACCTCAAAGTCACCAACGGGGGATAGAACAGATTGACTTACCGTAGGATTGCCGCCAAAACTATTGTAGTAATAGTCGTTTAGATTGACCCAGGTCCAGACACCTTCCTCGCTATTCCCATTGATTGTTTTGAACTCACCTACGCCATACCCCCATTGGGCAACATAAGTCTTCATCTGATCATAGTATTCAAGAATTTGTGCGGTAGACTTGCTTCCGCCGTTACGCTCATCCTCTGTGCGCATGCCTGCTGTAGCAAACAGCTCAACTTTTACTTGAGACAACGTCAGATTTAAACCAACATTAGCCCTGTTTTGTTCGACAATGGCCTCATCAAGTTTTATCAACAGCGGCTGAATAACACATGGCTCAACATCCATTTGCCCCAGGCCAGTCGTTGCGGGACAGCCAGGCGGCAATGACTCGCCTAGCGAGAGCACAATAGCGCCATGGCCGTTGAGGAAGTCATTGATTCCGTCATCATCGGTAACACCATCTAGATCCTCATCATAGGTGCCAATTTTTTCAATGAGGGGGTAGCCACCATTTCCTGGCTTTACCTTGAAAAAAGACAGCCTAGTGCCACTGCTGCCAGCATCAAATACGGCTGTATATATTGGCTCATCCTGGGTCACATTCAGCGGGAAATTAGTCCCTGCACAACAGGTTACACAACCACCTAAGCATACAAAAAGATGATTACGAGGATTGGCATCATGCGCATTTACAGGTCCTGCAACCCTTAACTCTAGGGTGCAACTAGCGCGTGAGTTAAGTTGAAACGTAGTACCACAAAGATCGGGATACGTTCCGTCAACCGCCACTTGCGTTGTGTTTGCAGGCAGATATTTAACATAATTGCCCGCATGAGAACTACCGGTTGTATTGGTGACGGTATAGAGGGCTTTTACATTGCCCCCGACAGCCGCACGGATTGGCAATGATGTGCCTGCTTTTGGAACAATATTAAATACAGCCGCATGGCCGACTAGGCTTATATCAGACATCGTGAAAACCAAAAAGAGCATTATCCATTTGAATTTTGTGTTCATCCTTTAGTCCTTTGCCCACGGCATAAATGTGAATTGAGCGAGAATCTGATTGGCATATAAGTGTGATTGTTTTAACGTGCTTGCAATCGGAGTCTCATCTATTTGAGCGGTGCCTGTATTGGCTAAGCCTAAATCAGTAAATCGATAAGCCACCCCTACTCGGAAAAATTTGGAGAGACTTATATCAATTCCCGGCCCAAAAGCATAAGTAAAATTGGTTTGTGTATGCTGGGAAAATGCCGGGGTAAATTCGAGGAAAGCCGGTACGCTCGTTTGATAATCAGATGTTTTATTGAAAGCAGCTCCTAACCCTAGCATCAAAAAAGGCCGAAGCCTATCTTTTACCAGCCAGTATAATTTCCCTTCAGCTAACAACTGCTGGCTTTGGGTCTGATATCGATAGCGATAGGTATTATCAGACATTGGATCAGCGCCTTGGGTTAACACACCTTTCGTAGACAGCGTGTTGGGTTGATAATAGCCCAATCCAGCTATTAATTCCCATGACGGAGAATGCTTAACTTGCGTTCCTACAAATCCGCCCCACAGCATAGTAGTGGTATTTGAAGCGTTGGGTGTGTAGTGATAGCTACAGAGATCTAATGGTGCAAACGATTGGGATTGCCCTAGTTGTGAGATGGAAGCACCTGCTGACAAGGTAACGACCGGTTGCAGGTAGGAGAGAGATGAAAAGGCAGGCAATGACTTTAACTCAAAGAGTACAATAAAAAAAAATAGTAAAAGATGTCTAACACTTCGTCCTTTAAGCATGCCTAACCCTCATATAGGTTCAATCATTATGTGCCAACAGATTTAGACGTCATCATACATGTATTGAAAACAACATAAAAGGAGGG
>JBCKWE010000108.1:0-2633 GCA_038923045.1 Legionellaceae bacterium
TGCTGCATTGTATGAATTCTACTTGCCGATAAATAAAAAAAGGAGTTTAACTTGAAAAAATCAATAGTGTCTGGTGTTTTAATGAGTGTTGCACTGATGGTGTGCGGCGGTGCTTATGCGGGGATGCCACAGCGGGGGTGCCCAGCGTGTGTCGAAGCGGATGTTATGGTTAAAGTAGCGAAAGATAACGTCACCCATTCGCAAAATGTGTTTGATAAAGCAAAGAGTGTTGCAGCAGCAGTAGCAAAAGAACACCGGTCGCATGGCTTCGTCAATGCGGATTAAGGCTTCCTCCAAAATAATTTGCCATTCAAATTCAGCGAGGTTGTCCTTGAATTAAACTGGCAAGTTATTTTCGATTCTAGACTTATTTCCTTATTCTTTCAAAACCGTGCCACCTAATGGCACCCTCATCCGCCCTGTCGGGCACCTTCTCCCCTTGGGGAGAAGGGATTATAGCGTGCTAACTGACTAACATCAAACCAAATTCAAATGGGACAGCCCTGTTACGATGCTGCTTTAAATGAAGCCAAGTGTATTCAGCTAGTCGTTTCAGAATAACTGTGATTTGCGTGCTTTACGTCTAATGCAAGCACCGTTACATAAAATAAGTCTAGTCTCACTTAAAATGTAGCACATTTTCTTGATAATACAAGCCACCCTCCGCCAGCCTAGATTATTTTCCAGAGAACAATTGCAAACCGCTAAATACACCCTATACTGGAAATGTACGGGTAGTTATTCGGAATCAAATGCAGCAATTCTGGGTGAACGTTCGAGGCCGCTATTTTCCAATACAAGATGAGCCTTCCATTTCAGGCTCATCTTGTATTGGAAAATACTGACACTTGTGAACCGTTACCCTACCTGCTATCATCAATCTAGTTGGTCTAGATTCTATTAGGGGGTTCATATGCATCATTCACATCAACGTCCAGATTGGCAATTAGCTGAAGCCAAAAATCGTTTCAGTGAAGTTGTACGCTGTGTATTATCAGAAGGACCTCAAAAAATCCTTCGTCGTGACGGCAATGTCATCATTATTTCTGAACATGAGTATATGCAACTGAAAGGTAAAAAAATCAATTTCAAAGATTTTTTACTGAATGAAACACCAGATTTAACAGATCTTGATTTAACGCGATCGCTGTCTGTCATACGAGATATTTTGCTATGAAACTATTACTGGACACATGCGTTTTATCTGGATTACGTCATCCTCATCATATTAACTTATTAAAAGAATCGCTCAATGCATTTGAGTCAGGTGATTTATTCATCAGCGTAATTTCAATCGGCGAAATCACAAAGGGCATTACGTTACTGCCTCACTCCAAAAAAAGATCAGACCTGCAAAATTGGGCTTTGCATATTGAAAATAGTTATACCGATCGTTTACTCACGATTACGATACAAATAGTTCATGTCTGGGGTGAAATCACAGCAAACGCGCAGAAAAAAGGTAAAATCATACCCGTCGCCGATGGTTTAATTGCAGCAACGGCTCTGGTGAATGGGTTACATCTCATGACGCGTAACGCAGCCGATTTTGAACCAACGGGCGTTCTAATACTAAATCCATGGGATTGATAGCCAATTAATGCCCTTGCGTCACCGAACCTGATCCTGATAATGAAATCTTAAGGGAAGTGGGCGATCCGTAGTATTGAATACTGCTGCTGCCGCTCGCGTCCACTTTTAGATCTTGCAGTACGGTAATCGTAATTTTGCTATTACCGCTACTTTCAATATCAGCATGATTGATCGTGGCATTTTTACCACTGAAATTGATATCACCCGAAGTCTCTAGTTTTAATGTATTAATACTACCCTGTAGGTTGATCTGATTAGCGCCGGAGAGCTCTACTTTTAATTTGCTATCTTTAGCATTTCGCATATTGAGGCTAATGGCATTAGCGCCGCTCGCTGAAAAGTTGGTCAGTTTTGGCATACATAGGTCAATCACAATAGGCTGTGTTAGACGTAAATTCGTATCATTTTGTGACCCAATCTCTAGCGTATTATCCTCTACCTTGGTTTGAGTATAAGACATTAAATTGCTATCCCCAGTGATTTTCAGGCCAAAAGGGCAGTTGGTGGTCATATTGAGCTGATAGGCTCCGGATAATTCCACTTTATCAAAGCCCAAAATGTTACGAGTCTCACTCGTAATCTGACCGTTACCATTCACCGCAGGGTAGTATGAACAAGCACAAATGATCAATGATAGGCATGAAATGCTTAATTTTTTCATGGTGACGAAACTCCTTGGTTTTATATTGGCGAGAACGCCTCCCTTGTTGCATCTATCATTATGCGCCGATCGACAGTGTTTTCAACTAAATTTGATAATTATCTATCAGCCGAACATCCCCAATTCTCACTGCAGCAAAACGTCGACCATCAAGCTCCTCAATGTAGCTAACTGCCACACCCATCATTGTTAGTTCGGCAATAATCTGCTCGCAAGGCACGTTCTGATGAAATATTTGTGCAAAACGATCAGCGAGTTGGCGTTGAGCTAGGTTCAATCGACCATTGCGAGAACTGAACGCGAGCCCACTGGCCTCACGGATGGTGGGGCAGGCTTTGATCTCACAGTCCATAAAAAATGTAGTCGTCATGTTGCGAAT
>JBCKWE010000109.1:0-2588 GCA_038923045.1 Legionellaceae bacterium
GCAAGCACTTAACACCCTATATCAATTTTCATCGGCCCTGTTATTTTTCAGAAATTAAGTTGGACAAAAATGGGAAAGAAAAAAAGATATACCCATATCGATGCATGATGACGCCTTATGAAAAATTAAAATCATTGCCAAACTCAGCAAGCTATTTAAAGCCGGGCATAAGCTTTGAGTCCCTTGATCGACAAATGCTGGCTCAGTCGGATTTACAAGCCGCCACTGCAATGAAAAAAGCACAATCGGAATTATTTAGACAAATATTTAATGGCCCATCTTAAGTGACTTCTCAAAATCATTACTGAGAACATCTTAACGACTGGTTGCAAAACATAAGGTAAGGCGTACATCATTGCGAGCCGCAGGCGTGGCAATGATGTTTATTTAATAAAAAAACCAACGCTAATGAAGGATGTGGATGACCCTTCGGGACGTGTGGACAAGACCATGGACGAAATATTGAAAACAAAAAAACGTTTTCAACATTATCGCCCACAGCCTTGCCCACACTTCAACCACATCCGCTGAGTTTAATTACAATAATAATTGATACTTTTTAAACAAAATGAGAAAATAAAACCTCTGAAACTTAATGACGACATCATACTATTTCAGGCTCATTTGTATTGGAAAGAGCCATCTATTTCAGGCTCATTCTTACATTGGAAAATACTATGACCACGAACAACGGAAACGCTATATATTAACTTTTGACACCACATAAGGGGATCTTGTGAGTACGAACGATTCAATACCTATTCTCCCGCTCATTTCACCCTTTTTTGAGAAAAAAAGATTAAAAGAGATGGATAAAAAATTAATAATCGAGCTACTCTCTCATCCTTTAGTAAAGCGTCATATGCCATTATCATCTGAGCGCTTTGAAGAAAAAGAGGTTAACGATTTTATTGAGGCAAAAGAAAAAATATGGGATGAGTATGGGTTTGGTCCAACTGGCTATTTTGTTGATGGTGCATTTATTGGTTGGGCGGGGATTCAACCCGATGAAGGAAAAGATTTTGAAATGGCCATTGTTCTTCATCCTGAGCACTGGGGATATGGAATACAAATTTATAAAGAGCTCATCCAGTACGCGTTTGATGCGTTAAATCTTGAAGCGATTACCATTTATTTCCCACCTTCACGCACCAAGATTAAAGGGATTATTAAAGCAGGTTTTATAAAGAATGGCGAGACGACGATTAATGGCACTCGATTTATTCGCTACCGATTAATCAATAAGAACGTGCTTCTGAAATCTAAGATTATCCCTTCAACTCCCCTTGAAGCAGAATTTATCGATCATCAAATCGTTGCATTCAATCGATCAAAGGTGCCTTTCACGCAAGAAACAACACCCGTTTTTAAAAATTATGTTATTAAGGAAAAAGAGGTTGTTATCGCTGGTATCAATGCGCTGATTTATCACTGGGGGATTTTGTATATTGATGTGTTATTTGTAGATCCGCAGCATCGAGGAAAAAGTTTGGGCAGCACTCTTTTGGAACGGGTTGAAAATGACGCGAAAGCAATGGGAGCAACATTGAGTCATTTAGATACATTTGATTTTCAAGCCCACGATTTTTATTTAAAAAGGGGCTATCAAGTATTTGGTGTTCTTGAAAATTGCCCTACAGGACATAAGCGCTACTATCTAAGTAAGTCGCTTCTACCCTGAGGCTATGTTGAGGGCAATGATATGAAGACATTCACACAAAATATCATCGGTACTTTTGGAGAAGCAGGGAAGATATGGCTCAATCGGCTTCCATCTATTATCGATGTGCTCGCGACGCAGTGGAATTTGCCATCCATCAAGCCTGTACAAAATATGACGTATAACGCTGTTGCAATGGCCACAGCGAATGGCAATCAAAATGTCGTTCTTAAAATTAGCTGCGTCAAACAAGCGATCATTAATGAAAAAAATGCCTGTGGCGTACAAATGATTAGTCCGCAAGAATGAGGTTTTGATGAATATTATGAGATTAAAAACATTGAGCCCTGAGTTGCTTAAAATATCTAATAAAGACGATCATAATGTATAAATCCATACCACATAAAAATGACTTTGACTCTGATCTAATTCAAGTCATGAAATCCTCCAATGTTCCCGGCGCCGCGATACTGCTCATCCGTGATGGACAGATTAAGTTCACAAAAGAATATGGCTTGGCCGATCCAGACACTAGTCGTGCTGTCACTCCCGATACCTTGTTTACCATCGCATCTATTTCCAAAACGGTAACCGCTACTGCATTGATGACTCTTTGGCAGGATGAAAAATTTAACATAGATGATCCTATCAACCAGTATTTGCCCTTCGAAATTCGTAACCCGAATTTTCCCGACACCTCAATTACTTTCCGTATGTTGCTCTCGCACACCTCCACCATCCAGGATAGTGATATTTTCTACGAATATTACACACGCAATCAAACGCCAGTTCAACCCGACTCACCCATCTCACTTGTAGATTTCCTAAAAGATTATTTAAACTTGGGCGGAAGACTATACAACGCAGAAGATAATTTGGTTCTGTCGCAAAAATTTTCATAGGCCGTAAATGGGCTTATTCTAGACGT
>JBCKWE010000110.1:0-2427 GCA_038923045.1 Legionellaceae bacterium
TATATGGCCTCGGTTCGGTTAATCCCTGTTGTTTTTTAAATCGCAGTTGATATAACGGGGAGCTGAACAGACCATAAGTACCTCCAACCATTGAGCACGCCAAGAAGTCCGCATAGGTTTTCTTAGCACCCTTTTCTTGCAACAATGTTGACATCATGGGTATGGCTGTCATGTAAACCGTCGACCACAATCCTTCCCGTACCATAATACTGGTTCCCCCTTGAAAAAAGGCTCGGAACCCATGATTTGAGTGCATTTTTTGAGCAACTTCCTTAGAGGAAGAGTTAGTGGTCAATTGTTTATTTTGTGCCAAAGCTTCAAACGGCGTACACACCAACCCGGAAACCCCGCCCGCAGCAAACGAGGTGAACAAATCATATTGTCGAGACGAGTCTTCTGGTAATCTTTTTAAGAAGGCTTTAACTGCAAATGTTGTAGCATAACCAGGAACCGCTGATGCAGCGTACGCCCCAGCGCCCGACATGGGGTTTCCAAATGACATGAAGTTTCGAAAGGTTATTAGATCACCCTTTAAGCGATGATTAGTCCATTTCAAAGAAGGTGTAGCCGCTAGCATGGCCCCAACGCCCAAAAAAGGGCCTTGTATCCATGGAGCTTGTGCTGCGTTGGCCCAAAAGGAAGGCGTTTGTTCGGTGTTATTTTTCATCATTGTATCCTCAACTATCAATTGAAATGATTTAAGTAAATTCATCTGACATAGCGCCGCGCCTGGAAAGGCGCAGATGCACTACCTACCAGGCGAAATACTCGTAGAAGAGGACCACACAAACGATAGATAATAGAAGACCAATCACTTGAGAAGGCAAGGCAGTGATAGCATCATAAAATGCGTGACTGGTCATTTGAATACTTTAATGTATGAATGTTGGTCTTCGAGGTTATCATTGATCATGTTTGTATGCAAGCGTCATGCGACTCGCATGGGAATGCTGTCGCAAAAGGGTATTCAAAGCGTTAGAGTAGAATAATTTAAAAATCATTGATCAATTCATAGGGAACATACAATGAAACAACACGCTCCACGCTTTCTTGCTTTGGTAGCCTACGCAAAGCAACACATTAAAGAAATCACCCCGCAAGCATTAAAAACGCTTATCGACAGTAAAAACCCATTTTTCCTGATTGATGTACGCGAAAATAATGAAGTGATCACGGGCCGGATCCCCGGGGCCATTCATCTCAGCAAAGGGATTATTGAACGTGACATCGAAAAACAGATCACTGATCCTCAATCTCCAATTGTCGTTTATTGTAGTGGTGGTTTTCGCTGTGCGTTGGTTGCCAACAGCTTACAAAATATGGGATATACCCAAGTCTCGTCTTTAGACACAGGCTCACAAGGATGGATTGATGCGGGTTACCCCATTGAAAAATAGATGATAAACCGCTCGAACTTTTTTTAAGAAGCTCGTGGATTCAATTCGTCTTCAAACTCAAAAAACTTAGGATCTTTGATGCGCTGTGGGTATAATGCAGTCGATGGTTTTAAAAAATAGAGTTAAGGTTACAAATCTCGATTTGATAATTTATTTGTGGGCAGCCGAAAGGTTGCCTGCTAAATTGCATGTAGTGGCTTATCCGTTTTACCAATGACCAACGTTTGGGTCCGAACACCATGGCTCAGTCACGAGTAACGCATCACCTTTCTGGAGCAGTTTAATTGAAATGTTGTCAGGTGGCTGTAATCTACGCTGCACCCTTGTGAGTCCGTGTCTAAAGAAGAGGCTTGGGTATGTCTCATTTTTTGATCTCTAAAACGTGCAGTTCAAAACTGCCGTTTTTACATGCTTTCGTGACTTGCCATCCTTGTTTAAGGAAATGCATTTTAATAAAACGATTCATCATTCCATGACCCACAAGAAAAACCCCAGTATTTTTATCGTGGTGCTCTTCCAATATTTTTGCGGCGGTGATTGCGCGATGTTTTTCATCCTTGAATGATTTTGCACCCGCATTTATACCTGAAAACCAGGCTAACCTTGATATAAAAAACCACCTTTTCGGTGTTAAATGGAGCAATGGAATGTTGGTAATGTTTAAATCAAATTCAGAAAATACAGATTGACAGATAATGTTGGATTGCATGGAATCAAAAAGATATCGGGCTGTTCCTACAGAACGTGGCAGGGTAGATGAGAAAGTTAAAATATATTGATTCATTCGGATGATCGTTTTAATTTCTTCAAGAAAAGGATCAATTTCTTGATAGTTAAGATTCACAGTTGTGTTGTAGTCATTCATGCGTTCTCGAGCAGTCAGAGAAGAACATGCCGAGTTATCTATGAGTGGTGTCACATGTCTAATTAATGTAATCATGTTGATTGGCAATACTGGCAAAACACAGTACTTCGTTGGCCTAACTGCATGGATTGTAATGGTGAGTTGCATACCATGCAAGGCAATCCC
>JBCKWE010000111.1:0-2399 GCA_038923045.1 Legionellaceae bacterium
TAATCTGCGAGATAGATAAAACCATACTCCCCCCTGATGCTGAGTACAAAGGTATGGAAACGCGTGTGATACAGGATCTCAACATAACCACGAATAACATTGAATTTAGCGTGCCCGTTTATTATTCCCCTTCATTAAAAAAAACGTTTTTGGCCAGCCTTCCTGAAGGGTATCAAGGTGAATTCGGTCCTGGCATTCGTTCGTTGGTGATTACACTGTATCGTGACTCAGGTATGACCCAGCCTGCGATTAGGCGGCTTTTGAAAACGTTTGATATTCATATCTCAAACTCCACCATATCCCGCATGCTCACCGACAAACACGACGTATTTCATCAGGAAAAAGAAGACATTATTGATGCTGGTTTAAAGGCATCGCCATACCAGCATATTGATGACACCGGTTCGCGCGTCAAGGGTATAAATCATTACACCCATATTTTGTGCAACCCTTTTTTTACGGCCTTTTTCACACAGCCTAAAAAAGACCGCTTAACGTTGCTAGGAATACTATGCCGCAGTGCCCTCCGTTTTGAGTTTAACCCGGAAACATATGCGCTGATGAGTGAATTCGGTTTGTCAAAAAAAGTTCTAGATGAACTCAAAACAAAGGCTACTGTTGCCATCATGACGCGTGACGAGATTGAATTGCTCTTAGAGGGGCTCTTTCCTAACCCTAAAAAACATAAGACGAATCGACGTGTCATCCGTGAAGCAAGCGCTCTGATTTATTACAAAAACTCAGAGCACGCCATTGAGTACCTGATTTGTGATGATGCGCCACAGTTCAATCTAATCGCTAAATACAAAGCGCTGTGCTGGGTTCACGAAGGACGTCATTATAAAAAACTATCTCCATTCCTATTTATGCATCAAAAAGTCGTGGCTGATTTTCTTGAGAAATTTTGGGACTACTATCAAAAGCTGATTGAGTACAAAAAAGTCCCATCTACTGATGCTGCTGTGCAGCTATCACAGGAGTTTGACGATTTATTTTCAATCAAGACTGGGTATGACGCCCTAGATGATCGTATTGAAAAAACACGCGCAAAAAAGAAGACATTGTTGATCGTGCTCAGCAATCCGTTCCTTCCGCTCCATAATAATCCAGCCGAGCTTGGCGCTCGTTTCCAAGCCCGGATACGCGATATTAATCTGCAAACCATTAGTGAAAGTGGGACAAAGGCAAAGGATACGTTCGCTACCATTGTGTTAACCGCTAGAAAACTGGGGGTTAATATTTATCAGTATATTTATGACCGAGTAACTAAAAAATTCGAGATGCCATCACTTGCTGATCTGATCACTATGAATGCCGTGATGGTTTTAGAGCCCGGGTAAAATGTTAGGCGCTCAATCATCGTTTCCTCTTTATCAACATAATCCCATTTAACCGCTGAACTCAAATGCAAGGTGAGCAAAGCGCAACGTTCCCTGAACATGGTGGGCACGCTTCGCTTTGCCCACCCTACGCTCCATCCACCTATGATCATTGGGTTCTACCCGGCGATATGGAGAGGATACCTTTATACCTCCTATACTCCGTATTTGCTTGATAAATACACAACAATTGCCACAGAACATTGTGTGTCGTTGAATGAGAAACATGTTTCTCCACATGTGTTGCGACATACCTGTGCGATGATGCTCTATCGAGCAACTGGTGATTTGCGTAAAGTATCGTTGTGGCTTGGCCATGAACAGATGCAAACAACTGAGGTTTATCTGCGAGCAGATCCTATGGATAAAATTGAAATCATTGAGAAAGTAATACCGCCCTCGCATAAACGATTTTGTGAGTCAACTTAATGATGCGACGCAATTGATGCTTTGTTTTCACCATTTTCAGCAAATAAAATAGAAATCCACTAAATATTGACTATAATTGTCGGAGATGTATTAGCTACCCCCGCAAAACATGTCATTCTCTACATTTGATTGGAGGGACCTGGTGTAATTCAGAAGTAACTACGGCATTTTTGGTCGGACCCCATTGGTCGATTGAATAGGGCGTTTATACCGCCTACACCCATTGACTGTGTGGCTACTCGTTAAAATAACCATATAAAATTTGTATTTTTCAAGACCATGTTCTATAATTAAATTAGGCATTAGGTTTTCTACCAACAATCAAAGGTGCACGATGAACATCAAATCGTTAAATGTCACGCATCCAGCCGCTGAAAATAACGCGTCGTGGACCTTATTGAGCGTCGATGACGCAGGTAGCAATACCAGTCCATCCGTCATGGGATTAACGTCCAACACAAATTTAGAACAAGCTTACGATTGGATTTGTTCACAACGAGAAAATAGTAGCCATAATAACGGTGTTTGGGACTTACGATTCAATTGGAATACATTCAAGCCTGAATTACAGCGCCAATTATTAGCAGGCGT
>JBCKWE010000112.1:0-2358 GCA_038923045.1 Legionellaceae bacterium
CGGTGGCTGTAGATTGATGGTTGCAATAAACTCTATTAACGTGCCTAGTGTACTAGATTGACTCCCTTGCCCCGCTTGCTCTTGGTAGGTTTGTAGGTAGGTGACGAGCTGCGGAACACTTGTAATTTCATTTCCGTCAATTTTTGAAATAGAGTCACGTATTATTTCGATATGCTCAGGATTATTGGGTCCAAGCATGTAATCATTTAATAATCGTCGTGCTTTTTGTATGGGTGGAACATTAGCGTTAACCGTGAGACATACAGACTGCCATCTTGCTTTCATATTTCCAGACTCCCTCGTGGGTGGCTCAAGGAACTGCTGCCAATTATGGTGGCCGAAGTTAAGGGCATGGGAGTCATTCGGTTCTTTTATTTGAAATGCGCAGTTAATTTGTTGGGTGAATCCGCGTTCTGTAGTAAATTGATCGCCGTATTTAACGACTAAGGACTGCATAAAATTATTTTGTTGTTCGGGTGAAACATCTAATGTTTTTAATAGAAGACGATCATCATCGGTTCCGTCACCCTTAATAATTTGATTCCAGGCTATTTTCAGGCTGTCACGATTTTGGCCATTAATGCGCGCCTTGAAATGTTGCCGCACAAAATCACGGATTTCCGCATTAATGCCTTCCTTGGTTAACATCTGCAACAGGGGATGACCCAAAACAGATTGGAATAGACGGCGTATAACGCCAGAATAGCAGCTGGGTCTGTCGCCTTCATCCAGCTTGTCATATTCTTCAGTGGTTGAGTCGCCCTCGTCATTCAGTATGGGATTACCCGCTGCATCGCACTTCACCCGAGTATTATCCCAGTTATGCGCGCGGCCAATGTGAGCGAGCTCATCAATGAAATGCTCTGTCCGAGTTTCAACGGTATAGCCATCAATACCTTGGATTTCGTTATCCTGGGCGGCCAAAAAAAGCATGGTAATGAGTGGTTGATATTCTTCAAAAGTAGACCATTTCTCAGTGTGATTACTGGGATTAACGTAGACATAGGCCGCCCTTTCATGCATCCAAGGGTTTGGTTTAGACAGGTACCGCAATACCGTGTGGTCTTTGTTTTGATGGTAGGCTTTTAAGGCGCGTTCTGTTTCATCGGCACTGAGGGTTAATCTCTGAAAATCATGCCAATCTTTTGGTAAAATGAGACCCGACTTATCATCTCGGATAATTTTGGCAGGGTCTTGGCTATAACGGGCTTCAAGAAATTCTCTTAGCGCGCCCATGAGGTTAGGAACCCCAGCTTCATTTATCATGGGCTGATAGCGGTCAGTGGCTTGCTTTAATCGTGCTTGTTCGCCTGTTGACAGCGCGTGCATGGAGGATTCACGGTCACGGGCCAAGGCTTGCAAATCCATGTTGCCGCGTGCTTCATTGCGGTAATAATTATTTTGTTCGGCTAACTCGCGAACGGCCGCAATAGTCAGTAATACTTCAGCGGCAGCCTGATTTCCGGTCGTTATCGCTAAGCGTACCAGTTCATTGGGGGCATTAGGTGTCACTGCCGTGTGTGCCAAACGCTTGACGGCAGGAATATCTAATAGAAAGCGGATGTCATCGAGCAGCGCGGCATCGTTGCGTCGAATCAAGTTTCTTAACAGATAGAAACACAATATTGCTTCGTCAGCATCAGCCATATCAAATACCGCATTGGGGTCGCCTTGCTCTACTTCTGATTTTTGAGCACGCAAGGCCGTAAGCTTTCCATGAACAAAAGGGTTGACATGCTTTTCGCCATATTCGTGCATATGCTGCTCTGCGTAGGCAAATACTGCTGGATAAAGAAGCAAATGATTGATTACGGTGACATTGCCGTGTATAGCAACACTGCTGTTTTCGGCAGCGTACCGAAAGGCGTAGTAGTTATCAGCTGCAATCATGGCTTGCAGTTGGCCGGAAGCTTTGTCTTCCAGGTATCGTAAGACCTCTAGGTGGCCGTTTGCGGCAGCCTGCCAAAAGGCGCAGTAGTTACTAGCTGCAATCATGGCTTGCAGTTTGCCGGAAGCTTTGTCTACTAGGTATTGTAAGACCTCTAGGTGGCCCTGTGCGGCAGCCCAGATAAAGGCAGCGTTGTTATCAGCTGCAATCATGATTTGCAGGTGGCCGGGAGCTGTTTCTTCTAGGTATCCTAAGACCTCTAGGTGGCCGTGTGCGGCAGCCTGCCGAAAGGCAGAGTAGTTACCAGCTGCAATCATGGATTTCAGTTGGCCGGGAGCTTCTGCTACCAAGTATCGTAAGACCTCTAGGTGGACGTTTTCGGCAGCGTGCCGAAAGGCGGAGTAGTTATCAACTGCAATCATGGCTTTCAGTTGGTCGGGAGCTTTTTCTACTAGGTATTGTAAGACCTC
>JBCKWE010000113.1:0-2277 GCA_038923045.1 Legionellaceae bacterium
GGACAGCCCTGCATTAGCTCTGTTTTTTAAAATAAGTGAGGCCCATTTCTTCCAGTACAGATTGGGGCGATTTATTTTGGTAATTAGCTAATCAAGTGATTTTAACTAAAAACTGCCGCGACAGCGACAAATTAATGGCTTAAGTTTTTTATAGCATCTAGAGAAAGGCCAGTCAACTGATTGATTTCATCAGGTGATTTGCTAGCTTTTAGCATATTGATTGCCACATGTTCAATGCCTTGTTCAATGCCTTGTTCAATGCCTTGTTCAATGCCTTGTTCAATACCTTGTTCAATGCCTTTTTTAATGCCTCTTTCCTCACCCTTCTGTTCGTAATTTTTTATGGTGTTCGTTTGAATTTGCAGCCACTTAAGATGGTTGTCATAATCTTCTCGTTCAGCCTCGTTGAAATTCATAACCGCGAGCACATCAAGCGCTTTCTTTAGCCCTGTGTTTTCCAATTTAGCTGGCAGGATGTTTCTATTCAATACATTATATTTTGTTAAAAAGGCGACCCAGACATCAAGAGAAGTCTTGATCTTAGCTACTAGATCAACCATTTCATTGCTAACGCTGTCAGTAAACTTTTTAAGCTCGATGGTATGTAATTCCAGATCTCTAAAATACTTCAGCCCGTTATCTTTTTCAACAATATGAAAGACATTATGGTACTTATCCGATTCCGGAATGCTCGTGAAGTTTAGTATATGAATACCAATGGCTTTTGAGAGGTTGGCATAATCCTCAGCTTCTTTTAATTGCTCTGTGTATAATTTAGCCCAATAATACAACGCTCTTTTATTATAATCAGCTTCATCACTAATCTGAATTTCAATATTGAAGCGTTTACCATCCGCACTCTTTGCTTTAATGTCCAGAATCGATAGTTTATCATTCCTGAAGCTCTTGGGATTATACGGATTAAGCAAAGTGACTTCGCATATTTGATCTTCTTCAGATACAATTGAATTAATCAGCGAAATCAACAAATCCTTGTTTTCTTCAACACCAAAAATTTTCTTAAACGCAATATCAACGCGAGGTGTAATTCCAGCCATTTAATACCCCCCTGTAATTTGAATAGGTAACTAATCTCCATGAGAATCAGTATACTACACCATTACTGCCCTGTACACTTTAGACTGGACAAATAAAGCACGGCTGTCGAATTAAAACTACACACATTGAATGTAGGTTTTTCATTGGCACAACAAATCATATAGAGGGATACTGTATTTCACATGATAAAAGCGCGACGTACAGGCGACAATTTTATCATGGGCCCGGCTTGGAAGCCTTGCTGGGATCGACTACTTCAATCCTTCGTGCATCGCACCTGGCTTTAAACGCGCGTGTTAAATCTGTAGAATCTGTTTTTAATGGCAATGCTTCACGTTGTTCGTGAGATCGCAATCTATTCTCCACGACCCAATCAATCTCATCAACCCTACTTTGTAATTTCATTAAAACTGGCGCCACCGGTGGCCAACAGGATGAAATTTCTTGATCAAAAAAATCGAAATATAATTTGCGTTCGCTTAATTTCAAAGTAGCCAGATATTCTATTTCCTGTCTACTAAAATTTAATTGTCGTGTAAATATTTTTGTTAGCACTGTGAGTTGGGGATTGGCTTTCCAATGTTCTTCATTAAAATCTTGACGTGCATTTTGGGCAATCACCTGGCCTGTAGACGACATGAGATAATAATCCTTGTTAGCGCGCAACCGTTCGTCCTTGTTCATTTTAATCATGCCTGCTTTGCCGTCTTGCTGATCCATAAGAACCACCCTAAATTGCTCTTCTTCATGAATGATCAGGTATTGGTAGGCGGTTTTGAGGATACCCTGTGGGCGCTCACCTGCGGAGTTCATGCGAAAGAAATTGGTCGAGCCGTAAAAAGAGGTCAATAGAGGTGAGAATTTTTCATCGAAGCTTTTTATGGCAGAAGAGGCGATGTCGATACCCAAAGTATCATAGCTTTGTGATGGCAGGGGAATGGCAGGGGTATAGGCTATGCAGGGTAACACGCTGATAGTGGCTTTGTCACTCTCACTGTCCTGCTGACTATCTTTTTCAGACTCTAATTCAATACCTCCAACCTCACGCTCGACCTCAGCGGCTACCACCGCAACTTCATGCCCACACTCATCGCTCGTTCCCATTGTGACGATTTTTGGTAACTTGGTGTAGTCTACCAATTTATCGAAGCTTATCCCTATAGCGTCAGCGTCGATGGCATCAAATTCTTTTTGATTTTCCAGCATAGGGGCAAGTTT
>JBCKWE010000114.1:0-2270 GCA_038923045.1 Legionellaceae bacterium
GTTATATCATCGGCATCAAAGCCTTGTGCGAGTGCGGCTTGATAGGCTTTTTGGGCGACCTTCCTGTCATGTTTTGGATCGCCTCCGCTAGTAATGTCCATTGTGATCTGGTTAAAGCCACTGTCACGTACGCTTTTGGCAAGTTCCGTCAGGTCGGACAGAATATTGTCGTTCTCGTCCGTGTAGTAGGATAAGTCGCCACCAAGCCAAGACAAGTAGCCACCGGCAAAGTCTTTGTCAAGGCTAAAACCGGGAGTGCGTCTGGGGAGTTGTATTGTAAAGGTGTTTTTGACTTTTTCTCCGAATTCATTTTCAACCTTATCCTCACCCGTATTGATGGTTTGCCCCGTCGAGGTCGGCAGGCTTGTTACCATGTCCCGTTTGAAGTTTTTACCATGATTAATAGTTGCTTGGATACCCGATCCGATCGCGGTCACCTTGTCCCCCGGGAGACTCGCATCAGCCATCGCCTCTATTTTAGCTTTCGTCTCCTCATCAAGTTGACAAAGTCTGTGCATGTCGATTATACGAGAACTGTCCTTTTGTGCGAGTTTATGGAGTAGTGTTAAGTTGGTGGTCATGGTCTTGTCGAGTTCGGCACTTGCTGCTTTGTGGGACTCCTCTAAGGTTTTGAGAAGTTTCGTCCTGAGGTCTGGGCTGATTGAAGAATCTAGTGCTTGAACGTTAGTTTGATCGGCTAGAAGCTGTTTTTGCAGCGCCGTATTGGCTTCAGTGTGGAGCAGTTGTAACGCGTTTTTCAGGCTCAGCGATTTGAAGTCATTATCCACTTCTGCTTTTTTCATATCCTCGCTGAACCATGCAAATTTCGCCATGACTTCCCTGCTACCGGAAGGTTCAGCCAACGCAAGCAGGGATTTTTTTATATTATCAGCCAGACCCGGTGGCTTATTACCCTCAATAAGGGCATGGATGGCCTTAGTTCTTGTAGCCGTATAGTCATCGAAACTGCTCAGACAGGTAATCTGTTTAGAACTGATATCAAACGCCTTTGATCGTTGATCCAATGCTGCTTCTATTTTCTCCGGTTCATATTTGAATAGCGAGGAATCTTTATGACCCGCGTCCCGCCTACCACTCAACACGTCGGCATTGCCGATGTATAAAAGGGCACCCAGTGTGTTCCAACCCTTTTGCCATGCATACCTTGTGGTTTGCCATACAGCAGTACCCGGGTTTTCTTTAGCCTCTTTGTAGGTTTCCTTTATGCTGGTTATTGTTTCATCGATAGCCGCCTTTGCCCTTTTCTGGATCTTTTTGATCGTTGCGCCAGCCATGTCTTTTCTCCCATAATTTGTTTACCTGTTTATGTATAGTATAGCATTAAATAATTAGTAATGGTTAAAACCTGCGCCTATCAGCAGGGCGCACTAGACCTGTTTCTTAATTAGGTGTTTGACAAGATAAATTTGCCTATCACTCCGCACTAGGTTACACTAACTGAAACTTAGTGTAGAATGATTACCCATGCAACCACTCAGACGCTTAATGCAAACGCTGGCAACCTTTGCCAGTTCAGAAAATGGTTTGTTCACTCATCATGATTTGCGATCCCTGTTGCCCGATTTATCTAAAGCTGCGTATAAAACGTTGCTGAGTCGAGCCGTGAGAGAAGGCTATTTGAATCGAATCTGTAGAGGCTTATATTTATATAAACAGGCAAACCCCAATGGTTTATTGCTATTTCATGCGGCTGCTCGTTTGCGTGCTTCCGACTTGAATTATATTAGCTTGGAAACCGCGTTGAGTGAGGCGGGGGTTATTTCCCAGATACCCATCAATTGGATATCGATTATGTCTTCCGGTCGGAGTAATGTTATTTCCTGTGGCCAATTGGGGACAATTGAATTCATACACACCCAGCAACGTCCAGAGCAATTGCTTGAACAGTTGCATTATGATTCGCGTTGCAGACTATGGCGAGCCAACGTGGCATTGGCATTGCGCGATATGCGTGTTACGCATCGCAATATGGATTTAATCGATTGGAGCGTAGTCGATGAACTTGTTTGATCAATTGGTGAATGAGGCATTGAAAAATCAGCCAATATTTGCACCGATGCGAATCGTAGTCGAAAAAGAATTGTTACATCACGATATTCTGCGAGAACTCAGTCATGCGGGCTTGTTGGCAGGATTAACGTTTATTGGTGGAACTTGCCTGCGTGCATGCTATGGGTCCAATCGCCTCAGTGAAGATCTGGATTTCACTGGTGGTGCAGGCTTCAGTCGAGATAGTTTAGCCGCTATGG
>JBCKWE010000115.1:0-2154 GCA_038923045.1 Legionellaceae bacterium
ATTCATGACCTATACTAAATACATCGGGTATCGTCACAAGGCGGCATGAATAAAAGGCAGCCCTGTGTAAAAAATGTATCCAGGTGGCTACTCCGCGCTAGAGTATTAATGGAGAGCCTATTAAAAAGGATTTTTCGATAAGGATTTAGGTCATGAACTATACGCTGAATAATCCATTATTAACCAGTAATGGAATCATTGCTGCTTTTGAAAAAAAATTAAATAATGCTAGGATACCACCGGAGCAAAGGCTGGGTGCTTTTAAACAAACATTAAAACCGATGTTTTTCGCGGAATTGGATCCAGAAGCAACTGACGAACAGGTACTTACTGCATTGAAGACCGACGTGCGTTTCGACTCAGGTTACCCAAAACTAAAACAAGTGCTGCTTAAGATTTTTGCGTTAAAAGATACTGATGATAAACCGGAAGCATTGCGGCAATTAAAAGCCATTGGTGGCTCTGACTGGAGTGCAGACACAGCAACTGCCGAATTTAATAGACTCAACACGGCATACGGTTATTTTGATAATCCCCCTACTCCCCTCCTAGACAACCTATTTACCGAGCTGGCTATTACTTGTCGCACGATGATTGTGTTGTTTGAAAAAAACAACACACGGGATGACACCATGGCTTACAATTACGCTTACAAGCTCATGGCGCTGTATGTTGATCCAGCCAACCCACCAACATTTGCTGCCATTTCAACAGACATACATAAGCTGGTTAATAATATTGATATTGACAAGGGCCATCCTTTTCATGAAGCCCTGCTGGTTAAGCTGGAACCGCTACCTCGTGCCAGCGAGCTAACCGACAAAGCGGGCTGGCGTGAATTTGTTAAAAATTATGGCATCAAAGCGTTTTTATTTATCACCAGGGCAAAAAAAATAGAAGAAAAAATAGCCGAACAACCCGGTGGGCAGCAGCGCTTGCGTGCACCAAAGACACTGGTAGAAGCAAAGGCCATAGCCATGCTCTGCCGTTATGCTCGCGCTGGGGAAGACACTGCCTTTGCGGAAATCTGCTATGCCTACAACGTAGCTGAAGTTAACTTCAACTACTGCCTTGATTATATAAGTACTGACTGGCCAAAAAAGACAGCAGATTCTATTCCGGATATAGTAACCAAAGGCTCGGGTGTGACGGAGGGCTTGTATTGGGTAAAACTACCTGCCGAAGACAAGCGCGCACTGATTTTAGGCGACATAACCGATTGCTGCCAGTCTCTCTATGGGCATGCCAAGCGATGCGTAAAAGACGCCGTTAGTTTGAGTGACAATGGCCTTTATGTCTTGGTAAAACAACGTAGAAAAGGTGATTTTGTATTAATCGTTAATGGCGCTATCAATTACCAGGATTTCAAAATCATTGGGCAGTCCTATGTTTGGAATAGCTTGACCGGGAATTTTTGTTTAGACTCCATTCAATGCCTTAAGGATGCGGTGACGGATGCGGCCATGGGAGACATTACCACTCAATTTGCAAAGGCATTATTGACTAAGAATCCGGATGTTCATTATGTCACGGTGGGGCGTGGTGGCGGAACACCTAAAGGTTTATTTAAGGAAACCATCATTCCTGAAATAATGCGCCAAGGCTACTTCTATGGTGATGCCATGATTCAATATTGCATTGCAAAACGAGTACCGGAACTAACGGCGGTATCTGACCTATTGGAAGGCTACCCCGAGCCCTTTCGTGCATGCCTGATGTACTTGTGTGAACACCTACCCCCCACGTCGGACCTAGCATCTGAAATAGGCGCGCTGCTGGAAAAAAATCCGAAATTAAGCACGCAACTCACGCCCAAAACCTTGATGAAATTGATGCAATTTAGCCGGCCATTGACATTACGTGATATGGAGCCCTTGGATTTTGGAGCCCTGCAGGCATTAACGCATGAGGAAGCGGTTAAGCATCCGCCAATCTCACTTGCGCGCCTCATCTGGAAGATGGAGTCCGTGCCCGCGCTTCCAGGGATTCGATTACAGCTTGACGGCATCACGGACATCATTAAATCAGCGGCTGATTTTTGGGCTGTACTGCGATTTCTTACACTTGAGCAGCGCACAAGCGTGTATAAGTCCACGCAGGCCTCACTGCCCGATATCATTAAATCAGCGGCTGATTTACGCGCTGTACTGGAAT
>JBCKWE010000116.1:0-2151 GCA_038923045.1 Legionellaceae bacterium
AACGGCCATACTTAAAGCCAAAATATTAGATGATGAATCCATTCCGTTAGTCGGCATAAATGCCACAACTGCCAATGGCATTGTTACGTTGACGGGTGACGTTAAAAGGAACAAATCAATTACGGCAATATTAAAACGTACCAATGCAGTGCATGGCGTGAAAAAGATTATTTCAAGCCTGCGTCTTAAGGATACACAATGATTTTTATCCCTTATTAACCAACCAACAGTTGCAACCATGACGAAACCTATAGCGCTGCTTCTAAGTTGCGAACATGCAGTCAACACCGTGCCACCGGCGTATCATTATTTGTTCAAGGAGCAAGAACAGGTATTGGACATTCACCGTGGACTGGATCTTGGCACGCTTGATATTGCCAATCATTTGAACCAAGTTTTTGGCTGCAGCTACACGCAAGCATCCGTTTCACGCTTGCTCATCGACTGCAACCGAAGCTTGGCGCATACCGATTGTTTTTCTGAATTCACCAAGGCATTGCCGATTTCAGAAAAACAACATCTGATAGATGAATATTATTTACCTTTTCGTCAACATACTGAAAATTTAATCAAGGCACAGGTTGAAAACGGTTACCAAGTACTGCATTTGTCAATTCACAGTTTTACGCCTGAGCAGAATGGCATTAAGCACAATGCAGGCATTGGACTTTTATATGATCATACACGGCATGGGGAACAGGAAGTCGCTCGGATTTGGCGAGCCCTGCTTCTCCAGCAAACCCCCAACTACCGGGTTCGCATGAATTACCCCTACCATGGAAACAGCGATAGTTTCACCGCTGCCCTGCGTAAACGCTATACCGAGCACGATTATTTGGGGTTCGAAGTTGAAAGCAATCAAGCCTTGCTGGAAGACAAGGCGTCTCGCGATGAGCTGGCCAATGTGCTGTCATCCAGTTTGCAGGAACTGTTACAGATGTTGTGATGTGGGTATCGTCACAAGCACCCCGGACACAGGCCATATATATTCAAGGCGTGATCAGTCATTTTAAACTGCGCGCGTTCCGCGATCATTTTCTGGCGAAGTTCAATTATCTCATCAACAAATTCCTCGACCCGGCCACATTTAACACAAACGAGGTGATCATGGTGCTCACCCTGGCTCAGTTCAAACACAGAATGACCGCCTTCAAAATTGTGGCGACAAATTAATCCAGCGGCCTCAAATTGCGTAAGAACACGGTAAACCGTAGCCAAGCCTACGTCTTCACCAATATCCGACAGTGCTTTGTATACAGCCTCAGCACTTAGATGATGGTCAGCCGATTGTTCAAGAATTTGTAATACCTTCAACCGCGGCATGGTTATTTTTAATCCCGCTTCTTTTAACTGCTGACTTTCTTCCATAATGACTCCTGTGAATTAGATATTCTGGGTGAACAGAACGTAGGGTGGGCAAAGGGCCACAAGCCCGTGCCCACCAGAACTAGGCATGGTGGGCACGTCGCTCCCGCTTCTTTGCCCACCCTACGTTCTGTTCACCCAGAATTGCTGCCTGTGAATCGTTACTGATGTTATTCAATAAATGGCATGTTATCATGACGGCATTTTTCATCAAAGGGAAAACAATGCGAATCAAAACTATTCTCATTAGCTTGAGTCTGACACTTTCATTAACGAATTGCATGTCATATGATTTTGCACGGCGTGTTGTAAAACAAGGCAATTTACTCTCACAGGAAAAGCTCAACCGATTAAAAATTGGCATGAGCAAAAATGATGCCGGCATTCTGATGGGCACTAGTTTAATGAGCCCAGTGTTTAATAATGACCGATGGGATTATGCCTACACGCAGCGCAAGGGGAATGGTCCGACGGTTGTTCAGAATTTAACGCTGTATTTTTCGAATGATCGATTGGTACGGATTGAACATAAGCCGTAGTGGTTCGTCCGGTAAATACGTACTATATTTTGTCATGTATTTTGATCGAGTAATGCCGTCGGCTTACTCGACACTACCATCATGGGTTGAAATTACTTCCATTTGTAGGTGCTTTCACCCTGGTCAATCTACACTCACTTATTTGTTTCTTTAATGCCTGTTGATCTCTGAGGTTCCTGGATTTGCGATCCTCTTCTGTGCTCACTTCCTCGGTAACCGGCGCTTCTTCTGGCGTTCTTCTTTCTGC
>JBCKWE010000117.1:0-2129 GCA_038923045.1 Legionellaceae bacterium
ATTCAAATTTTGTGCCTTCACCCCGATCTGCAGCTTGCATGGCTGCAACTGTTGTTTGATTTGGAATTTCATGTGACGCAATAAATTTACGCATTAATTGCCGAACAATCTGAGCAGCTGGCGTATGTACCGCAGCAACAACGGCCATAAATTGATCGTGTAATTCCGATTCCATTTTAATAGACATCTGAACACTCTTCGCCATGATATGATCCTTAAGATTAATGCAGGTATAAACACAGTATAGTCGGTATTTGATTAACAGTCACATCCATCCTAGTCTCTGTTTATTAAAGGGTGTACGCCAGCAAAAATGGGTGAATGAAACTCCCCTTATACAGCGGGCTCTGTCCCCTTTCTAGTGCAACTCGTTGCTAGTTATTTCTAATTTGAAGATAACTAGCAACGAGTTGCAGGACAGTCCAGTTCGACGGCAGCCGTTACCTGTTAAACACCTGGCCCTTTCGACGCAGATTTATCAACCACAGGCTCATCAGTGAGCCCTGCAAGTCTTTGTCTAAACCCAGCGGTGCTATGTGGCTCCCCACCCTGCGCCGCCGGAGCGCCAATAAAATCTGGGTTAGTCATTAGTTCCTCCCGAGCATATTGAAGTGCACCCGCATTCTGCTTCACCGCAGCGAGCATAAAATCTGGGTTAGCCCTTAGTTCCTCCCGGGCAAACGCAAGTGCACCCACATTGTTCTGCCTCATCGCAGCGAGCATAAAATCTGGGTTAGCCCTTAGTGCCTCCGAGGCAAGCATCAATGCACCCACATTCTGCTCCGCCGCAGCGAGCATAAAATCTGGGTTAGCCCTTAGTTCCTCCCGGGCAAACGAAAGTGCACTCACATTCCGCGTCACCACAGCGCCCATAAAATCTGAGTTAGCCCTTAGTGCCTCCGAGGCAAACTGAAGTGCACCCACATACTGCGTCACCGCAACGAGAACAACTTCTTGGTTGGCCCTTAGTGCCTCTGATGCCTTATCAAGTAAAAGCCCACTCCGCGCCACCGCAGCGAGCGCTGCATTTTTATCTGTAAACCATACTGCACCCACATTCTGCTCCTCCGCAGCGCTCATAAAATCAAGGTTAGCCCTTAGTTCCTCCGAGGCAAACATAAGCGCCACCCCATCCTGCTTCACCGCAGCGAGCATAAACTCTGGGTTAGCCCTTAGTGCCTCCCGGGCAAACGCAAGTGCACCCCCATAGCTCTGCCTCATCGCAGCGAGCATAAACTCTGGGTTAGCCCTTAGTGCCTCCGAGGCAAGCATAAGTGCACCCACATTGTGCTCCACCGCAGCGAGCATAAAATCTGGGGTAGCCCTTAATGCCTCCGAGGCAAAAATAAATACACCAAAATTCTGCTTCACCGCAGCGAGAACAACTTTTGGGTCAGCCCTTAGTGCCTCTGAGGTCGTCTCAAGTAAAAGCCCATTCAGCGCCACCGCAGCGAGCGCTTCATTTTTATCTGTAATCATTGCTATCCCCTTAGTGCAATTGAGTAGTAAGTTTATTATAGCTTATGCGTTTGATTTATCAATGCCAATTTTGATCGAGTAAGAGAACCGCATTGCTGCGGCTAGCTCCTCTTAAGGACTGTAAAATAATAACTTGGACATTTTTGCTGTAGTTGAACGGCTTATGCCTTTAAATATTGCCAGTAGTTGCGGATGTCTGAGTAAATCCCATCCTCCCCTTGTGTAGCATCACACCAAATGCCGTGGAGCGTGCCGTTGTTGTACGCTGCGAGGCAGGCCACGTAGATTTGCGGGGTATCCATTACTTATCTCCTTGATAAAGCAGGAGAGCAACAACCCATACGGGAGGCTTGCTCCCGCTTGGGTTGTTGTTTTTTCTGGCAGATCACCACAAACGCGGTTGAATCACCTTATTATTAAAGAACATTGTCGTTACACAGGGTTTCACTGGCAAAAAGACAGTGAATGATGTCAAACAGGTTTAAAGCATGACGCTTTAATGTGGTTCCATCCGGGTGGATGGTTGGTGGTTTTACACCAAGGTTCCCGACTAAACGCTCTGCCATAAGATTTGGGAATGATGATGGCGATTCACAAGGCCTTGACGGTTTCGCCTGAATTTCGCAGGTTCATCAGTTGTGTTGGATAGA
>JBCKWE010000118.1:0-2096 GCA_038923045.1 Legionellaceae bacterium
GCTAAGGCATTATCATTTGAATGTCTAGACCTTGATTTTGTCATTTCAATATGTAATTTATTCAATAGCTTAGCGACCATCCTGTTGATGTATTCACTTCCATTATCCGAATGAAAATTAATGATAATAAAAGGAAATGCGTCTAATAGCTCCTCTAATACAGGTATCAAATAGGCCTCGCTTATTTTTTCAACGCTACAAATGACCTCAAATTGTGTTACTTCATCAACGGCATTGATGTGATAAACCCCTTTTTGTTTATCTTGATCACCCTGATGTACGGTATCTATCCTGATGTAACCTGGCTTACCGTCCGGCTTTGGTTTTCGCCGTTCGCCTATTTGAACACTTGATCTTTTTGTTTTGGTAAAGAGACGGCGTTGTCGTTGATAGAAATCACCTTTCCGTAAATTATACAGGTGAGATACGGATATAAATGCAAGGCGCTCATATGCCGACGGAAGTGTATTTTAAAGTGTGTAAGCAGGTAGTTTGTACATATTTTCACATTTCCGTATCGAATTTTACAAATATTCAATAATTCAATACAAAAAACACTATATATAGTGTATACTACTCTTATTTATGGTAGATAAAGATAGTATATTGTTGAAAATAACAGGGGCGTCAGTAAAAATCAGTTGTCGCCCAAGATGCAAAACATGAGCAAGTGCGGGCTTCGCTATATAATGAACAACAAGGCATAATTCAATTTACACACTTTAAAATACACTTCCTCTCTCTTATGTGTTAAGTTATACTAACTATAGCATAGAATTATCAAAAAGTCGCCTACTATATTACACTTCCAAATCAACACGTCCATGATTGTTGAAATGGATTAGCTTTAGGATTGTCTTTGGGATTATCAATGAATTCTCTTGCACAACACCGAAAATTCATAGATAATCCGGTTTATGAAATCATTTATTCCCCGATTATTAGAAAATAATATCATGCAAACGCTGCAGCGCGGCAAGAGCATATTATTGCTTGGTCCTCGCCAGACGGGCAAAACCACCCTGATTGAACAACAAATCAAACCTGATATTCAGTATACGTTTGCTCGTGTAGCCACGCGTCAACGGTATGAACAAAATCCGGCATTACTGGAAAGTGAGCTTGAGGAAAAAATCAAGCAATTTTCGAAGCCACCACTGATCTTTATTGATGAAGTGCAAAAAATTCCAAGTGTTATGGATATTGCACAACACTTGATTGACAGTCAAAAGGCACAATTTATTTTGTCAGGCTCTTCTGCTCGAAAACTGAAAGCAGGAAAAAATCTGAATTTACTGCCTGGGCGTGTGGTTTCCCTGCACATGGCTCCCTTGCTTTATCAGGAGATTGCTGCATTAAATCCGACGTTGGACAATCTATTGCTTTATGGCACCCTGCCAGGAATCATTAACGATGCAGATCCCGCATCACAGGAAATAGATCTGTATTCTTATGTGAGCACCTACCTCGAAGAGGAAATTCGCGCAGAGGCTTTGGTTCGTAATATCGGTAGTTTTTCACGATTTCTTCAAGTCGCAGCAGGTGAGGCAGGAAAACAGCTTAATTTTACACGCCTTTCGCAGGATCTGGGCGTGGCTGACACAACCATCGCCAATTATTATCAGATCCTCGAAGATTGCATGCTGACATTGAGGATTGATCCCATTTCAGAAAGTTATACGAAAAGGCGATTGGTCAAGTCGCCTAAGTATTTATTTTTCGACCTAGGTGTTCGCCGCGTGTGTGCAAATGAAGGGACTGGATTGCCCAGAAAAATAATGGCTGACTTGTTCGAGCATTACGTGGGTAATGAATTAGTGTATCAAAGTCAAATACGCTCGCCACAAATCAAGGTTCGATATTGGCGCGATACAGCAGGTCCAGAAATAGATTATGTGCTTGATATAGCGCATCGCTACATTCCTATTGAGGTGAAATGGAATGATAAACCGGACATAAACGATGCACGGCATCTCAAAAAGTTTATGGAGGAATATCCACATACAGACAGGGCTTATATTGTATGCCAAACGCCTGACCGGTATAAACTGAGTGCAAACATCATGGTTTTACCCTGGCAGGAGATTCATACTATT
>JBCKWE010000119.1:0-2089 GCA_038923045.1 Legionellaceae bacterium
TAGTATTTAGTGCTCTTTTAGTGATCATTTCAATCGCCATTGCACCAACATCTACTGCTGACAAATTACCGGCGCAAGGTCGTGTATGGTTCGCCGATAAAAATAGCGAGGAGAAAGCTGCTGTCGTGATATGCGGGATATGCCGCGAGCATGGGGACTATTCAGGGGGTTGCGCGCTATGTGGTAGGGGGTGGTGAGGTATATTAAAAAAGCTATTGGGGGTGGGGCGAAATCATTTTGCCCCACTCATTTTTACCGGAAATTTATCCACTTAGAGCAAATAAAAAAAATTATTCACCAAAAAAACAAGCTTATTTACACTAAACAAACAACTATTGAACCAACAATACCAATGGGGTCAGACTCTGACCCCATTGGTACCAAAATTTGTATTTTTGAAGACTATGTTCTATGCTTATAATTAATCATCAGGTTTTCTCTGTACACGACAATTTTTTAATTTAGTTGTAACCCACTGAAAATAAAATATAATCTCTTTTTCACGGGAGGTTATATGGAATATATCAGTGAGCTACGGGATAGTATAAATCTAAGTTTCAAATGGAACAAGGCACGAATGACTTGTTTTGTAAAAATGTTGTTGGCACTAATTTCCACAAGGACGGTGAATTTGAGTAAAATAGCCTGTTCTATGCCCAGTGATGCAGAACAAAAATCGCGTTATCGGCAACTTCAACGATTTTTTGCGCACTTTACGATTGATTTCGATATGATTGCTGGATTTATTTTCAAGTTATTCTTCGCACCTGGGGGAAAATGGTACTTGACGATGGATCGTACAAATTGGAAGTGGGGGAAATCAGATATCAATATCCTTATGTTGGCCGTTGTATTTAAAGGAATAGCTATCCCTATTTATTGGGAGTTATTGGACAAAAGAGGAAATTCTGATACAAAAGAGCGAATTGCTATTGTTCAAAAATTTATCGACAAATTTGGAAAGGAGTGCATTGCAGGGCTGTTTGGCGATCGTGAGTTCATTGGTAATGAGTGGTTTTGATGGTTGTTAAAAGAGCAGATATCATTTTACATGAGGATTAAAAAGAATCTCATAACAACGGACTCACGAGGTCGAACTGTGCAGGTTCAGGCATTATTTCGCGGCCTAAAACCAACGGAACTCCGCGCTCTATATAACAAAAGAATGATAATGGGGCATGAGGTTTACATAGAGGGCATGTTACTGGCTGATGGTGAGCTACTGATCATTGCCAGCAATGAGATCCCCGGAAATTTAATTACAAAGTATGCCTTTAGATGGGAAATAGAAACTATATTTTCTTGCCTGAAGGGCCGTGGATTTAATTTTGAAGACACCCATATTACTGATCAAGATCGTATTAAAAAAATAGTTGTTTTATTAGCTATTGGATTTTGCTGGGCCCATAAAACTGGTGAGTGGCGGCATGATGAGGTTAATGCCATTAAGATAAAAGCACATGGTAGGCCAGAGGTAAGTTTGTTCCGATATGGATTAGATTATCTAATTGATGTTCTCGCAAATTTATTCAGCAAACACGTGTTGTTAATAAAGAATGTGCGCATGATATTTTCAACAGATTGTGTTTTTGAGCACCAAGAGGTTCTGGCATGAATTTTTGTCGTGTACAGAGACGAACGTCTTAAGACTGAATACCCTGTTCTTGCTGAATATGATGCGTTGTTGCAGCAGCGGAAGCATTTAACTGGTTATTATCGGGAAAAAACAGATAAAAAGATGCAGGAAATGACAAAAAGCTTAATGATCAATAAAACACTGCTGGCTCGGATTAAACAAGTTTCGCCTAAAATTGCTGGTCAGATTATTAAACAAGGAAAGCATTATTCAGGGTTGGATCTTGGGTTGCATATCTGTGATTGAGTTAATTTTTGTAGTGGTATGAATGTTGATTGTACAGGTAAATATTTCACGGTTTTTTCATTATACCAAACAAACTGCCCAGCCTTCACCGGCGCATGCCCCGTCCGCATAATCAAACTTTGATTTACAGGCAACCGCATCACCTCTTCAGGCCTCAGCAACGGCACCGCCTGATAGTTATAACTCCTCGATTCAGAATACCCCTGT
>JBCKWE010000120.1:0-2080 GCA_038923045.1 Legionellaceae bacterium
CAGACTGGTATTGATTGGGTTGGTCTGCATGTCTGCTGCTCAGGCATCACAAGTCACCACAGCATTATATGCGACTGACGGTAGTAATAAATTATTATTTGTATCAACAGCCTATGCTGCGTATAAAAACTGTGCTGTCCAAAAAGAATCCTTAACACAAAATCACTCGGTTACCTTATTGTCTATGCAATGTAACTTGTATGGCAGCACGAAGATGATTCATGTTATTGATATTGACTTAAATGATAAAACATTGCGACTTGTTCCGGTCAAAGCAGCCAATGAAATACTAGCCACGGTTCCCGACTTAGCTAAACAAAGCCCAGGGAAGGTCGTTGCAGGTATTAATGGTGGTTTCTATTATTTTAATCCACTAAATAACCCTCAATACATGGATGAAATATGCCCGGCGCGAGTCAGCCCCCCTCAGGGTAAGTTAGGCGATACCTTGTTACAAATAAATGGGGAATTAATTACTTCTAATTGCTATAACAATTTCAATGGTCATAGCGACTATGCGCGTGCAGTGCTCACTCTTCCACGCGACGCCTCGCCGACCATTGTTCGTGTTAAACCCGGCCAATCCTTGCGCGTCAAGGGTAAGTTGGTTGACGCATTAGGCGCTGGGCCGTTGCTAGTGAGCACGGATGAGACTGGAAAGCCGAAAGTTGATATTCAGGATGAAGCCTTTGGCCAATGGATGCGCTTGACTCATGTAACTACAAATGCACATGAATTTTATCCGGTACCCGATACTATCGACCTTTCGAAAAGAATGCTTTGGTCCTTTGATGTAACAACACCGAAACAAGAACAATTAAATTTGCAATATCATAAGGCCGCAGCATTGTATAGCCCCGCCGCGCGCACCGCCGTGGGGCCTAGAAATGATCACCATTTATTTTTAGTCACCGTAGGTGGTATTGAGGATAAAAGTGGTATGTCGTCCGATCAGTTAGCTGAGTTCATGGTGGGCTACTTGCATGTTAATTCGGCACTTAATCTAGATGGTGGTGGCTCAACAACAATGTATATTCCGAATCATACTCCAGAGGTGGTAGAGCCTTTGAATCTACCGTTGCGAAAAATATATGATGGTTTGTTTGTAGTTAAGTCATGAATATTGATATTGTGTATTCTTGGGTGGATGCCAGCGACCCATCGTGGAAAAAACAATACCGACAAAATCCGCCCGCTACGGCCATTAACCCTAGAACAAGCTATAGCTTGAGACGATTTAGAGATAATAGCGAGCTCAAATACTCTTTATATTCGTTAGAAAAGTACGCTGATTTTGTTAATCATATTTACATTGTCACTGCTGATCAAAAACCCCGCTTTTTATCAGGTAAAGAGCGAGACATTACCCTTATCTCGCATCGAGACATTATACCAGCCCATCACTTACCGACCTTCAATTCCATATGTGTTGAAGCATTTTTACATAAAATACCAGGATTAACTGAGTATTTTATGTACTTGAATGATGATATATTTTTTAGAAAGCATGTATCAATCAAGGATTTTATTAATCCGGGTAACCACAAAATTATTATTTTTCTTACAAAAGAGCTAACTCCACTCTTTCATTATGATATGAGTGGCAGTGGTTTTTCTTGGGCGTTGGCTAATACCAATCGTTTCTTAAATAGAGAATTTAAACAGCAAAATAGATATCAACTTGCCCATGCGCCACAGATGCAACATAAACCATCCATCGAAGAAATTCATCAGTTATACCCGCAAGTGATTGAGCATTCATTGATCAGCAAGTATCGGTCTATCTATTCAATTAACTTCACAAATGGTTTATATCCTTATTATTTGGACTATAAGGGAAAAACAGAGTCTCAGTTTTTGCAGTCAAACCGGTTTTCAATCATTGATGAGCATTGTATTAATAAGATAACGATGGAATATATACTGCACAATGCTTCTAAATTTATATGTATACAAGACGAGCGGG
Source organism: Legionellaceae bacterium (assembly GCA_038923045.1). GTDB lineage: Bacteria > Pseudomonadota > Gammaproteobacteria > Legionellales > Legionellaceae > DDPF01. The sequence continues at coordinate 1,967 of JBCKWE010000120.1, forward strand.
AGACGGTAATCAATAACGATATTGAACGTTTGTTAAGCACTATTTACCCGCGAATTATAGTAGGAAATTGATCGAGGAGCTATTTACAAAGGAAGTGTAATATAGTAGGCGACT
>JBCKWE010000121.1:0-2047 GCA_038923045.1 Legionellaceae bacterium
GGTCTCTACAACATCCAAGGGGTAGGTCTACTTCTTGCAGTTGGTGGAGTTGCTCTTGCTAGTTTCTTCTTAGTTTTAGATTTTGATCAAGTTCAAAAGGGAATCGCAAACGGTGCGCCAGAGCAAGAATCTTGGCGCGCAGCTTTCGGCTTGATGGTCACTATCGTCAGGCTATATGTAAATATCCTTCGTTTAATTTCTATTCTGCGCGGTGGAGATTAATTTTCCAGTTTCTGGAATAACGAAAGCTAAGAAAATCGCGATAGAGAAAGCGCCAGCGGTGGCAGCTAAAGCGATTTGGTAGCTAGCGATATCTGAAATAAAACCAAGGAGAATTGGGCCGACCATCATTCCGGCATCACCTGCCATTTGAGAAATTGCTACCACTTTGCCACTTCGCCCGTGAATAACATCGCCAACGATGGCTGTTGCAGTTCCAGCGTAAGCACCACCTAGGCCAATAAAAACCATGGCGAGTAAGTACATTTCCACATTGATAGCGAAAATTAAAATTAGTAAACCAATTGCAATAGTAGTAAGACCAATTATAAGAGCTGGTTTGCGTCCATTGCTATCTGAAAACCTGCCAGCACGGATAAGTATTAACCCTTGGGCAAGGGCTGAAATAATAAAACCAATACCGACCAAAGTAACCGTTCCATTTAAATCTTCAACAACATAGAGCGGCAAGATTGAAGATCGAACTCCAAAGAGCGCCCAACTCACAAGAAAGGAAATTATTAACATGTATCGGAAAGCTTTTATTTTGAACGCTTCTGAAATTGTCATGACAGGTGAGCTCTCATCTATTAGCGTTGGATTTGCTAATCGACTCTCATGTAAGAAGACAAGTGCGATAGAGCCGGCAATTGAAAGCGTTATGGCGTAAATAAAGAAAGGTGCTCGAGGAGAGATAGCAATTAGCACTCCACCAAAGGCTGGACCAGCAATACTCCCAATGAGAAAACCACCATTGAAAACTGATAGCGCTCGGCCTCGTTTTTCACTGCCGACTGAACGCAATATCAGCGATCCAGCAGCGACTGAGAACATGGCTGAACCCAGACCACCTGCGGCGCGAAAGAAGAGAAGCTGTTCGTAACTTTGGGCAAAACCGGTGAGAAATACGAAGAAAGCAACCATGAAAAGTCCAGCACCTAAAGTTATGCGTTCACCAAAGCGTTCCACAAACTTTCCTGATGGCAGACCTGATGCAAGTCGGGTAATTGCAAACATTGAAATCACAAACCCAATGGCGGTATTGCTTACCCCAAAAGTTTTAGCGAAAATTGGGATTGCCGGAATAATTAAACCAAAACCAAAAGCTACAAAAAAAGAAACGATCGTTGCAACCGCTACCTCTTGGGGTAGGTCTGCGAAAGGTGAGCTAAATTTCTTTAATTTCAACTGAACCGACCATCAGCGCCAGCTGCCTCTTCGCGCGCGGCTGCGTAATCCTTATTGGTGCGCAGAGGTATTTCGCGAAGGGCTAAAGCTAGGAAGAAACCAATGGCTGTAATTGCTGCAGCCCACCAAAAAACAATGTGGAAGGAGCTAACGAAAGCTTGTAGCGCAGTTGTCTTAATTTCTAGCGGTAGCGTTTTCAAGATTGCAGTGTTATTGCTTATTCCTTCCAGCTTCGCGGGATCAAAACCTTTTAACGCAGTTGGATTGGAGAGAGCCAGCTCTGCAAAACCAGAGTGAAGATAGTGTTCGAGACGATTGGTCAAAATTGTTCCAAAGACGGCGGTACCAAAGACGCTGCCCAGCGAACGGAAGAAAGTATTACTGCTTGTGGCAATACCCATATCTTTGTAATCAACGGCATTTTGTAGCGCAATAATAAGTGTCTGCATCGATAAACCAAGACCTGCGCCAACCATGATTGAAAAAATTGATAGCAACCAGAATGGAGTATCGATATTCAGCGTCGCCATAGCAAGAATTCCGAGGGTCAGAGTATAGGTAGTATAAAGGCGCTATTCCCTAATTTCCAGAAGTATCGCGATTAAAATATCGACAAAAATCAGTGTTACAATCAATCAAA
>JBCKWE010000122.1:0-2042 GCA_038923045.1 Legionellaceae bacterium
GTCGCTTATGCATTGCAACAGCTGACAACGGTAGAGGAATTTTCATCCGCTGAAGCCATGCGTGTTTATGACGCCTGGGTTGAATGGGATAAAGATCGCGCACTGGATGAATGCATACAACGGTTTTACGCAACCGATCGGGTACGCAAAGCCAGTTTTGCCTCCATGTTGGCCGCGGTGTTATTTCAAGCCTGCGATGAAGCCCAAGGACACCACCTTGAGCGTGCTGAAAAGATCTTGGCGATACTGACACTGCCGGATTACTATTATATTTTACAGACTTATCTGGATGTATATTGTGTCAAGCGTTTGACGCGAAAAGGTAATAATTTGTTAAAGCTTCTGGATGATTGTGGCGTTAACCCGGATATTGGCGTGAATCCGATTGCGACAGGGTTGAAGGATGATCTTGGGAGATGAAGGGATGTCATCCCTTCTCCCCACATTATTATTTACATCGGCGATGATTGCACCATAGAGTAATTATTACATCGTGAATGATTTCCCATGATCCTGATTATCAATTTTCTGCGGTTCTGGTTTGAAGAAGCTAGAAAAACCTGACCATGTTGGCAGCTTCATTTCTGACAATCCCATCAGTACACCAGCACCAACCACCACCGCAGTCGCTTGTATCAAAGGAGGTGCTGCTGCGTACAGCGCTAGGGTCAGACCAATCAGGCCAGCCGCTACCAGCAGAGCTGATTTATTGTTCATTGGAAATGTCATAAATTGCATAGGAAGTCTCAGCCATGAATTGTCGTTTTCAGCAGAAGCAGCAGCAGGAACAGGAACAGGAACAAATTCAGCAGCAGCATCCTTAGCTGCTGCATCTGTAGTATCAATTAAACCACGAAATGAAGCTACATTTAAGGTAGCACGTACACCTTTAGGTGAGTGTTCAGGTGAATCTAAGGGTAAGGCTGGAGGTGTTTCTTCTTGTCCTTGATACATAATATTTCCTTAATTTTAGTTAATAAACAGGTTAATTTTTACTAAGCCTTTTAATTTCCATTCGGCTCTTTATCTACTGCGTCCCTTTTGTTCTCTTGTTCTGGCTTTATCGGTACAACCCGTGCACGTTCTGTGCTATTGCGTTGTGAGCCAGTGCCTGATTTCTTTCGGGCAGCGCCAGATCCTGGTCGTTGCGGGTTTGTATTGGTTGCGTTCGCACTAGGGCGTCGGCGAGTTGCAACATGTCGCCTTTCTGTTGATTGCGATGTTGATTTTCGTGCTGGTTCCGCATGTTGGCTTGATCGATAGGCTTGCGTTCTAGATGTGCCGGTGGACGTTTTATTGCCGGTAATAGCGTTCCAGATCTGTCCTAAAAAGCTGGGTTCTTTTGGCCTACCTGCCTGTTGGTTAACATACCCCTTTACAACCGGTTCAACAATGATTGCCGTGTGTAGAGCGGCACGTACAATTTCCAGCTCTGGTTGCTGAATCAACGAATAACTGGGTTTTTTATTTTTAGCAACGTTATCTTCTTTGAGGCGACTAATGGTGTATTGTGGTGATTGCAAGTAGGGGTTTGGAATAATGACAACGTGTACACCGTGGCGCTTCTCAATATTGTAGATGAACTCGCGTTTTTCGTTCATGATGAAGGTCGCCATGTCAACGGGAAGTTGCGCGTGCACTTCAGCCGTTTTGTCTTTCAGGGCTTCTTCCTCAATCAACCGAATAATAGACAGTCCATTGGATTGAATGTTACGTACAGTACCACGACCCTCACAACGGGGGCACACTTCCTGAGCCGCTTCGCCTAATGATAAGCGCAGGCGTTGACGTGACATTTCCAATAAACCAAAGCGTGAAATGCGACCAACCTGAATACGTGCCCTGTCTGCTTTCAATGCCTCTCTCAGACGATTTTCCACATCACGTTGATTTTTGCTGGCACCCATGTCAATAAAATCAATGACCACCAATCCGCCTAAATCACGCAAGCGTAATTGTCTGGCTATTTCGTCAGCGGCTTCTAGATTGGTATTCAGGGCCGTGGCCTCAATGTCTGCGCCACTGGTGGCTTTGGCAGAGTT
>JBCKWE010000123.1:0-2010 GCA_038923045.1 Legionellaceae bacterium
TGATCGAGGACTCAATCTGATCATCCTTGATATCAATGATCCATTGTTCGTTTGGTATTAGAGAACCAACCGGCAATGACAATACTGATTGGATTGCCGTTATTTGTTGTTGTGTTTCAGCTATAACCTCCTGAGCGCCTTCGAGTAATCGCCCAAACTCACGGGCAATGGCAGGGTCTGGCGTTTTAGCTTGAGTTTCATAGAAGATTTTTATTTCTTTAAGTTCCACCAAGCGTTCGGTTAATTTTAAAAGATCACCTTGACCAGGCAGAGTGCGGGTAATCATGTGATTTTTGTGTAACTCGACTAACAGCGTATCTGGTATTTCAGCAAATTCAGGATGTATGGGGACCATCTTTTCAGACTTTCCTGATTCAAGTCTAACTCCTGGAGGACGAGAACCTGTTTGGGGCCTGTGATGAATTGATGAATCAAACGACGATAATTCCGGTACGGGTTCTTTTCCCTTAACAAGCGCAGTAAGTGCAATTTCCAGTGGGCAAGCATTTTCAGGCGCTGTCTCTTTTTGTGTTTCTGACAGTTCATGGAGTTCTTGACAGGGTGGAAATGCTGCCGGATTTGACACAACACTCAATAAAAGCGCCCGCACACAGATGACCCGTGTGTCAGTATCGTATCGACATGCTTTTAGTAGTTCTCTGATTTCATCAACTTTGTTTTTGGGTGTATCTTGTTGCAATGTACTGTAATAGAAGAGAAAATTATGTACAAATGCAATCCCAGGTCGCATGGTAAATGCGATTGCTGCGGGATGTTCTAATGCAGAAATCATGGTTGCTTGCATTGCGTGATCAATCCAGCCCCACTCGGCAGAGAGTGCTCTACTATGCGGTTCTGGCATAACCGAACCAGATAGTAATGTAAATTCTTCAGGAAACGTGCCTGATTGCGCTTGCAGGTACAGCATGCGACTTTCTAAAATCAAGCGTTCATCTGTAGAGAGCGTGACATCGGCTAAAACATTATAAAGCAATCGTTCATGCTCCAGGTTGAGCCTTTGGAACCCTTGAATGCTATTTAATTGATTGAGGTAATTGATGTAATCTTTCGTCAAGGATTCCTTTTGCGTGGCACTCATTTCCTTAGCGGTCTGGGACAGCATGATGGCTTTTAGCTGAAGACGTAGTGCCAAAGCCAAGGGTTGTGTGTTGAGTTTGTCCTTGTCATTCGGATTGGGGAGTTCAAAATAGTGCATCATGTTTTGCATGGATTCATCCCAGTCATCCGGATGTTGCATCAGTTTTAGCATGTCTTGAAAAGCATGTGAGTAATCCTGTTTTTCAAGCGACAAATAAATGAGGTAGAGCAGTGCTTTTGGCTCTTCTGGCAGGATTATCCTGCCTTTTGAATCAATATCATAGGTGAACAATTGTTCTACTGTATCGCTGTGTACCTTGGGCTGTACAGGTTTTGCAAATTTGATTTTTTCAGGTGTATACCGTCGGGATGGGCAAATAAGTTTTTGTTTTCCTTCATCATTGGTTAAGACGAGATAATGAGGAATGGGTTCAAAAGAACCATTTTTGTGGTGAGGGTCAATGTGGTATCCAAAATGTTTTGAGCTTTTCCATTTCACGCCGCCATCTTGTCCCATCTCCTGATCGAATCGCATGTCAAATTCTTTTAATTCAATGCTTAAAAGTTCACCAGACAAATCATTTTTCCAAGCAAGCATTTGTTTTTGAGACGTAATTCGAGCGAGCGCCTGGATTATGGGTTGATCATAGTTGTTAAGCAATACCAAATGTTTGTTTTTTGGATGATAGATCTTGTCAGGCGTGGCGTGGCACATCAGATCGTCGGTATTTCTATTGATAACGCGTGCCTTTTGATCGCTGCCAACCTTGAACCAGACCAGCGCATCTGATTGCAGGTAACCTGCTGGATCGCGTGAGCAAGGGTGTTCTTTATCTACTCCATACTGTTTAAAGGGATCATCTTTTTGAAAACTGTACCAGACCGTTTGACCATCGTCTTCTACAAAAGATC